>NZ_JCAFSV010000004.1:0-334790 GCF_059369595.1 Stenotrophomonas sp. YJH_SMC_25 | reverse complement strand
ACGCTGGCCTGAAGGCCAAGGGCAAAGCGAGCAAGGTGGCGCTCGTGGCGGTCATGCGCAAAATGCTGGTGATCCTCAACGCCCGTAAGCGAGACGCCGAGGTGGCCCTCGGCTGCCCCTGACAAGACAGTTGCTACTGGGTCCAACCCCTGGATCTGGCATTACCCGCCGCTGAAGGTGTCGACCAGCAGCTTCACGTTCAACCCCACGATCACCAGCGCGATCACCCAGGCGATCGCGCCCAGCCAGCGCGGGGCTACCAACGCGCCCATCGTCACCTTGTCGGTCACGATCCGCACCAGTGGGATGATCGCGAACGGCAGCTGCATCGACAGCACCACCTGGCTCAGCACCAGCAGCTTTACCGCGCCCTGGTCGCCGAACAGCATGATCACCACCACCACCGGAATGATTGCCAGTGCGCGCGTGATCAGCCGCCGCAGCCACGGCGGCAGGCGCAGGTGCAGGAAACCTTCCATTACGATCTGGCCGGCCAGCGTGGCGGTCACTGTCGAATTCAGGCCCGAGGCCAGCAGGGCCACCGCGAACAACGTCGCCGCCGCGCCCACGCCCAGCATTGGCGCCAGCAGCTGGTGGGCCTGCTCGATGTCTTCCACGTCGAAACGGCCATTGGCATGGAACACCGCCGCCGCCAGGATCAGGATGCTGGCGTTGATGAACAGTGCCAGGGTCAGCGCAAGGGTGCTGTCGGTCACCGCCCAGCGCAGCGCGCTGCGACGGCCCTCATCGGTGCGCGGGTAGGCACGGGTCTGCACGATGGACGAATGCAGGTACAGGTTGTGCGGCATCACCGTGGCACCAATGATGCCGATCGCGATGTACAGCGCGTGCGGATCGGTCACCACCTGCGCGCGCGGAATGAAGCCGCCCAGCACTGCCATCACCGGCGGCGCAGCCATCGCGATCTGCACCACGAAGCAGGCGAAGATCACCATCAGCAGCGCGATCACGAAGGCCTCCAGCGCACGGAAGCCGCGGTTCATCAGCAGCAGTACCAGCAGCGTGTCCAGGGCGGTGATCACCGCGCCCCACAGCAGCGGCAGGTCGAACAGCAGCTTCAATGCGATCGCGGTGCCGATCACTTCGGCCAGGTCGCAGGCGATGATCGCCGCCTCGCACAGCGCCCACAGCGCCAGGTTCACCGGCTTCGGGTAACGCGCGCGGCAGGCCTGGGCCAGGTCCATGCCGGTGGCGATACCGAGCCGCGCAGACAGCGCCTGCAGGATCACCGCCATCAGGTTGGAAATGAGGATGACCGACAACAACAGGTAGCCGAAGCGCGAACCGCCGGCGAGGTCGGTGGCCCAGTTGCCCGGGTCCATGTAGCCGACCGAGATCATGTAGCCCGGGCCGAGGAAGGCCAGCAAGCGGAACCACCAGTGACCCTTGTCGGGCACCGCCACCGAGGCGTTGAGCGCACCCAGGCTGGCCGCAGTGGAGGCCGAAGGGTCGCGGGGTGCCAGGGTGTTCATGGGTCCGAATATAGCACCTGCTATAGTCATTAGCAATGTGAAACAATCGTCTTTATCGCGTTACTGGTCCAGAATTCAGGTTCAACACCGGATCACCCCGGAAGGACAGGCGCAGGCGTGGGCAAGACCGACGATTCGACATCGCTGAAAAGCACCCCCTTGATCGAGGCCGAGCGCCAGGTCGAGAGCTTCCGGCAAGTGCGCGAGGCGCACCGGATGGAGCTAGTGGAGGACTATGTCGAGCTGATTTCGGACCTGCTGGCCGACGGCGGCGAGGCCCGCCAGGTCGACATCGCCACCCGCCTGGGCGTGGCCCAGCCCACCGTGGCGAAGATGCTGCGGCGCCTGGCCCGTGATGGCTGGGTGGTACAGCGGCCGTACCGTGGCGTGTTCCTGACCCCGGAAGGCGAGGCGCTGGCCCACGCCAGCCGCCAGCGCCACCAGACCGTGGAGCGTTTCCTGCTGGCGCTGGGCGTGGACGCGGATACCGCGCGGCGCGATGCCGAGGGCATCGAGCACCATGTGAGCGAGCAGACGCTGGCGTTGTTTGAAGCGTTCGTGCGCAAGGCCGAGGGCGGGGCGCTGTAACGGTAGCGCCGGGCCATGCCCGGCGGCATTTCGCGCGACCCTACAATCCAGGCGGGCAGCGTGCCTGTTCCTGCGCGCACGCCCGTTTCGTCCATTCCTTCAGCACTGGCTGCAGGCCGTCGTAGCGTCGCCCTTGCCAGCCATTGGCCAGCACCGTGCCGTCGGCATCGATCAGTACCAGATTCGGCGGTGCCAGCCCAGCCAACGCCTGCAGTGCCGGCATGCGCGCGGTGCGGCGCGGGTCCAGCACCGGCCACGGCATGTCCTGCGCGTGCATGTAGCGGCGCAGCGCGGCCTCGCTCTCATCCAGGCTGACGTACACCACTTCGGTATCGGCGCCGGCCTCGCGCAACGCGTCGCGCACGCTGCGCAAGGTGGGTACAAAGGCATGGCACGGTGCACACCAGTCGGCACCAAAGTACAGCGCCACCAGCTTCGGCGGCGGCGTCCATTGCATCGGCCGCAGCGAGCGCTGTTCCGGCCGCATCAACGAGGCCGAAACCTGCGCGTGCAGGTCCGCAGCCATCGCCGGAGCGGCCAGCAGCACGGCACAGGCCAGCAGCAGCGCTCGCAGTGCTTCAGAACGCATAGCGCAGGTTGACGTACCACGAGCGCGCGAAGCGCGGCCCGTAGACATAGTCGCTGTCACGCAGCGCGCCCACTTCCAGATCCTTCTGGCGCTGATCGAACACGTTCTTGACGCCAGCGGCTACCGACACTTCCTGCTGCGCCTGCGCGCCCAGATGCCGGTGCCAGCGCGCCCCGAGATCGGTGACCAGGAACGAGCGCGTACGGTGCAGCTCGCCCAGCCGGTTGTTCAGCACCGACATCGGGCCGGTGTGGCGCAGCGCGACGAAGGTTTCCCACGGCTCGGCGGGCATCCAGCTGAGCTGGGCCAGGCCGGTCCAGCGCGGGGTCTTCAGGTAGTCGCGGCTTTCGATCACGGTGTCGCCTCCATCGCCGGTGTCGTCGAAGATGCGCTGTGGTTCGCGGAAGCGTGAGCGGTACCACGAGGCACCCGCGGTCAGGCGCCACTGCGGCGACGGCTGCCAGCCCAGGTTGGTTTCCGCGCCCAGCACGTTGGAGCCGGAAGCGTTGTAGCGCAGCTGGCTCAGCTGTCCGTCATCGCCACGCTGGATCTCGCCCAGCGCGAAGGTGTCGCGGATGCGTGCATAGGAGGCGGTGGCATCCCAGCTCCATACCGGATTGGCCGGGTCCGAGCGCCAGTCGAAGCCGAACAGGGTGGTCAACGCGCGCTCCTCCTTCAGGCCGTCGGTGTTGCGCACGCGCACCTGTTCGCCACCCAGCGTGTCGACATGCACGTCCTCGACGAAGATTTCCGGTGCACGGAAGCCGGTGGCGATGCCGGCACGCCACTTCAGGTTCGGCGTGGCCTGCCAGGCCAGCGCGATGCGCGGCGAGAACACCGCGCTGTCCAGCTCCGAGCTCTTGTCCACGCGTGCACCCAGCACCACGTCGACGTTGTCGCGCAGACTCCATTCGTCCTGGATGAAGGCGCCCAGGTTGTGGAAGGTGGCGTCTTCCAGCACCGCAAGGCGCTGGCCATCCCCGGTGCGGTTGTCGTCGCGCAGCGCCTCATGCTTGTACTGCACGCCGAAGGCCAGCGCGTGCGCGCCCAGCCGCCAGTTCAACTGGCTGTCGATGTAGTGCAGCGGGTTGTGGGTGCGGCCGTACTGGCGCCACGAACGCGAGGCCGCGCTGCCGGCCACGTTCGGGTCCAGCTGCGACGGGTCATAGCCCGGCGCGGACGGATCGGTAACGACGTCGCCCAGACCGCCATAGAAGCTGTCGCGGTCAATGTCGGCGAAGGCGTAGGCCAGGCGGAAATCGACGTCGGCATTGACTTCCTGGTCCCACGACACGCTGCCGCGGCGGTATTTCGTATCCAGCGATTCGGCGATGTTGGCCAGGTATTCCGGCTGGTCCAGGCGGTTGCCGCCACGCCGGGTTTCATCGGTCACCTGCAGGTCCAGGCGCAGCCGCGTTCCCGGCGTCGGTGCGTACCAGGCCTGCAGCCCGCCGACCTTGAGGTTCTTGCGGGTGATTTCGGTGTAGCCGTCACCGTTGTAGTCGATGCCGCTGTTCCAGTTGCGCTGGGCAATCACCGACAGGCCGGCGTCTGCTTCCTTGGCCACCAGGTCCAGCCGCACGTCGGCGTTCTTCTGCGGCGTGCCTTTCAGGACATCCACGCCGGCCTGCACATGGCCACCGCTGCGCGCCGGCAGCGGCGGAATCAGGTTGATCACACCGGCAACCGCACCCGGGCCGTACAGCGCCGAGCCACCGCCCTTGACCACTTCGATGCGGTCGACGAACCCGGCCGGGATCTGTTCCAGGCCGTACACGCTGCCCAGCGTGGACAGCAGCGGGATGCCATCGAACAGCAGCTGGTTGTAGGCACCGGGCAGGCCCAGCAGCTGTACTTCGCTGGTGTTGCAGTTCTGGCAGTTGCTTTCCACGCGCAGGCCGTTGATCAGCTCGGCGGCACGGGAGAAGTCGGTGGCCGCGCGCAACGCGATGTCTTCCTTGCGCAGCACTTCGGTGCGGATCGGGACATCGGACAGCAGGCGTTCGCTGCGGGTGGCGGTGCTGACCTTCACCTGCACGCGGTCCAGCTCGGTCGGCTTCGGTGTGGCGGCCAGTGCGGGCAGCGGCAGGGTCAGGGCGATGGCGGCGGCCAGGGGCAGCCGATGGAAGAGGGGTGTGGCAACGGGCATGAAGGCGTCGTCCTTGGGAGAGGAAAGGCGGCGAGGGCGACCTGGCTGACGCATATGAAAGCAGAGGGTTATAGATATAGCAACGGCTATATAAATAAGTCCGTGCAATCACGAAGCCGAAAGCGGGATCAGAACATCGCGGACGACGATGTTATAACATTACAAGTAAGCGCCAGAACCCTGCCGGATGTCATGCCCGGCAGGGTGCGAGGGGAGTTGAGGAACGCCGCCCCGGGCCTGGGCCCGGGGCGGCGTTGGCCTTACCAGGCGGCGCGCAGACCCACCTGAGCACCATGGTTGCGGTAGCCGCTGTCGCCGCGCTGCACACGCAGGTCACCCCATGCGCTCCAAAGCTGGCCCAGCTGCAGCTGGGCACCGGCCTGCACTTCGTAGCGGTTCTCCGGCGTCTTCGCGCTCAACGACTCACTGTTGAAGCGCATGGCCTCATCGCGCTGCCCGCGCAGCCAGTTCGCCGCCAGGAACGGCTGCACGCGGTTGCCCTGCAGCGTGCCCTGGCCAAACAGGCGTACGCCGAGGCGGCTGTTGAGGCCGCCGCCGCGACCGTCTTCGACCGTGGTGCCATTGTTTTCAACCAGACTGTCGCCGTCGTAGTCGGTCCAGGTCAGCTGCGCCTGCGGCTGCAGGTACAGCGTGCTGGCCTCACTGCTGCGGATGGCCCAGGCATAACCGGCTTCCAGCGATGCACTGCGGGTCCTGGAGTCGTAGGTTTCACGGGCGATGCCTTCGCCCTGCACTTCGTTGTCGAAGCGCGCCGCCTGCAGCCAGCCGTCCACATACAGGCCGGCACTGCTCTGTGCATCCTGCACCCAGCCCAGGTAGACACCGGCCGACTTGCCCTTGACCTTGCCGCGGGTGCCATAACCGCTCAGCGTCGACACCGCCTGTGTGGTCGCGTCGCCGGTGCCGAGCATCACGCCGACCTGGCCACGGCCATCGCCCCAGCGCCAGACATCGCTGCCCAGCTGCAGGGTGTTGATGTGGGTACGGGCATCGACCTGGCCGGCCACGTTGGCCTGCAGCTGGTCACGCCCGGCGCGCACCCAGGTGCCGATGCGGGCGCGGTCGAAACCGGGCTCGCCGCGGTCATGGCGGCGCAGCTGGAACATCTGCACGGCCGCGGCCTGATTGGCCAGGTACGCGCCCGGCTCCGGACGCAGCACGGGGACCGGATCGACGGGATTGACCGGGTCCACCGGATCGACCGGGTCCACAGGATCGACCGGATCCACCGGACCAGTGCCCTGGCACTCCGGCAGCGACGGATTGATATCGCACGGATTGCCGGTGTAGGCCGAGGTCAGGTACCAGTTGCCGTTGGTCGCGCCCGGAGTGCCCTTGCGCAGGAAATACTCGTACATGCCACCGATGGCGCGGCCCTGCAGCGCGAGGTGGCCATTGCTGGCACCGTCCACCTGCACCAGCGGAATACCGTTGACGGTCTGTGCGCCAGCACCGGCAATGTTGTTGACGGTGACCTGGGTGGTGCCGCTGGTATCGCCGGTGACATGCACGCGCGAGCTTGCTGCGTCGTCGCCGGCCAGCACGGTGTTGAAGTGCAGGGTGCCGCCATTGCCGCTGTAGTTGCCGTTGACGGTCAGCTGCGGATAGGCCGCAGTGCCCGCTGCACCGAGGAAGATGTTGCTGCCTGCACCCAGGGTGAGGTTGCCGGTGTTGCTGTCGCCGGACAGTGTCCAGCGGCCGCCCTGGTCGACGATGACGTCGGCCGGGCCGAGGATGCGGCCGGTGAGGTCGAGGCCGTCAAGCAGCCTGACCTTTGCGGTGGCGGTATCGGCAATGGTGATATCGCCCTTGAGTGTGGAGGTGCGGGCGGTGAAGTCGAGCAGGGCGTTGTCGCGCGCTTCGATCATTACGCCGTTGCCGCCCGTGAGCGTGGCGCCGTTCTGAGCGGTGATGCGTACGGTCTCGTCACCGCTACCGCGGGTGACGAGGATCGCACTCCCTGCGGTTCCGGCGACCGAGGATCCATCGATTGTCAGTCCCCACTCGCTGAAGTTCTCCGCAAATCTTGTATCACCGTTGTAATTGACGGAGATGCCGTTGGTATCCCCTTTGACGGACGTCCCGGCGTTGAGATTGACCGTGGCGCCGGTGACGAGAATTCGATTGTTGAACAGGGTGGCTTCGCTATCGAGGCGACCACCCGCCGATGCGGCGAAAGAGATGCCTCCGGATCCGGCAACGGTGCTTCGAATCAACGACACGTGAGAGCGTGGAAGCGCAGAAGCGCCCACAGTCGTGGACAGCGTGATACGGCCGTCAATATTCGAGTCCTGGATGACGGCGTTGCTGTTGACCAGGCTGTTTATGCCTCCGCCGGTGACCGTGGCGTCCTGCAGCGCGATGGAAGCAGGGGCGCTGCCCGCGTAGCGACCGGTGATCGTGGAAGTTCTGGCGTTCTGGACGATCAGCGCTCCACCATTGACGGAGAAGGCCTCACCTTCCAGCGTGCTGCCAGGCGTGACAGTTACTGTCTGCCCGGGGTTGACGGTTGCTGCGCCGGTTACGCCTGCGGCACTGAAGAGCAAGGAGGCGACTGCGGCCAGGCCAAGTCGTGAGCGCACCGGGGGAGTGGAAGCAAGCATCGGCGTGAACTGCATCATGCGCATGGGTGTTTCTCCTTGAAGCTCATTGGGGTGGGACCTGCATCCGCAGGGCCGGAGGCGGCACTGTGCGGATCGGGTCTTGCCTGGGCCATGCAATTAATCTGAAACGACTGCAGCGGCACTTGCCGGATTCAAACGTCGTTCAATAACTCACCAAACTGAATGGAGCGCGCGGTCTGAATAATTCAGCGTGCGTGAGAGCGCAGTGAATGGCGCGTGCAGGATGTCCAACCTGCGCATTTGCGACACAGATCTGTGATGGCGCCCGCAGTTCACCGGCACGGCGGTGCCGTGTGGGAGGCTGGAGTCGGGGTGTGCGGGGCAGGGCCCTTTCCTGCGGAAAGGGATCCGGCCCAGGGAGAGATTGATCAGCCGCGGCGGAACGCGGCGGGGGTGCGGGCGCCGACGATGATCATGCGGATCATCGTGGAGATCTGTTCGACCAGCTCCGGATCCTTCTCCGGCGGCAGGTCCATGGCGGTGGCGCCCATCGCGAACACCAGCCGGGTGATGGCCTTGGCCACCAGTTCCGGGGCATGCAGTACGGCGCCATCCAGTGCGGCCAGACGCACCAGGTCGTGCTGCAGCTCTTCCTCGAAGTAGTGCAGTTCGCGTTCGACCGCGTGCTTGAAGTCGTCCGAGCCGACCGCGCCTTCGCGCAGCAGCACGTGCAGCAGCTTGTCGTCGGCGCGCAGCTGCTCCATGAAGGTCTCCACGGAAACGCGCACCACGCTGGTGGCGGTGGAGGTGGCGCGCTGGCGGGCCTCGCCGATGATGGTGCGCAGCGAGCGGCCGGCGGCGTCGATCAGCGCCACGGCCAGTTCATCCATGTCGCGGAACTGACGGTAGAAGCTGTTCGGCGCGATGCCGGCCTCACGTGCCACTTCGCGCAGGCTGAGCGTCGACAGGCTGCGGTGCGGCCCGATCAGTTTCAGGGCGGCGGCCAGCAGATCCTCGCGGCTCACCGTACGGCGGGCCGGGCTGTTGGCATCTTCGGGCGTCGACAAGGCGGTGGCGGCGGCCATGGGGGTTCCGGTGGGGCGAGGCTGAATCATACCCAATCCGGTTCAATATACACATGTATACACAGGTGTATGTGCGCCCGTATAGTTCGCTCATGAGCGCTGTCGTCCGTCCGTCCCTGTTCTCTCCGTACCGCTGGGTCTCGCCGTCGCTGTTCGATTTCTGGGCGGGCCAGCTCAATCCCCTGTGGACCCTGCGTGAGCCGGTGGCCAGCCTGGTCCGGCGTGAGCCGGCCGGCGAGGGCGCGGCGACCCTGATCCTGCGCACCAACCGGCACTGGGCCGGCATGCGTGCCGGCCAGCACGTCACCCTCGGCGTCGAGATTGAAGGACGCCTGTGGCAGCGCAGCTACAGCCCCACCGCGCTGGGTCGGCGCGAGCTGGCGATCACCGTCAAGGCGATCGACGGCGGCCGGGTCAGCCAGCATCTGGTCAACCACGCGCAGCCGGGCGAACTGTTCCGCCTCGATGCCGCCTTCGGCGAGTTCCATATGCCGGCCGCGGCGCCGGTGCTGCTGCTGGCGGCTGGCAGTGGCATCACGCCGATGCGCAGCCTGTTGCGCGACGCCTGCCAGCGCCCGCCGGCAGCGCCGGTGGACCTGTTCTACTGGGAGCGCACCGCCGCCCATCTGCAGTTCCGTGATGAACTGCAGGCGCTGGCCGCGGCCCATCCGAACCTGCGCGTGCACCTGCTGACCACCCGCGAGGGTGAGGCGCCGGCCGCGCGAATCGATACCCATGATCTGCAGGTGGCCGGCGATGACACGCCGCTGGCGCAGCGCCATGTGCTGGCCTGCGGCCCGGACGGCTTCGTTGCTGCCGCGCGTGAGCGCCTGGCGCACCAGGTGGCTGGCTTCCAGGCCGAAGCCTTCACCCCGCCGGCGCCGCTGCGCGATGCCAGCAGCGAAGGCGAGGTGTCGCTGACGCTCGCGCGCAGTGGCCGCCAGCTGAGCGTGCCGCGTGGCCGCTCGCTGCTGGAAAGCCTGGAAGCCCATGGCATCAAGCCCAAGCATGGTTGCCGCATGGGCATCTGCAATACCTGCACCTGTGATCGCGTCAGTGGCGCCACCCGCCATCTGCGCACTGGCGACCTGCAGTCCGAATCGGCACAGCCGGTGCGGATCTGCGTGAGCGCACCGACCACCGACCTGACTTTGGATCTCTGAGGACGCCTGCCATGACCCGCGCTACCGACCGTGCCCTGAGTACTGCCGAGATGCATGCCTTCGGTGAGGAACTCGACGCGATCCGCGACCGTGTGATCGGCAGCCTCGGCGCCTCCGACACCCGCTATATCCGCCGCGTTGCCGCCGCCGTGCGCTGGTTCGGCGTGGGCGGCCGTGGCCTGCTGTTCCTGGCGGCGTTCTCGCCACTGTTCTGGATGCCGCTGCTGTGGCCGGCTGCGATCACCGGCACGCTGCTGCTGGCGCTGTCAAAGATCCTGGAGAACATGGAGCTGGGCCACAACGTCATGCACGGCCAGTTCGACTGGACCGGCGACCCCAAGCTCAACGGCAACACCTATGAGTGGGACATCGTTGCCACCGCCGACAACTGGCGCAAGACCCACAATTTCCGCCACCACACCTACACCAACGTGCGTGGCATGGACGATGACATCGGCTACGGCCTGCTACGCATCTTCCCGGAACAGCGCTGGAAGCCGTTCTACCTGCTGCAGCCGATCATCGCACCGATCTTCGCGCTGCTGTTCCAGTGGGGCGTGGCCGCGCAGGACCTGCGCCTGGGCCGTTGGCTGAAGGGCCGCATCAGCGGCCGTGCGATGTGGATGCAGACCCGCCCGGTGGCGCGGAAAATGGCCCGCCAGGTGCTGAAGGACTACGTGTTCTTCCCGCTGTTGGCCGGCCCGTTCTTCCTCACCGTGATGCTGGGCAACCTGGTCGCCAACGGCCTGCGCAACATCTGGACCTACGTGATCATCTTCTGCGGCCACTTCACAGCCGAATCGGAAACCTTCCCGAAGGAATGCCTGCGCAATGAATCGCGCGGCCACTGGTACCTGCGCCAGCTGCGGGGTTCGTCCAACATCAGCGGCGGCTTCCTGATCAACGTGCTGTCGGGCAACCTCAGCCACCAGATCGAGCACCACTTCTACCCGGACCTGCCGGCCAACCGCTATGCGGCCATCGCCAAGGAAGTGAAGGACATCTGCCGCCGCTACGGCCAGCACTACAACAACGGCTCGCTGCCGCGCCAGTTCGGCCAGGTGGTCTGGCGCATCCTGCGTCACGCGTTCCCGAGCAAGCCGCGCCGCCTGCCGATGTCGGACATCATGTCCGCACCGGCATCGGCCAACGCGGGCTGATCGACTCAGCCCGCTTTCGCCAGGTCCGCCTGCTCGCGGTCCAGGCGTCGCAGGAACACCTGCATTTCCTTGCGTGCCTGCTGGTCGCCCTTGCTGCCGGCCACGCTCAGGCCGCGTTGCCATGCTTCGCGCGCCGCCTGCGGCTGGCCACTGGCCAGCCAGGCCTTGCCCAGGAGCTTCCAGGCCGCCGAGTACTGCGGATCAAGCACCACGCAACGGCCCAGATGGGTGGCCGCGCGCACCGGGTTGCCGGCATCCAGCCAGCCCTTGCCCAGGCCGAAGCGCAGCAGCGCGCCGTCCTTGCCGGCGGCAAGCATGCATTCCAGAGCTTCAATGTTCATCAGCGCACCTCCACCAGCAGCTCGGCTGGGCCGGGCTGGAAGCGGCCGCGATGGAACAGCAGCGGCGCGCCGCCGTTCTCGTGCACTTCGATGATGCGGCCGGCCAGCAGCAGGTGATCACCCACCGGCCACTGTGCGTGGCGGGTACAGGTGAGATGGGCGACCGCACCGGCGATGCGCGGTGGGGCGTCCTCATCGTCATCCAGCAATGCCAGGCCGTCGAAGCGGTTGCGTACCTGCGGATCGGCAAAGCGCCGGGCCAGCGCTTCCTGGTCGGCCGCCAGCACGCTGATCGCAAAGCGGGTGGCGCGCTGGAAGGTGGACAGGCTCTGCGCGTGCAATGCCAGGTTCCACAGCACCAGCGGCGGCTGCAATGACACCGGCACGAACGAATTGATGGTCAGGCCGATGGGCTTGCCCTGCGCATCGCGTGCGCAGACGATGGCCACGCCGGTAGGAAAGTGGCCGAGCAGCCGCCGCAGTGCGCGCGGCGGCATCTCGACCGACGGCACCGGGGCCGGGGCGGGGAACACCCCCGCCCACGGCCCGGCGTACGGCAGTGTCTCGCCGCTCATGAGGCCCTGGCCTGGCGGTAGCGCCGGCCGACCTCGGCCCAGTTGATGATGTTGAAGAACGCACCGATGTAGTCCGGGCGACGGTTCTGGTAGTGCAGGTAGTAGGCGTGTTCCCAGACATCCAGTGCGAGGATCGGGGTGTTGCCCGACAGGCCCACGGCTGCACCCATCAACGGGCTGTCCTGGTTGGCGCTGCTTTCCACCTGCAGGCGGCCATCGCGATCGCTGGTCAGCCAGGCCCAGCCGCTGCCGAAGCGGGTCTGCGCCGCCTTGGTGAAGGCGTCCTTGAAGGCATCGAAGCCGCCAAGATCGCGGTCGATGGCGGCGGCCAGCTCACCATCGGGTGCACCACCGTGGGTGCTGAGTACGGTCCAGAACAGGCTGTGGTTGGCGTGGCCACCGCCGTTGTTGCGGACCGCGCCACGCTGGGCCTCGGGCACGGCATCCAGGTTGGCGATCAGCGCCTCGACCGGCTGCTCGGCGATGCCGGACTGCTCGATGGCGGCGTTGAGATTGTTGACGTAGGTCTGGTGGTGCTTGCTGTGGTGGATCTCCATCGTGCGCGCATCGAAATGCGGCTCGAGGGCGTCGTAGGCGTAGGGGAGCGGGGGAAGCGAGTACGACATCGAAGCAATCTCCGTGGGGAAGGCCAGAGGGCTGGCCGTGGGGAGATCGTTATCGCACCTCAACATTGGTTGAGGTCAAGGGGAAGGATTGAAATGCGTGAAAGGGAGCAGGAGCGGCATGGTAGTGCCGGGCGCTGGCCGGCAATCAGCGAAGGTCGGGTTGCCGGCCAGCGGCCGGCACTACCAGAACCCGCTTTTCGAACCTCACCGGCGCGCTGACGTGCCCGCTGCCAGCGTTTTCATCAACTCAACTCAACCAGTCCTTGCACGCACCATCCACCTGGTCACCGCATACCTGCTGCATCCGCTGCTGCAGCCGCGCCAGTGTCTCCGCACCCTGGTGCTTGCCACTCCACGTCTTCAACTGCCCGGCCAGCCGCTCGAAGCGCTGGCGGGTGCGCTGGTGGTAGCCCGACGGCTGCGCTTCCAGTTCGGCGATCAGCGAGGTGGTGGCCTGCTCGATGCGTGGTGCATCGTCCGGCGCCAGCTTCAGCAGGCCCTCCACGTACAGCACGCCCCATTGCACGCGGGTGGCCGGGCCCTGGGCACCGTCGTAGGCACGCTTCAGCCACTCCAGCGCACCGGCGGTGTCGCCGCGCTGCTCGGCCAGTTCGGCCAGCTCGGGCATGTAGTAGTAGGGCTGTTCGCTGCGCTTCAGCTCGGCCAGCAACAGCGCCTCGGCACCCGCGTCGTCGCCGACCTCACGCAGGGCATAGACCGCGCTGCTGATTGTGGCCTGGCGCGCATGCGCATCGGTGGCGGCGGCATCGGCAGCGGCCACGCGCTGCTTGACCCGCTCAACCAGGGCCGCGGGCAGTGCGCCCTTCGGCTGCTGCTGGCGGGCCAGCGATACTTCGGTCAGCGCACGCGACAACGCGTCGTCCGCGCGATCACCGCGCTCGGCGTCCGCGCGCTCCAGTGCGACCAGCAGCTGCTGTCCCAGCGTGTTGCTGGTGGCTGGCCCAGCGCTGGCCTGCTTGACCAGCTGCACGCCTGCATAGCCCAGCAACTCACGGTTGCGGCGTACTTCTGCCGGTTGCGCCAGCACTGCCTGCAGCAGCTCGCGTACTTCGGTGGGCGAGGCAGCGGGTTTTTCGGCCGTTGCCAAGGCAAGCAGAGCGAAGCGGCGCTGCAGGGCGGCATCCGGTGCGGCCTTGGACAACTGGCGCAGTACGTCCTGGCTCCTGCGCTCGCCGGCCAGGCGGTTTGCGTCCACTTCCCAGCCGTAGTCGCCCAGTACCTGCCAGTCTTCGGTGGCCAGTCGGTCCGGCGTTGCCAACGCGGTGGCCAGGGTGGCGGCAACAGCACTGCGGCGGCCTGCGGCAACGGTCAGTGCCCGGGTCAGTTCGGCGGCGTCATTGCCGCCGGCCACGCGGGTGATTTCGTTGCGCTGTGGGTCCAGCACGATCAGGGTCGGATAGCCGCGTACGCCGAAGCGCTCGCCCCAGGCCTGCGCACCTTCCTCGTCGCCATCCAGATAGACGGGAACGAATTTGCTGGTCAGCGCGATGAAGGCCGGGTCCTTGAACAGGCCCGCCTTGAGCTGGTTGCACGGAGGGCACCAGACCGCGCCCCAGTACAGCAGCACCGGCTTGCCGCTGTCGGCGGCTTCGGCGAAGGCATCGTCCACATCGCCCTGGCGCCAGGCAATGGCGGACGCCGGCGCGGGTGCCTCGGCGGAGTTGGCGGTGGAAACCGGGGCCGGGGTGCAGGCGCTCAGCGCCGAAGCCAGCAGCAACACGGAAAGCGCGACGCGCATCGGCAGCATCTCGAAGGGCAGGGTGACAGGCCATTGTAGGAACCGCCGGGGAGCCCGCTGATTCAGTTTGCTTATGACGGGCGTGCTGCAGGGCATGACGCCCACCGGGCATTGCCGGGCAACGCCGGGCGGATGCCTTCAGGCCGCTGCCCGCACCATCTGCTGATACACCAACCCATTGAACTCGCCGACGTCACCGTCCAGCGCAAAGCCATAGCGCAGGTAGGTCGGTACTGCATTGAGCGAGGCGCGCACGGTCATGACCGGCTCGCGCACCTGTGGAACCACCGCCTCGAACAAGGCATAGCCGATGCCCTGGCCCTGGCAGGCGGGATCGACGAACAGCATCGCAAGGTGCCGGCCCTCCTTCAGTTCGATCACGCCGACGACACGGCCGTCCTGCTCGGCCACCAGGATGTGGCTGTCACCGTGCAGGCGCGCGCCGAATGCTTCGGCAGCGGCGACACTGCCGAAGGTGGCGATGCCGGCCGCGCTGAGCGAAGGCGCGACCGCCGCAGTGAACGCGGCCAGGCACACCGCGCTGATCGCAGGCAGGTCATCGACGTGGGCAGGGCGGATCGTCGGCATGCAGTGTTCTTCCGGTAGTGGGCGGCGCGTCATCGTTGCCGCAGGCCTGCACGCTAAGCTGGCGGCATGAGTGAGTTCAATCCTGCTTACGCTGCCTTGTTTCCGCAACAGGGCCTGAGCCTGGGCCTGATGACGCCTGTCGCCGCGCATGGACTGGCCGATCCGAATGAGGCGCGGCGCATTGCGCGACTGGCCGATGATCTGGGCTTTGCCGCATTGTGGACGCGTGATGTACCACTGATGGTGCCGCAGGGTCCGGACGCGACAGCAAGCGCGCTGGATGACCCGTTCCTGTGGCTGGGCATGCTGGCTGCCGCGACCGGACGCATCGTGGTCGGCAGCGCGGCCATCGTGCTGCCATTGCGGCAGCCGCTGCAGGTGGCGAAGTCGGCCTTGAGCCTGGACCGGATCAGCGGCGGACGGTTCGTGCTGGGCCTGGGTTCGGGGGACCGCCCCGAAGAGTTCGCCGCATTCGGCGAGGATCTGGAGGGCAGGGCGGCGACCTTCCGTGCGCGCTGGACGTTGCTGCGCGCGGCGCTGTCACCGGAGGCCGATGAGCGGACCGCCGTACTGCAGGCGACGGGTGGCTTCGACGTGCTGCCGGCGCCGGCAACCCGCATCCCGATGCTGGTGGTGGGTACCGCGCGGCAGAGCCTGCAGTGGATCGCGCGCGAGGCCGAAGGCTGGGCCACCTATCACCGCGAGGAGGCCGCGCAGGAAGGGCGCATCGGCCTGTGGCAGCAGGCGCTGGTGCAGCGTGGTGGGCCAGCCAAGCCGTTCGTGCAGTCGATGCTGCTGGACCTGCAGGCCGATCCGCAGGCGCCAGCCGAGCCGCTGCCGCTGGGCCTGAAGGTCGGCCGCGATGGCCTGCGTGACTACCTGCTGCGCGTGCGTGCGCAGGGCGTGGCGCACGTGATGTTCAACCTGGTCGACAACGGGCGGCCGATGGACGCGATGCTGCGTGAGATCGGGGAGCACGTTCTGCCACACACGCTCCGGTAGCTGTCCACCTCGGTGGGCACGCTCCAGCAGTCGAGCACGGCTCGACTCTACATGGGGTTCGCATCTGCGTATCATTCGCATTTGATACCCCGATGCTGGAGCCCCGCGTGACCCAACGTTCCCCCATGCACCCGACCGGACGTCTGTTCGCCGCGGTCGCTTTCATCGAGGCCGTGACCTGGGCCGGCCTGCTCATCGGCATGTGGATGAAGTACGGCCCGATGGCCAACGTGGCGCTGGTGAAGCTGTTCGGGCCGCTGCACGGCGTGGCCTTCCTGGTCTATGTGGCAGTCACCCTGTTCGCGGCGGTGCGCCTGCGCTGGCCGTGGTGGGCCAGTGCGCTGGCGCTGCTGGCAGCCATCCCGCCGCTGGTGACGCTGCCGCTGGAGTGGTGGTTCAAGCGCCGTGGCTTGCTCGGCCTGCATGCAATGCGCTGAACCCACTGTTGCGCGCCCATTCAAGAGAATGGGTATCAAATGCAAATACGAGCCGTTATCATTTAAGGGCGGCGTCCGGTCCTGAGCAGGGCCGGTGCCGGGCGGGGTGCGCAGGCGTGCCCGGCCATCCTTTCCTGTTACGGCTGGTGTTCCATGCACGCACGTCCCGTCGTTCCCGGCTTGCCGGCGCTGGTGTTGGCTGCCCTGATCGGCACCATGGCGATGATGTCCTTCGTCGCCGTGATCGGCCCGGTGGTCCGCATGCTCGGCTTGTCCGAGTGGCATGCCGGCCTGTCGGTCACCGCCGCAGGCGTGTTGTGGATGCTGGCCGCGCGCCCCTGGGGCCAGCTCAGCGACCGCATTGGGCGCAAGCGCGTGCTGATCCTGGCGATGAGTGCCTATACGGCGGTCTACATCGCACTGGCGGTGTTCATCGACGTCGCCCTGCAGGCGGTGCCGCCGGTACTGGTGTCGGTGCTGGTGCTGGTGGGCGCGCGCGGCTTGATCGGGCTGTTCTACGCGGCCGTGCCGCCCACGGCCGCTGCGCTGATTGCCGACAAGGCACCGACCGGGCAGCGCGCCAGTTTCCTAGCCCGGCTGGGCAGTGCCAACGCGCTGGGCATGGTACTGGGTCCGGCCGCTGCCGGCTGGCTGGCCTATACCAATCTTTCGCTGGCGCTGTACGTGGCCGCGTTGCTGCCGTTGCTGGCACTGGCATTGCTGGCCTGGCGGCTGCCGGCTACACCACCGGTGGTGGGCGCGTCCGCACAGCGCCGCACGCCGATGAGCCGTCTCGACGCGCGCCTGCGCCTGCCGCAGCTGGCAGCGTTCATCGCGATGGTCTCGGTGACCATCGCGCAGGTCACGGTCGGCTTCTTCGCGATTGATCGCCTGGGCCTGGATGCGGCGGCCGGTGCACGCATGGCCGGCATCGCACTTACCGCCGTTGGTGTCGGCCTGATCCTGGCGCAGGCGCTGGTGATGAAGCTGGAGGTGCATCCACGCCGTTGGATCGCCCTTGGCGCCCTGATTTCCGGCATTGGCTTTGCTTCGGTGGCGGGCGTGCAGCAGGGCTGGCAGTTGCCGGCGGCGTACGCGCTGGCTGCGTTTGGCATGGGCTTCGTATTCCCCTCGTTCCAGGCGCTGGCCGCCGATGCGGTGGAGGCGCACGAGCAGGGCGCCGCCGCCGGCACCGTCGCTGCCGCGCAGGGGCTGGGCATGGTGGCCGGGCCGATGCTCGGCACGCTGTTGTATCGCGGCGGGCCGAGCCTGCCTTACCTGCTGGTCGGTGCGCTGCTGCTGTTGCTGTGCGCGCTGGCTGCAGCGCATCGGACGAAGGAGACCCCATGAACGATTCCCTGATGCAGGGCGCGTGGCCGGAGGCTGCGTCAGCGTCACTGGACAGCACCGACGACGCGTCGCTGTTCCTGCTGCAGCATGCCGGCCAGCACGTGCATGCACGCGGCTGCCGCGCCACGCTGCCGGCCGGTGCACTGGCGACGTTGGCAGAACGCGTCTCGGCGTTCTTTGCCCGGCAGCGTGGCGGCCCGGGCCTGCTGGTTGGCGCAGTGCCGTTCGAACCGCGTGCGGACGATGCGCTATTCCAGCCCGAGCGCCTGCTGCCGGCGCTGGCACTGCAGCCGCAGGCCGCACCGCCGCTGGACGGTTCCCTGAAGGCCGAGCCTGCGCCGCAGGACTATGCGTCAGCGGTTGCCGCGGCGGTGCAGGTACTGCGCGCGCCCGAACTGAACCTGCAGAAGGTGGTGCTGGCGCGCAGCCTGCTGGCACGCACCCGCCAGGCGCTGTCTCCGGACGTGCTGCTGGCACGCCTGGGCGCAGATCCGTCGGTGGCGACCTACGCGGTGCCGTTGCCGGTGGAGCTGGGCCAGGCACCGGCCTGGCTGGTGGGGGCGACGCCGGAACTGCTGCTGCGCAAGCGCGGCGCCGAGCTGTTGTCGCATCCGCTGGCCGGTTCCGCGCGGCGCAGCGCCGATGCCGCCGAGGACGAGCGTGCGGCGCAGGCGCTGCTGGCCTCGGCCAAGGACCACGACGAGCACCGCCACGTGGTCGAAGCCATCGTCGAGGGCTTGGCACCGTACTGCAGCCACATCGATGCGCAGCCGCGCCCGGTGCTGCATGCCACCGCCAGTATGTGGCACCTGGGCACCCGCATCCACGCCACCCTGAAGGATCCGCAGGCGTCTGCCGCCGAACTGCTGGCGCAGCTGCACCCCACGCCGGCAGTCTGCGGTACGCCACGGTTGGCGGCGCTGCAGCGCATCCGCGAGCTGGAACCGGTGCCGCGCGGCTTCTACGCCGGTGCCGTGGGCTGGTTGGACGCGCAGGGTGACGGCGACTGGTACGTGGCGATCCGCTGCGCGCGCCTGCAGGGCACGCAGCTGCGCCTGTATGCCGGTGCCGGCATCGTCGCCGAGTCACACCCCGAGGCCGAGGTGGCCGAAACCGCAGCGAAGTTCGCTGCCCTGTTGAACGCGCTGGGTGTCCATGAATCCGCGCCCGCCATCGAGCCTGCCGCATGAGTACCTCCACTGACTCTTCCCGCCTGCCGCTGCAGCAGGTGTGGCCCGACACGCTGGTGGCGCGCTATCGCGACGCCGGTCACTGGCGTGGCGAGACCTTCCCGGGTTTCCTGCGCGAGCGTGCAGAACGCTATGCCGATGACATCGCGGTGGTCGCCGGCGACGTACGCCTGAGCTATGCGCAGCTGTGGCATGAGGCAGGCCGCATCGGTGCGGGCCTGCTGGCGCTCGGCCTGCAGCCTGGCGAACGGGTGCTGGTGCAGCTGGGCAATACCGCCGGGTTCATCACCACCGTCTGCGGCCTGTTCCGCGCCGGCCTGGTGCCGGTGTATGCGTTGCCGGCGCACCGCATCACCGAGCTGGTCCACTTCGCCAACAAGGCGGAAGCCAGTGCCTACATCACCACCACACTGCACGATGGCTTCGATCATCGCGGGTTGGCAAGGGCGCTGCAGGCCGAAGTGCCGGCGGTTCGCCATGTGGTGATCGACGGCGATGCGGCGGAGTTCATCGCGCTGGAGGCACTGCAGGGCGATCGCAGCCAGCTGCCGTCCGATCCGGACCCGCAGTCGGTGGCGTTCCTGCAGATATCCGGAGGCAGCACCGGGCTGTCCAAGCTGATTCCGCGTACCCACGACGACTACATCTACTCGTTCCGCGCCAGCAATGACCTCTGCGGCATCGACCGCGACAGCGTCTATCTGGTCGCGCTGCCGGCCGCACACAATTTCCCGATGAGCTCGCCCGGTTTCTTCGGCGCGCTGTATGCCGGTGCCCGCGTGGTGCTCAGTCCCGGCCCCGGTCCGGATGCGGCTTTCCCGCTGATCGCCCGCGAGCAGGTGACCTGCTGTGGGCTGGTGCCGCCGCTGGCGCTGCTGTGGGCGCAGGCGGCCGCCACCAGCAGGCATGACCTGTCCAGCCTGCAGGTACTGCAGGTGGGCGGCGCCAAACTGGTGCCGGAAGCCGCACGACGGGTGATCGACGGCCTTGGCTGCACGCTGCAACAGGTGTTCGGCATGGCCGAAGGCCTGGTCAACTACACGCGGCTGGATGATCCTGAGGAACTGATCGTGGCCTGCCAGGGCCGGCCGATCAGCCCGGATGACGAAGTGCGCGTGGTCGATGACCATGACCAGCCGGTAGCCGAAGGCGAGGTGGGGCATCTGCTCACCCGTGGCCCGTACACCATCCGCGGCTACCACAACGACGCGGTGGCCAATGCACGCTCGTTCACCGACGACGGCTTCTATCGCACCGGCGACCGTGTGCAGCAGCTGCCCGGAGGCTACCTGGTGGTGCAGGGACGTGCGGGTGACCACATCAACCGAGCCGGCGAGAAGATCTCCGCCGAAGAGATTGAAGATCATCTGCTGGCCCACCCCGGCGTGTTCGACGCCGCCGTGGTCTCCATTCCCGATGAGTATCTGGGTGAGCGCAGCTGCGCCTTCGTGATTCCGCAGGGCGAACCGTTCAAGGCGCCGGCTCTGAAATCCTGGATGCGCGGGCGCGGCCTGGCGGCGTTCAAGGTGCCGGACCAGATCGTGTTCGTCGACAGCTTCGATACCACCGCGGTTGGCAAGATCAGCCGCCGCGAACTGCGCGCGCAGCTGCGTGCGCGTCATCTGCAACAGACAGGAGGAACGCGCTGATGGCGCTGCCCCGTATCACCGATTACCCCTTGCCGACCGCCGCTGAACTCCCGCAGGCGCGTGGCCCGTGGCGCCCCCAGCGCGATCGCATTGCGCTGCTGGTGCACGACATGCAACGTTACTTCCTGGCCGCATTCGACGCTGGCAACGCGCCGCTGCGGCCGGCCGTGGACAACATCGCACGCTTGTTGGCGCATTGCCGCGCGCACGGCATTCCGGTGTTCTACACCGCCCAGCATGGCGACCAGGATCGCCGTGACCGTGGCCTGCAGGCCGACCTGTGGGGGCCGGGCATGCGCCGCAGCGCCGATCACGAACCGATCATCGAGGCGCTGGCACCCCAGCCGGGCGAGCACGTGCTGGTGAAGCACCGCTACAGCGCGTTCCAGCGCAGCAACCTGGAGACGCTGATGCGGGTACGTGGGCGGGACCAGCTGCTGGTGACCGGCGTGTACGCCCATATCGGCTGCACCGCGACCGTGGTCGAAGCCTTCCAGCGTGATATCGAGGCCTTCATCGCCGCCGATGCGGTGGCGGACTTCTCGCGCGCCGACCACGATCAGGCGCTGCACTGGATTGCGCGCACCTGTGGTGTGCCGATGACCACCGACCAGCTGCTGGAGGTGCTGTGATGGCAGCCACCGGTGAGGTGCTGGATCTGGAGCGGATGCGTGCCGATGTGGCGCGCGTGCTGGAGTGCACGCCGGCCGAGATCGGTGACGACGACAACCTGATCGACCTGGATCTGGATTCGATGCGCATGCTCGGCCTGGTCCTGGCCTGGGGCAACACCGGCCTGCCGCTGGAGTTCTCGCAGTTGGCCGAATACACCACGCTGCGCCAGTGGTGGAACGTGGTGCAGACGCTGCAGGCCGCGCAGAACGCATGAACGCCGTCGCGCTGGCCACGCCGGTGGCATTGACCGAGGCCCAGGCTGGACTGTGGTTCGCACAGCGGCTGGCAGCGGACAACCCGTCATTCAATACCGCGCACGCGGTGTGGATCGACGGCCCGCTGGACGTGACCGCGTTCGTCGCAGCGGCAGACCAGGCTGCGGGCGAGGCCGAGGCCTTTGCACTGCGCTTTGCCGAAGGGGCCGATGGCCAGCCGCTGCAGTGGCATGACCCGGCACACGTGCCGCTGCTTTCGGTGCGTGATGTTTCCGCCGAGGCGGACGCTGCTGCTGCGGCACGCAGCCTGATGCACGCCGACCGGATGAGCCCGGTCGACCCCACCCGCGACCGGATCAGCCAGCAGGTGCTGCTTGAGCTGGGCGGGCAGCGCTGGGTCTGGTACCTGCGGGTGCATCATCTGGCCGCCGATGGCTACGGCATGGCGCTGTTCACTGATCGCGTGTGCGCGTTGTATGCCGGCCGCATGGGTGAGCCACTGCCCGGACTGGCGGGCGTGCTGGCCGATGATGCCGCCTATCGTGCCGACCCGCGCCGCACGCAGGCCGGGCAATGTTGGCGCGAGCACATGCAGGGCGCACCGGCGGGCGTCGGTCTGGCCGGTACGCTCCCAGCCAGTGAGGACGCGCTGCGCTGGGTGCAGCCGCTCGATACGGCCTTCCGTGAGCAGTTGTTGCAGGCGTCGGTACGTTGGTTGCAGCCCTGGCCGGACGTGCTGGCCGCGTTGTCGGCCGAGTACCTGCGGCGGATGAGCACGGCCGATGAAGTGGTGCTGGGCCTGCCCTACATGGGGCGGCTCGGCAACGCGTCGGCGCGGGTACCGGCGATGGTGATGAATGTGTTGCCGCTGCGCGTGGCGGCCGGTGAGGGCAGCGTCGAGGCCTTTACCCGCGGCCTGGGGCGGCAGCTCAGCCAGGGCCGCAAGCATGGCCGCTACCGCGGCGAGCAGCTGCGCCGGGACCTGGGCCTGGTCGGCGCGCAACAGCGCCTGCACGGTCCGCTGGTGAATGTGCAGCCGTTCTACAAGCCGCTGGCGCTGACTGGCGTGCAGGCGACGCTGGAGGTGCTGTGCACCGGGCCGGTGGATGACCTGACGCTGGGCTTCCGTGGCGATGGCCAGCGTCTGCTGGATCTGGAGATCGAGGCCAATCCTGCGCTGTACAGTCGCGAGGATGTCGAGGCGCACGCGGCGCGGCTGCTGCATTTCGTGTCCGCGGCACTGCAGGCTGACGATATCGCAGCCGTACCTCTGGCGACGCCCGAGGAGGCGCAGCAGGTGCTGCAGGGCTTCAATGCCACCGCGCACGCGCTGCCGGAGACGACCCTGGTCGAGCTGTTGCAGCAGGGCATGGATCGGGATCCGCACGCGCCGGCACTGGTGTTCGGCGACACTACGCTGGACTACGCAACGCTGGAAGCGCGCAGTTTCGCGCTGGCGGCACAGCTGCGGGCGATGGATGTCGGCCCGGGCCGCGTGGTGGCGGTGGCATTGCCGCGCTCGCTGGAGCTGGTGATCGCGCTGGTCGCAGTGCTGCGCGCAGGCGCGGCCTATCTTCCGCTGGACCTTGCCCATCCCGATGAGCGGCTGGCGCGCATTCTCGCCTCGGCACAGCCTGTCTGCGTCCTGGCTGCGGCGGACGTATCGGCGCGCATGGCCGGTGTGCCGGTGCTTGCGCCGGAGCAGTGGACTGCGCTGAGTTTCGCCGCGCCATGGGCCGATCCTGCGCCCAGCGATGCGGCTTATGTGATCTATACCTCCGGTTCGACCGGCGAGCCGAAGGGCGTGGTCGTCGAACATCGTGCCATCGTCAACCGCCTGCTGTGGATGCGCGAGCACTACGGCATCCGCGCCGATGACCGCGTGCTGCAGAAGACCCCGGCAACCTTCGATGTCTCGGTCTGGGAGTTCTTCCTGCCGCTGCTGTGTGGAGCCACGCTGGTGGTCGCCGGGCCGGACGCGCATCGTGATCCTACCGAACTGGCGCGCTTGATCCGTGGGCATGGCATCACCACGGCGCATTTCGTGCCGTCGATGCTCGATGCCTTCCTCGCCTCACCAGCCTCCGAGGGCCTGCAGCTGCGCCGCGTGTTCACCAGTGGCGAAGCGCTGGACGCATCGCTGCGCGATCGTTTCCACACGCGCGTGCACGCAGAGCTGCACAACCTGTATGGCCCGACCGAAGCTGCGGTGGATGTCAGCTACTGGCCGGCGTCGGCGCAGGATCGCTCGCGGCCGGTGCCGATCGGGTTCCCGGTCTGGAACACCCGCCTGTACGTGCTGGACGCCCGGATGCAGCCGGTGCCGGTCGGTGTGGCCGGTGACCTGTACCTGGGTGGCGTACAACTGGCACGTGGCTATCTGGGTCGCGATGACCTGACTACCGAACGCTTCCTGGCCGATCCTTTCCTGGCGGCCGAGCGCATCTACCGCACCGGCGACGTGGCGCGCTGGCGCCGCGATGGTGCGGTGGAGTATCTGGGCCGCAGCGACCATCAGGTGAAACTGCGCGGCCTGCGCATCGAGCTGGGCGAGATCGAGGCGGCACTGCGCGAGCTGCCTGGCATGGAGCGGGTGGAAGTGCTGCTGCGCCAGGATGCTCCCGGCGAAGCGCGTCTGGTGGCGTATGTGCCGACCGCGCTTGCCGATGCCGTGATGCTGCGCAGCCACCTGGCCACGCGCGTGCCGGACTATATGGTGCCCTCGGCGTTTGTCGGCGTGGACCACTGGCCGGTGACCGCCAACGGCAAGCTCGACCGCAACGCGTTGCCGAAGCCACCGCAACTTGAAGTTGCCGGCTTGGCGCCGCGCACGCCATTGGAACAGGAGTTGGCGTTGCTGTTCGCCCAGGCGCTTGGGCGTGAGGCCCCGGTGGCGGTGGATGCGGACTTCTTCAGTCTCGGCGGTGACTCGCTTTCGGCGGTGCACCTGCTGCTGGCCATCGAGCAGCGCTGGCGCTGTGATCTGGGTCTGGGTGCCTTGTTCGCGCAGCCCACCGTGGCCGCGCTGGCGGTTCGTATTGCCGAGCCGCCGGCGCTGGCCGATCACGCACTGGGGCCAGTGATCGCGCTGGCCGCGACCGACGCTGCCGGGCCCACGCCGCTGTTCGTGCTGCATCCGGCCGGTGGCATCGCCTGGAACTACCGCACCCTGGCCCGTGCACTGCAGCCGGCACGCCCGGTGTATGGCCTGCAGTCGCCGGCACTGGACGCGCGGCAGCCGCTGCCGAGCAGCATCGAGGCGATGGCCAACGACTACGTACAGCGCGTGGTCGCACTGCAGCCGAAGGGGCCGGTGCATCTGCTGGGCTGGTCGGTGGGCGGCATCCTGGCCCAGGCGATGGCGGTGCGCCTGCATGAGATCGGCCGCGAGGTCGGCGAGCTGGTACTGCTGGACGCTTATCCCAGCGAGTGCTGGCGGGCCGAGCCGGAACCCGATGCCATCGCTGCATTGCGGGCACTGCTGGCGATTGCCGGCCACGATCCGGATGCGCATCCGGAGCTGGACAGCCGTGAACGCATTCTGGCGTTCCTGCGACGTGGTGGCAGTGCACTCGGCAGCCTGCCGGATGTGGTGCTCGATGGCGTGGTGCGCGCAGTGACCGGCACCAATCGACTGATCCGCGAGCACATCCACCAACCGTTCGACGGCACGCTGGTGCACGTCCGCGCGGGCCGGGATCACCAGGCGCGGCCACAGCTGCAGTCGGCGTTGTGGCGGACCCACGCGCGCAAGGTGCAGGCGCTGGAACTGCCGTTCCTACACGCCGAACTTACCGGCCGCGATGCGGTGGCGCAGCTGGCGCCATGGTTGTCGGCGCGGCTGCGCCAATGGGACGAGCAACAGGAGATCGCAACATGCAGTTGACCGGTTTTGAAGGCCGCGTGGCATTGGTGACCGGTGCCTCCGGCGGCATCGGCGAGGCACTGGTACGGCTGTTGGTCGAGGCCGGCTGCACGGTGGTGGCGACCGATCGTGAGGCGCCACACGTGGCCGATACGCGGGTCAGGTCGTTCGCACTCGACGTGACCGACAGCGCAGCGGTGGACGCCCTGGTGGATCGTGTGGAAGCCGGCATCGGGCCCATTGGCCTTGCCTCCAACGTGGCGGGTGTTCTGCATGTGGGAGCTGTTGCGGAGACCACCGATACCGATTGGCGCCGGGTGTTCGCGGTCAACGCCGATGGCGTGTTCCACGTTGGGCGTGCGCTGGCGCGGGTGATGTCACCGCGTGGCCAGGGCGCGATCGTCACCGTCAGCTCGAATGCGGCCGGTGTGCCGCGGCATGGCATGGCGGCGTATGCCGCGTCCAAGGCCGCCGCCACCATGTTCACCCGCTGCCTCGGGCTGGAGCTGGCGCCGCTGGGCATCCGCTGCAACATCGTCGCCCCGGGGTCCACGTTGACCCCGATGCAGACCGGCATGTGGCAGGACGAGCGCGGTGCCGAGCGGGTAATCGCCGGCAGCCTGGAGACCTACAAGGCCGGCATTCCACTGCGCAAGCTGGCCACCCCCGAGGACATTGCGCACTCAGTGATGTTCCTGCTCTCGGAACAGGCCGGGCACGTGGCGATGAGCGACCTGTACGTGGACGGCGGCGCCACCCTGCGCGCCTGAGCCCCGACCGCCGCCTGCCGGCAATGGTAGTGCCGGCCGCTGGCCGGCAACCTCATTCAACTTCAGACATCTCCCAACCTCCATCGAGGCATGGCCCGACAGCCAACGCCCAATGATCGACCCACCATGGCGCATGAGCAGCCATCGCCTCCGCCTGGGCCGTCACTCGATCATCGGCCAGTCCTACGTTCTGACAACCACGACACACCAGCGCCGCCGGCTCTTTGAAAGCGAAGCTGCAGCAGCATGTGTAATCGACCAGTTCCACTACATCGAACAGCGCGGGCTCGTAAAGTCACACGCATGGGTCGTCATGCCGGATCACGTCCACTGGATGTTCGAGCTGCGCGCAGCTAACCTTCCCGACATCGCGCGCCGGATGAAATCGTCGAGCGCGCTTGCGCTGAATCGCCTGGTGGGGCGTCGATGTACGGTCTGGCAGTCTGGCTACTTTGATCATGCCGTGAGGGCCGAGGAGTCGCTGGCGCAGCAAGCGCTGTACACCCTGGGGAATCCGGTGCGCGCCGGTCTTGCTGGGCAGATTGGCGAGTATCCGTATGCATGGTCGGTCTGGTTGTGATGCCGGCCAGCGGCCGGCACTACCAGTGAATGTTCAGCGCAGCCATTCGCTGTTCAGCGCCGCTTGCGCGCGCCTCGGCCGTGGTCGGCCTGGTTGTGATGCAGGCCAGCGGCCGGCACTACCACAGCAAAGGCGAAGCGCAGCGCAGCTCAGATTGCGTTCCGGCGCACAGAGCACCCTCGACGGTAGTGCCGGCCGCTGGCCGGCAACCCCATGACCCACGCGGAGATGCATAGCTGCCGGCCAGCGGCCGGCGCTACCAAAGCAAAGCCGAAGCGCAGCGCAGATTGCGTTCCGGCGCAGAGAGCACCCTCGATGGTAGTGCCGGCCGCTGGCCGGCAACCCCATGACTCGCGCGGAGATGCATGGCTGCCGGCCGGCAGCCGGCACTACCAGTGAATGTTCAGCGCAGCCATTCGCTGTTCAGCGCCGCTTGCGCGCGCCTCGGCCGTGGTCGGTCTGGTTGTGATGCCGGCCAGCGGCCGGCACTACCAAAGCAAGGGCGAAGCGCAGCGCAGATGCGTTCCGGCGCACAGAGCACCCTCGGTTGTAGTGCCGGCCGCTGGCCGGCAACCCCATGACCCGCGCGGAGATGCATAGCTGCCGGCCAGCGGCCGGCACTACCAGTCAATGTTCAGCACGGCCATTCGCTGCTCAGCGCCGCTTGCGCGCGCTTCGGCCGTGGTCGGTCCGGTTTGATGCCGGCCAGCGGCCGGCACTACCAGTGAATGTTCAGCGCGGCTTGCGTGTCCGCTTCGGCTTCGCGGTATCTGCACCGCTGGCGGCGCCGTCCTGCAGCGCCTGCAGCCACGACAACGTATCCACATAGTCGATGAAGTGCCGCAGGTAGCCGGGACTGGTGGCCTGCATCGTGTCCAGCATGCGCTGCACCAGCACCGCCGAGTTCAGCGGGCCGCCGTCGGCCGGGGCCTCGGTGCGCAGTGAGCGGCGCACCTGCAGTTCGCTGCGCAGCTCCGACCACTCGCGCTGCACCTGCTGCAGCATCGGCACCTGCGGGTAATGCGGCAGCGAGCGCGACCCCGCATCGAGGTCGCGCACCAGTGCGCGCAGGCCTTCGAGCGCTGAAAGCTTACTTGGCATCCGGGGCCTTGGGCTTGGGAATCGGCGCGATCTCCACGCGGCGGTTGCGTGCGCGGCCTTCCTCATTGGCATTGGAACTGACCGGCTGCTCGCTGCCGAACGCGGCGGCGAACACGGCGTCAGCCGGTACGCCATCGGCGATCAGGGTGCGGGTTACGGTCAGCGAGCGCTGCGCGGACAGCTCCCAGTTGTCGGCGAAACGCCGGTTGCCTTCGCGCACCGGTGCGTCATCGGTGAAGCCGCTGACCATCAGGATCTCTTCGCGGCTGCCCAGATAGGCGGCCAGCGGTGCGGCCAGGCTGCGCAGCAGCTCCTGGCCTTCCGGCTGCAGCTGGTCGGAGTTCAGCGCGAACAGCACGCTGCCGCTGATGCCGATGCGGCCATCCACCAGCGTCACGCGACCGGCGGCCAACGGGCCGGCCAGCGCCTGTTCGAGGGTCTGCAGGCGCTTGGCTTCGGCCTGGCGCTGCTTCACTTCCTGGTCCAGCCGCTGCGACAGCTCCAGCTGCACCGCGACCACACCGACCAGTATCAGCACGAACGCGCCCAGTAGCACCGACATCAGGTCGCCGAAGGCGGCCCAGATCGGGGCGTGCGAACCGCCATCGACCTCCAGCTCGTCGCTCATGCGCTACCGGCCTTGCCGCGGCGCGTGGCCAGCTGCTGCAGTTCTTCCATCACCTGCTTCTGCGACAGCAGGCTGAGGTCGACCACCTCGCGCGCCTGCGCCACGTAGTAGGCCAGCTGCTCGTCGCTGCGGGCCAGCGAGGCATCCAGTGCGCCGCCGATCTGTTCCAGGCGGCCGGACAGCTCGGTGGAGGCGCTGCCGAACTGCGCGACCGCTTCGCCGAAGCTGCTGGCCAGCTGGCCGACTTCACCGGCGCTGCCGTGGAGCGCTGCGGCGATACCGTCCAGCTTTCCGGTCTCGGCGGCGATATGGTCGGTGAAGCGGTTGCCGACGCGTTCCAGCAACTCGGCCGAGCCACCGACCAGTGCGTCCACAGCGGTGCGCTGTTCGTGCGAGGCGTGGTTGATCGCATCCAGCAGGGTCTGCACGGTGGCCAGCAGGCGTCCGCGTTCTTCCAGCATCGCGTTGTCACGCACCAGGCTCTCGGACAGCGTGCTGCGCAGCTCGTTGATGACGTCGGCTGCGGCCTTGGGCGCGGCGGCGGCGGTCTGCAGCAGGGTGGACACTTCGGCCAGCGTGGCGCTGGCCTGTGCGCGACCGTTCTCGCCGATCTGCTGTGCGGTCTCCGCCAGCGTGTCGCAGACGCGCTGCTGCTGCGCGGCCAGGCGTTCGCCATTGGCCTGCAGGCGCTCGGCCAGCTCGGTGGAAACGTGCTGCAGAGCATCGCTCCAGCGCTGCAGGCGCTGTTCGTCGCCGGCCTGCAACTGCGCCTGCAGGGCGGCGTGGGCCTGCTGCAACTCGGCGCTGACCGCGTCCCAGCGCGCCTGGCGTTGCTGCTCGCGGCTGTCCAGGCTGGCCTGCAGTTCGGCGTGGGCGGTCGCGGCGGTGGCCTGCGCTGCCTGCCACTGCTGTGAACGCTGCAGTTCGTGATCCTGCAGCAGCGACTGGCTGGCGCTGTGCTGCTGCTCCAGTGCCTGCAGCAGCGCCTGCGCACGCGCGTCCAGATGCTCGCTGGCGGCGATCAACGCCTGCTGCTGACGTTCGACCAGCGCAGTATTCAGGGCCTGCTGCTGTTCGGCGGCAGCACGCAAGGCCTCCGCATTGTCCTGTGCATCGGCCTGCAGGCGCTCGCCGATACGTGTGACCAGCGCTTCGGCATGCGTGGCCTGGCCATCGCTGAAGGCCTGCAGGTGCTGGCGCAGGTCGCTCACCAGTGCCTGCTGTGCCTGGGTCTGTTCACTCACCACCTTGGCCCAGCTGGCCTCGGTTGCGACGCGGCTGCGCTCAAAACCGTCGCTCAGGCCGGCCAGCTGCTGCTGCACGGCCTGCTCGACGCGGGCATGCAGTGCTTCGCCGTGATGGGCCAGGCCAGCCAGGGTGGTCTCGGCCATCGGCTGCAGCGCGCCACCGATGGCGGCGGCGCTGGCTTCAGCTCCTTCGCGCAGCGACTGCTGCAGCGAGACCGCCAGGCGTTCCTGCAGTGCCTGGCTCTGGGTCAGGAACTCGGCCTGGCCGGCCAGCAGGCGCTCATTGGCGGCCGCACTGTGCTGTTCAAAGGTGCTGGTCATCGCCTGCAGGCGGTCGACCAGCGCCGGCAGCGCCGCGGACTGTGCCTGCAGCAGGCGCAGCGACTCGGCGCGCTGCCAGGCCTGCGAGTACGGATGCAGGTCGCCGGAAATGGCGCGATCCAGCTGCTGCACGGCCTGCAGGCGGTCACGAC
Source organism: Stenotrophomonas sp. YJH_SMC_25 (assembly GCF_059369595.1). Lineage (NCBI taxonomy): Bacteria > Pseudomonadati > Pseudomonadota > Gammaproteobacteria > Lysobacterales > Lysobacteraceae > Stenotrophomonas > Stenotrophomonas sp. YJH_SMC_25. Next base: position 304,907 of record NZ_JCAFSV010000004.1, on the reverse strand, counting down.
GCAGCAGCGCCGCCAGCAGGCCGAGCATGGCCGAGCTGGCCACACCGGCGATCGAGGTGCCGAATGCCACCGCCAGGCCCTGCACCGGCGAGGCCAGCGAGCCGCGGATCGCGGCCATGTCGGTCGCGCTCTGCAGGGCCAGTCCGGTGCCACGCAGCGTGTCCATCATGCCCAGCAGGGTGCCGAGCATGCCCAGCAGCACCAGCAGGCCGACCAGGTAAGGGGTCAGCACCGGAGCGGGCAGGGCAGTGCGCTCGCCCTCCACGCGCAGGCGCACGGCATTGCGCAGGCCTGCGGGCACGCGCTCCAGCCAGGGAGTGAGGCTCTCCTTCGCACTGGACAGGTCGTTCAGTGCACTGCGCAGGCCGTTGCTGGCCTGGCGGTAGCGGTACAGCTCCACGCCACCGGCGATGTAGCAGGCCGCGATGATCGCCGCCACCGCTGCACCCAGCGGATGCACCGAAACATAGCCAATGCCGATCCAGCACACGGCCAGCAGGCCGACAAGGAAAACAACGACATGGAAAGCAGTTCTGGACATGGTGTTCCGGTTAGTGGGAGCGCAGGGCGTCTTGCAGCCCTTCGATCGGGTGGAAGCGCAGCTGCAGCTCGGCGAGCAGCAGGGTGCGCATGTCATGGCGGAAGGCCGCGCGCCAGCCGGGCTGGCCGTGCACGCGTTCAAAACGGGCGCCGAGCACGGCCGGCGCAGTGGCCAGCAGGCTGTGCTCGCGCGGGGTGAGGGTCTGTTCCATCACCGCGTCGACCTCGGCCAGCCGCGCCAGCTCGGGCGAAACCTGCACCAGCTGGTCGCGCAGGCGGCCGCGCAGGCGCCCGGTGGCGGTCTGGATGGCCTGCTGCAGTACCCGGTAGCGCTGGCGCAGCGAGGCGAAGTTGGGTGCAGCGGCAGCTTCGGCCAGATCCAGCAGGCGCTCGGCCTCGGCGTCCTCACTGATCGAGGCCAGCAGGCTGGTGTGCGCCTGGACGCAGTCGGCCAGCACATCCTCGACGGCTTCGGCGGCTTCACCGGGCTCGGGCAAGCGTCCGCCGAGCGCCCCGGACAGGGCCACGGCACGGCTCCAGTCCACCCACTGGCCGAGCCGATCGGTCAGGGCGGGACTGCTGGCCGGCATCGCGCCGTCGCTGAGACGGGCGAGCAGGCGGAGGAATTCCGGTCCACCCAGGACCGGCTGCGCTGCTTTCGCCATCAAGGGGTGAGGGGCCAAAAACCATTGATTTTACAACCAGATGACCTTGGCTGGATGAAGGCGGGGCCGGGGGAGGGGACCCGCGGGCGCGACAAGGCTTAGAATGACCGGCTGCACCCATCCCGTTCGACCCCTGGAGTACCCAATGACTGTTGCGCAGTTCTACCCGATCGGCACCCCCGGACAGCCCTGGGGCGACGCGGAACGCGCACAGTGGCGGGCCCGCCAGCAGCGCCAGCGCAGCTACCACGATGACGTTGTGGCAGCGCTCGAGCGCCTGGACGACAGCTTCGATGTGATCCAGTACGGCCAGCTGGACTATGCGCCGGACCATTACCCGCTGTTCGCCGTGGTCAACCACGACTGGAACCCGGCGCTGCCGACCGCACTGATCACCGGTGGCGTGCATGGCTACGAGACCAGCGGCGTGCATGGCGCCCTGCAGTTCCTGGAACAGCAGGCTGAGCGTTACCTGGGCCGGCTGAACCTGATCGTGGCACCGTGCGTCAGCCCGTGGGGCTACGAACGCATCCAGCGCTGGAACCCGGATGCCATCGACCCCAACCGCAGCTTCCGTGACGGCGGCCAGATCGAGGAAGCGGCCGCGCTGATGGCCTGGGTGGCCGAGCGCAAACCGAACCTGCTGGTGCACCTGGACCTGCACGAGACCACCGACAGCGACCTGCACGAGTTCGATCCGGCGCGCTGCGCCCGCGACGGCAAGCCGTTCGAGCGCGACACCATTCCGGATGGCTTCTACGTGATCGGCAACAGCGAAGACCCGCAGGCCGAGTTCCAGAAGGCCCTGATCGCTGCGGTCGCGCCAGTCACCCATATCGCCCCGGCCGACGCCGAGGGCAACCTGGTCGGCTTGCCGCTGCAGTCACCGGGCGTGGTGTGGGGTGAGTCGCGGTCGATCGGCGCCTGCGCCGGCTTCACCGACGCGCGCTTTGCCACCACCACCGAGGTCTACCCGGACAGCCCGCGCACCAACCCGCAGGAATGCAACGACGCCCAGGTGGCGGCGGTGTGTGCGGGCCTGGATTTCGCCCTGGCGGCGCAGTAACGCGCCACTTTGCGGGCAGCGACCGGCATCAACCGGCGCCGTTTTCTGACCGGTAAGGCGACCACCGATGGCGTGGCCGCCGTCCGGCAACCGGCGAAGACATCCAGATCGCGTTGGTACACCGCGCTGCTGACGCCAAACAGGCCCAGCAGCGAGTGGAAAACGTTGTCGTGGCTGTATGCCCTGTGCAGGGCGTTGTCGCGCTGGCATGCCCCATCAAGGCCTGCGTTGCGGCCGAAGTCCGGTGAGAACCACATCACCATCGGCACCTGGGTCTGCTCGCGCGGGGCGATGAAGTAGGGCGTGCCGTGCAGGTACATTCCGCGTTCGCCCAGCGACTCACCATGGTCTGACACATAGATCAGTGCGACATCACGCTGGTCCGCATAACCCTGCAGCAGGTCGATGGTCTTGCCAAGCATGCGGTCGGTATGGACCAGGGTGTTGTCGTAGGTGTTGATCAGCGCCTCGTTGCTGCAACGCTGGATCTGGTTGCTGTCGCAGGTCGGACTGAATGCCCGCGACTGTGCCGGGTAGCGTTCGAAGTAGGTCGGGCCGTGGCTGCCAAGCTGGTGCAGCACGACCAGGGCGTCACCGTTCATGGCGTCAATGCGTGTACCGAGCTGATGCAGCAGCACCTCGTCATAGCAGGTGCCGTCGGCATTGACACATTGGCCGGCCACCTTCAGCGCGGGCATGTCCTCGGTCGGCACGCGTTCGCACACGCCTTTGCAGCCACCGTTGTTGTTGTTGCGCCAGAGCACGCTGATGCCGGTGCGCTGCAGGATGTCGAGCACGTTCTCCTCGGTCGCTGCGCGTACATCGTCATACTGGCGGCGGGTCATCTGCGAGAACATGCACGGCACCGAGATCGCCGTTGCGGTTCCGCATGAGGAAACATCACTGAAGCTGATGACGCCTTCCTTGCGCGAGAGCCGGGGATTGGTCGCGCGCGGGTAGCCGTTGAGCTGGAAGTTCTGTGATCGCGCGGTCTCGCCGACGACCATGACCACCAGCTTCGGACGCGGGCCCGGTACGCGCCGTGCGTCCATGCCGATCGGGCGCAAGGGTTGCTGGCGGGCGCTGTAGAGGCCTTTCAGATAACCGTGGGTATGGCGCACGACATTCAACGGCAGCACCTGGTCACGGAGATAGCGGTTGTTGCGCAGCAGCGAGGAGTAGTCCTTGTAGAACGCGAAGCCGATTGCCAGCAGTACCAGCAATGACGCCAGAGCGCTGGCCGGCCACACCAGCAGCGAACGTATCGAACCGGCCCCGCTGGTGGTGCGCACCAGGGCGAGCCCGGCAGCAGGTAGCACGCCCAGCGCCAGCAGGGTCAACAGTAGTGGCAGCGACAGATAGGCGTTCAGTTCGGCCTGGTTGGTCTCGAACACGTTCTGCACCATGCTGCGATCGATCAGCACGTTGTAGTGCAGCATGAAGTAGCTGCAGGCGGCGCTGACGACAACGAGCAGCACCAGCAGCGACCTGCGCAGGAATGGCAGTGCCAGCAGTGGCGTCAGCAACAGGTTGAACAGGCAGAACAGCACCACCGGCAGGCTGGCCAGGAACAGCACGCTGCGCACGCTGTTGAGGTCGACCAGCCCCCACAGCGTCTTCCAGAGGGCGATGTTTCCAATCGTGGTGAAGAACAGTGCGACGGCCCAGACCAGAACGATCGGATGGGGCCGTGGAAAACGGCGGCATTGACGCACGAGCAGGTTCCGTGGAGCGGGAGTGCGCGCAGTATCGAAACCGCTTTATCAGGAAGTTGTCAGGTTGGGCGGACTAGCCCAGCAGGATGAGGCCCCACACAGCACCCACCATCAACAGTGCGGTGGTCTGCGCGGCGCTGCCCATATCCTTGGCGTTCTTTGACAGCGGATGCTGTTCAAGGGAGATGCGATCAACCACCGCTTCGATCGCCGAGTTGAGCAGTTCCACCAGCAGGCTGATGAAGCAGACCGCCAGCACTATCGCGCGCTCGACCGCGCTGATGTCCAGTACGAACGCTGCAATGATCAACAGCGCGTGCAGAAGCAGCAGCTGGCGAAAGGCAGCCTCGCCGCGGAAGGTGGCGACGAAGCCATCACGCGAATGGATGAGGGTGTGGAAGATGCGGCTCAGGCCGGTCTTCCCGTGCGGGTACTTGCCGCTGTCCTTGGGGTGCTGCATGCGGTTTCCGCCGTGAAGTGAGCAATCCCCAGCATGTGCACGCGTGCGTCAGGAAATCGTCAGAGGGGCCACTCCAGGCTGAACCGGCATCCCTGCTGCGATGAATGCACCGTCATCCTCCAACCCAGGTGCTCGACGATGCGCTGCACGATCGACAACCCCAGCCCCTCGCCGCTGTGCACGCTAGCGGGTACGAAGCGCTGGAACAGCTGTGGATCGATACTGGAGGGCAGGCCGGGCCCCGTGTCGGCGACGATGAGTGCGGCGTCGTGGAGGGAGATCCGGACTTCGCCGCTTTCGGTGTACTGGCAGGCGTTGCGCAGAAGGTTCCAGATCACGCTGCGCGCAAGATCCGCGTTGGTGTGCAGCACGGTGTCATGCAGGGCATCAAACGCAACGATCACCGGCTTGCCGGAAAGCCAGGGCTGGCAGCGATCCATGCAGCATTCAATCAGCGCACGCAGGGCCACCTCGTTGCGTGGCACGGTGCTGGGGGCGCGAGAGAGCAGCAGCAGGCAGGTCAGCTGGCGCTGCATCTCCTGGGTGGTGCGCAGGATGCGCTCGGCACTGGGAACCAGGTGGCTGTCGGCCGGAAGCTGGCAGGCCAGCGTCTCGGCAGCACCACCGATGATGGCCAAGGGCGTGCGCAGCTCGTGGCTGGCATCGCCGCTGAAGCACTGTTCGCGATGCAGGAACCGTTCGAGCTCGTCACTATGGCGGGCAAAGGCGCGCGCGAGCACGCCGATCTCATCGCGTGCGTCCTGGTAGGGAAAGGGCTTGTGGCCGTCCTGCACCGCATCGGCCAATCGTGTGATGGGCGCGATGACGTGGGTCGCTACCTTGCGACCGATCAGGAAGGCGCCAAGCACGCAGATCGAAATGACCAGTGCCGCAAAGGCATTGATCAGGTATTCCAGATAGCCATAGGGCGCTGCGTCCTGCAGCAGGTAGTAACGTTGGCCGGCACTGTCGAACACGCGCAGGTGCCACTCGTTGGGTGCTGCTTCGCCGTGATATCCCGGGCCATATTGGCGCAGTACGACAGGCACGTCCTGGGCATCGAACAGTGCGCTGCCGGCGGGCAGGTCGGGACGCCGACCACGGGCGAGTTCGTCCTGCAGACGGCGTACTTCATTGTCCTGGGTCCGCGCGACGACAGCGGCCCGGACCTGATCGTAGTCCACCTGTTCGGCCAGTACGATGAAGCCCATGGCACCGGCCATCAACAGCACGAACGAGATCGTGATGCGGGTGCGCAGGCTCAGGCGGCGGTAGAGGGAGGCACGGGTCACGCCTGCATGCGCCAGCCGACGCTGTGCACCGTGGTGATCAGCGCGGTGTCGAAGCTGCGGTCCACCTGCAGGCGCAGCTCATGGATGTGGGTTCGCAGCGCGCCGCTGTCCGGTGGCTCGTCGCCCCAGACCAGGTATTCCATCTCCTGCTTGCGCACCACGGCCGGCGCCGCACGCACCAGGCACATCAGCAGCTTGTGCGACGTGGGCGTCAGCGCAATGCAGCGGCCTTGCCGCCAGGCTTGTGGCGAGCGCGTGTCCACCTGCAGGTCCTTCCACGCCAGCACGCTCTGGACCTGGCGACCCTGCGCCCGTCGTACCAGGGCCTTGATCCGCGCATCCAGTTCCGTCAGCGAGAACGGTTTGACCAGGTAGTCATCCGCGCCCAAGGCCAGGCCCTGCACGCGGTCTTCGACCGGATCGCGCGCGGTCAGCATCAGGATCGGCACCGGGTTCTGGAACTCCTGGCGCAGCTTCTGGCACAGCGTCATGCCATCCAGGCGCGGCAGCATCAGGTCCAGCAGGATGGCGTCGTAGTCGTGCTGCGTGGCCCGGCGCAGGCCGCTGGCGCCGTCGCGGGCGTCGTCCAGTACGTAACCCAGCGGTTCAAAGAAGGCATACAGGTTGGCAACCAGCTCGGGGTTGTCTTCGATGATCAGCAGGCGGGTCATGGCATGCGTCCTTGCGCGTGGCCGAACTCTGCCCGATCGCTGGCCGAATGCCAATGCCCTTGCTGAATGGATCGCGGCCTGGGTTCGGCCCCGTCAAGCGACGTTCAATCGGCCGGGCTGCGTGAATCGCGGACCGAGTAGATCACCGAGAAGATCTTCCAGCCTTGTTCGGTGCGGATCAACTGCCACATCTCCTTGCCCCAGTTGGTCTTCACCCCATCGTCGTGGAAGCTGTAGTCAAACGACACCGAAGCCACATCGCCATCCGTCTCGATCTTCGTGTTGGAGAATGTCTCCTCCTTCGGCTTCGGCGAGGCGACCACCCCGTCGATCAGCGCGATGAAGTTGTTGGCGGGAATCTGCCGTGCCTTGATTGCATCGGGCTTGGCCTTGCGGATGTCCTGCAGGCGCACATCCTCGGAAACGAACTGCCAGCCGATGTCTTCCGGTTTGTCGGAGAAGAACAGGCCCATGTAGGTCGGCTTGTCCTTGTTGATCAGCGAGGTGCGGAACGATTCGACCACCTGTTCGATCGCTTTTACATCCGCCGCTGATGGCTGCTGGCTTGCGTGGGCCGGCTGGCCTGCGATGAGGCCAACAATGAGAAACGCGCTCTGGAATCCGGTGGTTCGCATCATTCATTTCGGCCGCAGTGTGGTGGGAGCGCGCCAGGGCCACGGCTACAGGGCCCCGGCGCGCTCCGCATTCAACGATGCAGCGCGTCAACAATCAAGCCGGTGGCGATCTCCACCAGCAGGTACTCGTTATCGGACTGGCGCACCCAGCGTCGGTCGCGGCCCGGCTCGCGCAGGTCATAGCGCGCGTAATCGTCTACCCAGTAGCGGCGGTCCACTTCGGCCCACGGCAGGCGCTCGCCACGTCGCCAGGCCTTCTTCTGCCAGCCCGGCGGCGGCGCATCGCGGTGGTGCGGGCCGCCTGCGTGCGGCGGCGGGCCGTTGCCTCGGGCGTGGTGCGGCGGATCGGCGAAGGCGGGGGCCGCGGCCAACGCGGTGGCTGCGCTCAATGCGATGGCAAGCAAACGTGTGGTCTTCATGGGGATGCCTCCGTCATGGCCGCAGCATGCGGCGCTGTGGCGGGAATATAGGGCAATCCATGTGAATGAATGCGGGTGTAGGCGGTGCTTTTCTGAACAGACGGCGCGGCCTGCAGTCGCCGCCAGGCAGCGGATCATTGGACCGCGCCCGGGGCCGAGTCCGTTGCGGCCCAGCCTCCGCCCAACGACAGAAAAAGATCCATTTGCCGGTCAATGCGCTCCGCGCGCGATGCAGCCAATGCGGACTCCGCATCTGCCAGCGCGGCCTGGGCCGAAAGCACGTCGAGAAAATCGATCCTGCCGAAACGGTAGAGTTGCTGTGCCTGCCCGGCGGCCCGCGCTGCGTCCATCCGCGCCTGCGCCAGGCTGTGCTCGCGTTCGAGCTCCTGTGTGCAGACAGAAAGCGCGGTCTCGGTCTGGCGCAATGCCTGCAGCACGATGCCGTCAAAGGACGCGAGAACTGAATCTGCATTGGCACCGGCCGCTGCGATGCGGGCCTTGGCCGCGCGGCGGTTGGGCCAGTGCCATGACAGCACGGGGCCGATGCTCGCACCGAAGCCGTCAGCCGACAGCAGATGCGCCGGTGTGCCGGCCACGCCCGAAGAGGCGCCCAGGGTGATCTGCGGATAGAGACCCGCCGTCTCAGCGCCGATCATTGCAGTTGCGGCGGCCAGCCTGCGTTCGGCTGCGCGTATGTCAGGGCGCCGCTGGAGCAGTTGCCAGCCGTCACCGACCGGTAGCGCCTGCTCCAGCTCAGGGGGCTGCGGGCATGCTTCGGCCTCCCTGGGATAGTCTGCCGGGAGCCTGCCCATCAATGCGGCCAGTTCGAACAGTGCGGCCTGGCGTTCGGCCAGCAGGCGCGGTATCCCCGCCGCGCTGCGGTTGACGGCGGCACCGGCACGGCTGACATCGAAGTCCGTTCCGCGCCCGCCGGCAGCCAGCCGTCGGGTTGCCTCCAGCGTGGCGCGCTGTATCGCCAGCACCTGCCGGGTTGCAGCGAGCGTGTGATTGCTTGTGCACACCTGGAGATAGGCACGGGTGACGGCCGCAGCGACGACCACGCGAACCTGGTCGCGTGCCGCAGCAATCGCCTCCGTGTCCGCGTTGGCGGCTTCGATGCCGCGGCGGATGCCACCTGCGAGATCCAGCGGATAGGAGAGGTGGAGGCCCAGCGCGTACGACTGCGGCGCGGCCGACGCCTGGGTGTAGCCACCGGCATGGACGAGCGTGCCCGATGCATCCACGTCCCCTTGCACGGCACCGCGCGCGCGGTACTCCATCACGGTCGCGCTGGCGCGCCGGAGGTTGGCATCGGCGGCGCGCAGGTCGGTATTGGCCGCCAGAGCATCGCGTACGTAGGCGTCAAGCTGGGGGTCGCCATACAGTTGCCACCATCGATCCGGTGGCGCGTCGTGGCTGAACGATGCCTCCTGGCCCGAGACGAACGCCCGCGCCGCCCGTGGGGAGGCTGCGACAGCGCTCGCCGGCAAGTGATAGTCGGGGCCGGACACGCAGGCCGTCATCGGCAGCAGCAGGGCAAGCAGCCCGCCACGTACTGTCCGCACGCTCACTTGCAGGCTCTCTGCGCCGAGGGGGTGATGGTCACACTCGCAGTGCGACCTACGATCAGCCGGGTATCCGGCGGCGCATCATCGATACGGATGCGTACCGGGATGCGCTGTGCCAGCCTCACCCAGGTATAGGTCGGCGCCACGGCGGGCAGCAGGTTGTGGGTGCTTGAGCGCTGATCGTCGGCGATGCCGGCGGCGATGGTATCCACGTGTCCGCGGACGTCGTGGTCGTCGCCCATCAGCCGCGCCACGGCGGCATCGCCCTCGGTGATGCAGCCCAGTTTGGTTTCCTCGAAGTAGCCCTCGATACGCAGGCTGCGGGTGTCGATCAGCGCCAGTGCCTGCGCACCGGGTTGCAGGTAGTCGCCCGCGTGCAGGTCCAGGTTGGTGACGATGCCGTCGGTGGTTGCGCGCACCTCGGTGCGTTGCACGTTGAGCTGGGCGACGCGCTGTTCGGCCTGTGCCTGCGCCAGCGCTGCCAACTCGGTATCGACCTTGGCGGCATTGCGTTCGCGTGTCTCCGAGGCGACCAGGTTGCCAAGTGCGTTGTCCCGTGTCGATTCGCGGCGGTCCAGCGCCAGCGTGGCGCGAGCGCTGCTGACCGCTGCATCGGCCTTCTCAAGCGCGGCAGCGAAGCGCGGTTGATCCAGTACCAGCAGCAGCTGTCCGGCGCTGACCCGCTGGTTGTCGTGCACCAGCACCTGGGTGACCAGCCCCCCCATGTCCGATGCAACGCGCACCACATCGGCGCGCACCCGCCCATCCCGCGTCCACGGGCGCATTTCGTAACGCTTCCAGATGGACAGTGCGGCGACGACAGCAATCGCGAATACAACCAGCGTAGCGCTCCAGCGCCCGATGACAGCAAGCAGGTGTTTCATTTCATTTCTCGAGCAGGGGCGAGAGCCGGATCATCAGCTCCGCCAGGATCACGAACAGGGACAGGCCCACCAAGGGCCGCGCGGCGAACAACCGGTACAGGCCGAGGCTGGCGAGCAGGCGTGAGCTCAGCATCGACAGCACCAGCGCGGCGGCGGCCACGGCGAGCAGGCCGGGGATCAGCACGCCATCAATGGAATGGTCAGAAAACATGAGGTCAGTGCCGATGGGTAAGCGGGGATGCCAGCAGGTCACGGCGCAACCCGCAGAGCAGGTGCGACAGATACCTCTGATCAGCCTCGCTGCTGGCCGCCGCTGCCTCGCGCATGCGGTCCAGCAGCTCCAGAAGATGGGTGTCGACACTGCGTGGCGAGTGGGCGCGAACCCTGAAATGTGCAGCGATGCGTTCGACCAGCGCCGCATGAAGCGCCCGAACCTTCGGGTTGTGCAGCCGCCTTTCCAGCGCGCGGAGTTGGCTGGATGCACGTGCCGCACGAACGTCCGCAAACAATTCCCGCAGATCGTGTGCGGCACTGGAACGGCCCTGCAACCTGGGAGCGAGCAGCCCGATTCGATCCAGCATGCGGCTGAGCCAGGCGCGGGTCGCACCGCCTTGTCCGGCGGCGTGTCGCGCAATGTCCCGACGGATCGAACGCTCCAGCCGTGCGCGGTTGCGGCCCGCATCGGCGGTCTGGAACAGCTGCATGCTGCACAGTGCCACCGTCGTACCGATGAACAACGCAACGCCGTTGTTGAGTGCGCCGACGATGTTGGTCGAATTGGTCGCGCCCAGGCCGGCGATGAGCGGAAACGTCAGCACCACGCCCAGCGCAGCCATGATGAAGGGCGGCCGGGCCAGGAACGATCCGCACAGCAGCAGCACCGGCGCCAGCGCGGCCATCAGGCCGACGAAATCGGAGAGCGCGGGGAAGATCAGTAGACCGTAGAGCAGGCCGACGCCAACGCCGATCAACGACCCCACCAGATAGCGCATGACATGCGGCGCAGGCGCTTCGATCGTGCCGAACAGCACGCACGCCGTGCCGATGATGGACACCGCCGTGGCGCCGTCCGACCAGCCGGTAACGATCCACAGAACGCAGCTCAGCAGGATGCCGACGAACGCGCCCAGCGCGCTGCGCAGGGCAAGCCGATGATCCCGGTGAAGTGCCGCACCCTGCGTATGTCGCGCAAGGCGGGCAGGTACATGCCGGCGCCAGTCGGGCCGGGCAGTGTGCAGCTCCGCCTGCAGTACGCGGCAATCGGCGTGGGCAAGGTCGATCTCGGCCTGTTGCGCGACCAGGCCGGCCCGCAGCAGATCGCGCCAGTCTGTTGCATCCATCGCGCTGGCCTGTGGTGAGCGCAGCCGGGCGATGGAATCTTCCACCGCGCTGGACAGCATCAGTACGTCCAGCATCCGGTCATGCAGGGCACGCAGGATCTGCACCTGGGCGACGCCGTGGGCGCTGTCGAAGGGCAGGTGGATCGACAGCACATGCAGCTCGAGCAGGTCGGCGGCCACTTTCGAGCGGTCCGTCGCCAGTACCGTGTCCGATGCACTGGCGCGCATGTCGCGTGTCCATCGTTCCGCATCCTCCAGCACGGCAGCAACCCGTGCGTGCACGCGCATCGAGACCCGGCGCGGCAGCACCAACCCATGTACCAGCGTGGCGGCCAGGATGCCGATGGCGATTTCCTGCACCCGCGTGATGGCAATGGTGAACACCTCTCCCGGCACCATCACCGCAGGAAACCCGATCAGGCTGGTGGTATAGCCGGCCAGCAGGAACGCGTACGCACGTGGCGTGCGGTCGAGCATCGCCAGGTACAGGCACAGCGCCATCCAGGTGGCGAGTGTGGCGCTCAGCACCAAGGGTGCATTGGCGAAACGTGGCACCAGCGCGACGGTGGCGACGGCCCCGCCCACGGTACCCAGCAGGCGGAACAGGCCGCGGCTGAGTGTCGCCCCGGAAAGGGGCTGCGACACCAGATAGACCGTGCCGACCACCCAGAACGGGCGGTTCAGGCCGATCCGCAGAGAGACATACAGCCCCAACGACGCGGCGAGCAGGCATTTGAGCGAGAACAGCACCGCCTCCTGGTCGGTCCTGAGGGCAGGGCTTTTAAACCGGGCAAATGCCTGGAGCAGGTGGGGGCGGAGCGGGGTGGGGGAGTGCATGCAGCTCATGCTAGTGACCGGCCGCACTGGCGAATTTCGCTACAATGACAATCAATCGCTAAAACCGGTCAATGTGAGAATGGCTCGCATTTCGCTCCCCGGCTTTGACCTGGACCCGGACGAGACCGATCGCCCGGCGGTTGCCAGCCGCCTGCAGGTGGCCGAGCACGACGCGGAAATTCCGGTGCATGAGCATCGAAAGGGTCAGCTCATTCTTGCGCTGCATGGGGCGGTGACCTGCGAAGTGGCCAATGCGCTGTGGATCGTGCCGCCCCAGTGTGGCGTCTGGATTCCGGGCGGCATGCCGCACAGCAACCGCGCCACCGCCAACGCGCGCCTGTGCTACCTGTTCGTCGAGCCCGGCATCGTCGACCTGCCGGCGCAGTGCGTGACGCTGGCCATCTCGCCGATGCTGCGCGAGATGATCCTGCACCTGGCCGACGCGCCGCTGGACTATCCGCATGGCAGCCACACCGACCGGCTGGCGCGGGTGCTGCTGGACGAACTGGTGCAGACGCCGGCTGAGCATCTGTCGCTGCCGGTCAGCCATCACCCGAAGGTGCGCGCGCTGGCTGCGGCGCTGTCGGCGGATCCGGCAGACCGCAGCACCATCGGCCAGTGGGCCGTGCGCCTGGCCCTGGGCGAGCGCACGTTGACCCGCCTCATCGAACGGGAAACGGGACTGTCCTTCGGGCGCTGGCGGCAGCAACTGCACCTGCTCATCGCCATTCGGGAACTCGCCGCCGGTGCACCCGTACAACGCGTTTCCGAGACGCTGGGCTATGAGTCGGTGACGGCCTTCATCACGATGTTCAAGAAAGCGCTTGGCCTTTCCCCGGCGCGGTACTTTGCGGTGCGCCTGCGTGGGCAGTAGCCGGGGACAGCCCGGGAAGCCCCTGCCTGGAACAGCTACTTCGAGGTGCCGGAGACCGATTGAATCGCTGCCACCACCGCAGCGGGTTCCTCGCGCTGGAGGGTGTGGCCGGTTGCCAGGTAGCGGTGCGAGCCGCGCGTGAATCCCGAGAAGAGCAGGGCGTGCTGTGCTTTCCAGAGCGCCTTGCCCGCTGCGGTTTCCTCGAAGAACAGCGGTTCGGCAGCCAGCTGGGTTGCAGTCAGCAGCGCTACCGGCACGTCCGGCATCGTGCGCGGGGTTTCCGCACCGGGTGCATCCAGCTGTTCGGTCAGCACGGCGTAGTCGGCGGCCATGGCTGGCGGCAGCATCGCCCGCAGCTGGGCATCATCTGCCTGCACGCGGGCACTGTCGGCCTGCTTGAACGCATGGCGCTGCCCCATTGTGGCCGGGTCCACCAGCACCAGGCCCTGCAGGCGCTCCGGATGGCGGCGTGCAAACTCCGTGGCCAGCAGGCCGCCATAGGAGTGACCCACCAGCACAACGCGGCGACCGGGAGCGAGCGTATCGATCACGGCCGTGAGGTCGGCCAGATGCGCATCGATGCGCTTGGGATGACCGTCGCTGCCGGACTTGCCGAGTCCCGCACGGGCGTAGGTGATGCTGTGGTAGTCGCGCCCCAGACCGGCAACCACCTCCTTCCAGGCCCCCGCGCCCTGCCCGAAACCGGATTCAAAGACCACGGTGATCGGGCCGGCCCCCATCTCTTCGGCCTGCAGTGTGTAAGCGCCTCGATCCACCTGGATTTCCCCTGCGTGCGCGGTGCCCACTGCGGCCATCATGGCGGCCAGCGCCCACAACGTCACTCGGCTGATCTTCATTGCCATTCTCCTGGGCCGTGACGCGTGCCAGCCCTTCCGATGGGTCAGGTCTGCAGCGGAGTGCCACAGCCTGCCGACCTCGCGACAGGTCGTGTTGGTAATGTAGTGAGGTATAACACCGACTCCCTGTGCAGAAAGTCATGGGGACGGGGCGTAGACCGCTGAATGGCGTTGGATGCTTGAATCTGTGATCGGTTACGCGGCTCCACACTTGAACGTGCAAGCGTCCTCAACGATAAAGGCGGCATGTGGCACTGCCGCATTCCGGACCAGGGACGATCCGAAGCATGACGCGGGGCACAGCTCCGCGTTCTCGTTCCCGCCGGCGCTGTGTTCGTCCAGGAAGGAGAACAGGGATGTTGGAACGACTGAAGACCATTTTGTGTGCCGTGCTGGCGATCGTTGCCGTTGGCTGCATTGCGCCGGCTGTTGTACAGGCGCAGGAAAGCAAGATCACCTGGCGTATTTCGCAGCCCGGCGGCAATTCGACGCAGTACAAGACCCAGCAGCAGGCGGTGCAGGCGATCAAGAGCCTGCCCGCACCGAGTCCGTTCCCGCCGGAGTTCCAGTTCGGTTGGCAGTCTGTCGACAAGATCAAGTCGAAAGTCGTGGACTTGAACGGAAATACGTCGATCACCTACTGGATGGGGAAGGCACAACCCTCCGATCCAGACTGGACCTATCTGAGTACAGCGGAGTTTTCGACCGAAGAGGCGATGGTCGCGAGTTATCTCGCTGAAGTCCAGGCAAGTAACCCTGTGTGTCCGGGTGCTGCTGTTACACCACAGGGTGACTGGTTCTCCGGCGTGCCCGAAATGGAAGGCGTAGTCGAGTCCAGGTTCTATCAAATCACCGATATGATCGGGGAGAACACGGCCGAATCGCCCTGCGCTCCCTACGTGAGCCAGATGGCCTTCGGCCGCAAACGCCGGCTTGATTGCCCTGTTCCACTTACGCAGTGGTCCAACAAGCACAACGCCTGCGTCAACGAGGAATTCGTTGCGACCATCACCTCGAAGTCGCAGAAGTGCGACAAGGACGGCGGCAACGGTAGCTGCCCCATGCCCCGCAACGATACAGCGGCGAACATGAGTCCGATTCCCGACAAGGACCCGGCCTCCAACGGCGGTACCTGCGACGGCAATGTCGGCAACCCATGTGATGTTAAAACGGGCGAGAAGTATGAGATCGCGCAGGACTTTGATCTGGGCTGGATCGCGCTGACGCGCTTCTATCACTCCGGCATCTCCACCTCATCCGGTGGCTTCGGCTATGGCTGGACCCATTCGCTGGGCGCCCACCTGGCACTGGATGGCGTTGACAGTGTGGGCATCATTGAAAGCACCGGTTTCCAGCGGGCATTCAAGAAGATCGGCCAAGCCTATGAGGCGGACGACGACAGTGGTGACCGTCTGGTCCAGAACGGCAACTGGACACTGTACTCGGCGGATTCCATCTCTACCTTCGGCGCGGACGGGCGTCTTGCCGCCAAGCGCTTCCCGGACGGCACGTCGCTGACCTACATCTACGACGACAGCGACCGCCTTGCGGCGGTCACCCACAGCAGTGGCCGCACACTGGAGTTCGTTTACCAGTCAAACGACTATGAGGCGTTGATCAGTTCGGTGCTGGTCGAAGGCATTGCGCTCGCCACCTATACCTACACGCCGCAGAACCAGGTCGCCACGGTGACCTATGCGGGTGGCGGTGTGCGGACATATCACTACGAGAACCAGGCTTTCCCCCAGCACCTGACGGGCATCACCGCTGAGGACGGTCGCCGCTACAGCACCTTCACCTACGATTCCATCGGTCGTGTGATCTCCAGTCAGCATGCCGGCGGTGCCGATGGCGTGACACTGGCCTACAGCCCCAATGGCGGTGCGGTGGTGACCGACGCGCTGGGGCGGCAGACCGACTACACCCTGACACCCGGCGGCGATAGCGCTCCGTCGCGCAAGGTGACCGGCCTGACGGATTCGCAGGGAACCGTCAGCCGGACCTACTACGACCAGAGTGTCGACTTCCGCCGGCGTCTGGATACCTACACCGATCGCCGCGGCATCCAGACCAAGCACACCTATGCGCAGGGCACCGATCCGGTAAGCGGTCGTGCCGTCAGCATCCATACCGTGACCGAAGCGGTCGGCTTGCCCGAGCAGCGTGTGGCGACCACGGCGCGCGACGTCGAAACCAATGCGGTACTGACCACCCGGATCGGTAGCCGCGAAACCCGCACGGCCTTCAATTCCCGACGCCAGCCGACGGCCAACACGGTGACCGACACCGCTTCCGGTCAGACGCGCATCACCAGCTACACGTACTGCGAAGCCGCTGATGTGGCAGCGGCAGGCAGCTGCCCGGTGGAGGGGCTGCTGAAGAGTGTGGATGGCCCGCGCACGGATGTGGCCGATGCCGTTACCTATGCCTATTACTCGGCGGATGATGCAGGGTGCGCGATCGGAGGCGCCTGCACCTATCGCAAGGGCGACCTGCGCAGTGTGACCAATGCGCTGGGCCAGACGGTCGAGACTCTGGCCTACGACGCGTTCGGGCGGCCGTTGTCGGTCAAGGATGCCAACGGCGTGGTCACCGACTACACCTACCATGCCCGCGGCTGGCCAACCTCGGTCACCGTGCGTGGCGCGACCACTGCCGAGAATCGGGTCACCCAGATCAGCTACTGGCCGACCGGCCAGGTGCAACAGATCACCGAGCCCGACGGCAGCAGCGTTTCCTATGTCTACGATGCGGCGCTGCGCTTGACCGATATCGAGGACAACGCGGGCAACACGATTCACTACACGCTGGACAATGCCGGCAATCGCCTCAAGGAAGACACGCTCGATGCAGGCGGTACCCTGCGCCGCACCCTGGCACGGACGTTCAACACGCTCGGCCAGCTGACCGCACTGAAGGACGCGAGCAATCACGCCACCGGCTTTGCCTACGATGCCAACGGCAACCCGCAGACCGTGACCGACGCACTGCAGCGCGTGACCAGCCAGCAGTACGACCCGTTGAACCGCTTGGCGCAGACCCTGCAGGACGTGGGCGGCGTGGCGGCGGAGATCCGCAGCCAGTACAACGCGCTGGATCAGGTCACCCAGGTCACCGACCCGAAGGGTCTGCACACCACTTATGCCTATAACGGTTTCGGTGATCTGACCGGGCAAGTCAGCCCGGACAGCGGTGCCAGCAGCTTCACCGTGGATGCCGCCGGCAATCGCAAGACGGCCACCGATGCACGCGGCGTCACCGCCACCTATCACTATGATGCACTCAACCGCCTGATCGGCATCGCCTATCTGGACCCCAATCTGGACGTGGGCTACAGCTATGACGTGGCGCCTGCCGCCTGTGCCGCCGACGAGCGCTTCGCCAAGGGACGGCTTGGGCAGGTGCTGCATGCCAATGGCAGCACCCAGTACTGCCATGACCGCTTCGGCCAGGTCACCCGCAAGGTACAGACCGTCAACGGCGTTGCCAGCACGCTGCGCTACGCCTATAGCAAGTCGGGCCGCCTGACCGCGTTGACCTACCCCGACGGCAGCGTGGCTGACTACGTGCGCGATACCCAGGGCCGCATCAGCCAGATCGGCCTGACCCGCCCCGGCCAGGCGCGCCAGATCGTGGTGAACAACGTGACCTATGCGGCCTTCGGCTCGGCGACGGGCTGGACCTACGGCAACGGCCGCCAGCTGCAGCGTCCGTTGGATCTGGATTACCGCCCGCAGGCGGTACATGACTCGGCCGCAGGTGGCCTGTCGCTGGGCTATGGCTACGACCCGGTCGGTTCGATCACCGAGCTGAAGAACGGCGCAGGTCCGACGGTGCTGGCCAAGTACGCCTACGACACGCTGGGCCGCCTGACCCAGACCCAAGACGGCGCGACCGGCACGCCGATTGAAACCTATGCGTATGACGCCACCGGCAATCGCACCGCGCTGACCACCTCGGCAGGCACCGCCAGCTACAGCTATCCCGCAACCAGCCACCGGCTGACCGCCGTGGACGGCGAAGCGCGCACCCATGACGCAGCGGGCAATACCACCAGCATCGGCAGCAAGACCTTCACCTACAGCGATGCCAACCGCCTGAACGCGGTGAAGCAGGGCGATGCCGTGCTGGAAAGCTACGGTTACAACCATCTCGGCGAGCGCGTGCTGCGTACTCCAGCCGGTGGCGCAGCTCAGATCACGCTGTACGATGAGGCCGGGCAGTGGCTGGGCAACTACTCGGCCACGGGCCAAGCGCAGCAGCAGGCCATCTGGCTGGACGACTATCCTGTGGCGCTGATCAATGTGCCGGCGACCGGCGTGCCGGAGCTGGCCTACGTCCAACCAGATCATCTGGGTACGCCGCGCGTAGTGATCGATCCGGTGCGGAATGTTGCAATCTGGGAGTGGAGCAACAAGAGCGAGGTATTCGGCAACCAGATTCCGAGTGCTGACCCGGATGGCGATGGTGTGGTGTTCGAGCTGGCGCTGCGATTCCCGGGCCAGCAGGCCACGGATGCGAGTGGGCTGTTCTACAACTATCAGCGGGAGTATGACCCTGCGGTGGGGCGGTACTCACAGAGTGATCCGATTGGGTTGCTGGGAGGAATTGGCACCTATTCCTATGTGGGAGGCAACCCTCTTATTGGCTTGGATTCACTAGGCCTTTGCGAGCAGACATCGGTTTGTCGAACGCTACCTGGCATGTCAGGATTTAGCGAGGCTGCGCGAGCTGCTTACTTGGCGAATCCGTCCTCTCCCCTCGACAAAATATGGCCTTTCAGTGTGCTGCGTGGAACGCGAATTCATGTACAGTTTGCATTTAATGTAAAGGCCCTTGGTGGTCCGTACGATTCCGAAGTTTCTTACTTGAACGGCATCGTTGTAGATTATGGAACTCCAGGATCAGTTCGCGCCGACGGCATATATGGACCCAGGGCGTACCCAAAGTATGTGGTCGAGTTGAAATCGGGAGCGGCTGGTCTGACCGCGGCAGAAATTCGCAATTACTACACACACCTGCCCAAGGGAACTATACTTTGCGGTGTTCTGGAAAGGTCGGTGCCCTAGCATGAGATCCATTGCACTTTGGAGAATGAAGCGCGAGGCCAAGAGGAGCGGTCTGCGAGTCGTTGGCAATTTTTTGATCGCGTTACATACGCGCGATGTTATCTCAGGCTTCACATTGGATCCTGCGCCATCCTCTACCTATATATGGACCTTCGTAATTCCGACATATGATGATTTGCCCTACCTGCACATGTCTCTAGGTCAGAGGATTGCAAGCGCGGAAGTGGATAAAGTTTTTTTCCGTGGAATGCATGAGGCGCATGTCAAAAAGCTTGAGGCAGTGAGGACGGCGGCAGACTTGTTGCTCTATGTCGACAGTCTTGACTTCACAAGCGATTATTCAGAATGGGTAAAATACATATCCGCCATCCGGCTTGGCGATTTCGTGGGAGCGGATGCGACGCTGAAGACGCTTTTGAAGTTGCCAATGTCCAATGCTATTAGAAGTAGATTAGATGCGATTCTTTCTGTGCTGAAGAATGATGGTGAATCGGGCGCGCAGCATCTTTTGGAGACGTGGTCTTTCCAGACGAATCAATTAGTCGGCGGTAGCTCCTGGGGCAGCGGACGGTAGCGAATCGTCTCGCTGCACGCAGCCCTAACGCAGCAGGGAATACCACGCTCTGGAAGCAGATCGTTTACCTGCAGCGATACCAACCGCATGAACGCGGTGAAGCAGGGCAATTCCGTACTGGAAAGCTACGCCTGCAATCATCGCGGTGAGCGCGTGCTGCGTACCCCGGCCGGTGGCGCAGCGCAGATCACCCTGTATGACGAGGTAGGGCTGTGGCTGGGCAACTACTCGGCCACGGGCCAGGCGCAGCAGTAGGCCATCTGGCTGGATAACTACCCGGTGGCGCTGATCAATGTGCCGGCTACCGGCGTGCCGGAGCTGGCCTACGTCCAACCAGATCATCTGGGTACGCCGCGCGTGGTGATCGATCCGGTGCGGAATGTTGCAATCTGGGAGTGGAGCAACAAGAGCGAAGTGTTCGGCAACCAGATTCCGAGTGCCGATCCTGATGGGGATGGTGTGGCGTTCGAGCTTGCGTTGCGCTTCCCGGGCCAGCAGGCGACGGATGCGAGTGGGTTGTTCTACAACTATCAGCGGGAATACGACCCTGCAGTGGGGCGGTATTCGCAGAGTGATCGCATTGGACTCAGGGGCGGGATCAGCACATACGGATACGCAGGTGGCGTCCCGTCGTCTTTGATAGATCCACTTGGTTTGTGTCCCTGCGAGTGCGTCGACTACTTTGGCATGACGTTCGGTGTGGCAGACGTCACCTTTGGAGGCTTGGAAGCTGTGAATGGCGCAGGAGCCACCATTGCCGGTGTTTTGTCTCTGCAGCCCGAAGTTGCAATCCCCGGATTCCTGGTAATGGTGAATGGTGGAGCAACGGCGTACGATGGAGTGTCAGCGATACAAACCGCTCAAGATGGAAAGGAAAGAGAATCCATCTACACCGAGGTGGGCGGGGAGTTGCTGGGGCCAGTTGGCGCGAAGACGGGAGAGCTGTTGTCGTTTGGCTTGACGTTCAGCGGGCACCTTAAGGCCACACGGAAACTGTTGCAACGCGTAGCCACTGACAAGGATGCACTGGATGCCATGAAGGCGGTGAGGGATGTTTCGGGTGGGTCCGGGTGCAATTGCAAATAATGGAGATGATATGAATATGCGCAAGAAAATATTTAATTGGCTTGGTTTGTTGTTCTTTGCGCTAATCTTCTTGAGGTCCTCGTCCTATCTTGTATTGAAGGTGTATGCGATTGGCCGCCTTGAGAGGGGCGATTATTTTGTAATGTTGCCTATGGCGCTGGGGTCGCTCCTGATCTGCGTCATGTTTATGGCAATTATTATTAAAGGAGTGAAAGCCAATCGGTAAGCTCCGCCTGGGGGCTCGCGCGCGACGTATGGTTGCGGCAGATTGTATGGGTATCACTTCACGATTTACAGCTAGCTGGAATTCGTCTTGATCCGGTGTCAGGTGTGAATGGTTCTCTGTTCGATTGCAGGATCTTGCGAGAGCGCTCAGCGAGAACCTGCTGGTCGACTCTCCGGTGATCCGCCGGATTATTGATGTGTAAGATATGAAACATGAAACATGGAGCTCCTCAGCCCTCCAGGAAGGTCCGTGGCATAGCATGAGAGCGTTTGATCTGCGGTGTTTGAAAAAGGACGCCGAAGCGAAACCATAAGGCGTTATTGGAAAAGAGGGTTCCTAATGCCCTGCGTGGGTAGGCCTAAAGGTGCAAGCGCATTCCCATAGGACTGGGAATATGGTGGGATCGAGCAACGGCAGCTGGCCAATGAGCTTGAGTGTCGCGCATATCAAGAGCGGATGATCTGCGCAACTCGGCTGCGCGATGGAGGACTCGGAGGCGCCGCAGTAGACAAGGCCTACAGCAGGGCAGTAAAGGAAGGAGCAACACGCAATGCGATGCATTCGGATACTGGCCATCTTCTCGCTCGTTCTGGGCCAGCTGGGGTGCCGGGATGATGCTGAGAGTTCAACGTACCCCATGGGTCAGACTGGAAAGACTTGCACTGCCTTCAAAGGCTTTGATCGCCAGCCTCCCGAAGTGGTTGTTACCGAACTGGCCAGACGGGGGTTGGACAGTCGCAGGTTGATCCATAAAACAGTTTGCGGCTCGATCACCAGCTGGGAGATCCTTCCTGCAGGGGCGTCGATCAATCGGATACCTCCCCCAGATACCTACATGAACGTCTGGCTGAGGGAAGACGGCTCTGTTTCCGTCAGTACGGACCTCCCTTGATGTCGGCGCTCTGATGCTCACGCATCGGGCCAGCGCGCCTGCGCAATAGGTCAGCTAAGGCGAAGTCGCGCTCACTTGATGTCATCCGGGTGGACCGCGCGTGGCAATCGCTCGGTCGCCCGATGTCCCGGCTTGGGCGCGGAGCAGAAAGAGCGAAGTGTTTGGCAACCAGATTCCGAGTGCCGACCCGGACGGGGATGGTGTGGCAGTCGAGCTGGCGCTGCGCTTCCCGGGCCAGCAGGCCACGGATGCGAGTGGGTTGTTCTACAACTATTAGCGCGAGTACGACCCGGCGGTGGGGCGGTACTCGCAGAGTGATGCTATTGGATTGAAGGGGGGCATCAGCGCTTACGCTTATGTCGATTCGAATCCAACCATTGCTACCGATCCGAAGGGGCTGGCAAAGAAGAGAGCGTGTGTCGCGGCCTACATCGCTGGAGGTGCGGTTTGCGGCGGTGCGGCGGGCTACTACGGAGGAGGCGCTGTGGGAGGCATCAGCGGCGCGGCGGCTTGCAGTCCATCAGGCCCAGGGGCAGCAGTCTGCGCCATCGGCGGCGCGGCTGGCGGGAGTGCTCTCGGCGGTGCCGCGGGTTCGGTGGTCGGCGGGTTTCTGGGCAATATCGCCGGTCAGGCGATGTGTTCGGACGAGGAGGGAGAAGATTGTGAGGCCCTGCTACGGACTGACACGGATACCTGCAATGGAATCACCAGGGTGCGTGGCGCAAGAGCTGGTGCGGTCTGTCATGCGTCGGCGACGCAGAGATATGCTGCGTGTCTTAGCGGAAGCCCTATTCCGCCATTGAATACATGGAACAATTGACAATGAATACGTATGACCATCTCGTCTGTGTTGATGAAGATGCAAAGGAATTGGTTGTTTTTCGGGTGGGGGCAGATGGGAAGAGGACCTTGTTCACCAGGGTGGCGCTTCCGCAGGTTGAGGGATGGTCTGCCGAGTTGCAGGATCTTGCGAAAGCGCTCGGCGAGAACCTGCTGATCGACTCTCCGGTGATCCGGCGGATTCTCAATGTGTGAGACATGAAACAGGGAGCTCCTCAGCCCTCCAGGAAGGTCCGTGGCATAGCATGAGAGCGTTTGATCTGCGGTGTTTGAAAAAGGACGCCGAGAAAAGCGGAATGCGGGCCGTTGAAAATTTCTTGATTGCCTTGTATACGCGAGATGTGGTCTCTGGGTATGCGATAGCTCCTGCACCGTCTACTATCTACTTATGGACCTTCGTAATTCCCACATATGATGATTTTCCCTGCCTGCACATATCTCTAGGTCAGAGGATTGCAGGTGCGGAAGTGGATAGAGTTTTTTTCCGTGGAATGCGTGAGAGGCTTTTGAAGTTGCCAATGTCCAATGCTATTCAAAATAGATTAAATGCGATTCATTCTGTACTGAAGAATGGTGGTGAACCGGGAGCGCAGCATCTTCTGGAGACGTGGTCTGTTCAGACGGCTCGATTGGTCGGCGGCAGCTCCTGGGGCAGCGGACGGTAGCGAATTGTCTCGCTGGGCGCAGCCCCAACGCAGCAGGGAATACCACGCTCTGGCAGCAGATCGTTTACCTGCAGCGACCCGCTGCGTGATGTCGCGATCTGGGATTGGAGCAACAAGAGCGAAGTGTTCGGCAACCAGATTCCGAGTGCCGATCCGGATGGGGATGGTGTGGCGTTCGAGCTTGCGTTGCGCTTCCCGGGCCAGCAGGCGACGGATGCGAGTGGGTTGTTCTACAACTATCAGCGGAATACATCCCTGCAGTGGGGCTGTATTCGCAGAGTGATCGCATTGGACTACTTTGGGGGATTGCAAGCTTTGCGTATGTTGGTGGGAATCCTATTTCACAGTCCGATTCTCTGGGATTGTGCGAAGACGATAATGGCTCTGATGCGTCCATTCATCAAAAGACATATGGCAAGTACTTCAAGTCATGCATGTCTTACGTTCAGCCTCCGACATGGTTGACTTTGCCGGTGTCTAGTGCAGCCGTTCTGACATTGTTTGTTGAAGTGCCCTTTGTTGCCGGTGTTGCAACAGTGGGAGGAGGAGCGCTGGCGAGCTATGAGGTTGGAGCCGCTATAGTCTGCGCTATGGCTGGAATTCAAACTCTGCAGTGAGCCCTATGAAACTGACACGCGGGTGGCTTCTTACATTTTCTGGGATTTGGCTAGCACTTTCGGCCTTGATGCTGTGGCTTGACCGAATCTGGGATGCGTGTGGCGCGTTCCTGGCTGCGGCAGCCTTCTTTCTGGTTGCCTTGAGGAGAAAGCAGCATTTGGCTGGTAGATCACAAGAGTAGCGCTCCTTCTCGGCCCTCTCTTCGAGGAGGGGGCTTGAGAATTGTGACTCCACCGGTAATCGCACCCCGCTGACCACTTCGGCAGGCACCGCCAGCTACACCTTTCCCCCAACCAGCCATCGCTTGGCTGCGGTGGATGGCGAGGTACGCAGCCATGACGCAGCGGGCAACACCACCAGCGTCCAGGTGGAGAACGTGGAAGTCGTCGGATTCGGGGGCGTGGTGTTCCTGTCCAGCACGACCCAGGTCTTCGGAAGCGACATTGCCACGGCGATGCTTGCCGATGCCGACGGCGTGCCGGTGAGAGTCACCCTGTGCCTGGACAATCAGGATCAGCTCTTCGAGCTGGAGCTGTGCAAGGTGGACTTCTCGCCGATCATCGGCGTCGATCTGAGGAGCGCTTTCAGCGATCACTGACGCCTGCTGAAAGCGATCCTCCCTGAAGGGCGTGGCACATGGCATTCACCCTTCGGGCTGCAACCGCCCCACCGCCTGCGCGCACAACGACTGGCAGGCCATGACCAACCCCTCCATCACCCGGTCGCCCACGTACTCTTCCGGTTCGCCATTCTGCCGGGTGCGCTCCGCCGCCAGCAGCATTTCCAGCACCACCCGCAACCCGTTCAACGCGCAATCGGCATCGGCCAGGGCCAGGCAGCGCCCGGGCAGTTGATGCCGCTCGGGCCAGGGCTGTCCATCGGCCGCCGCACCGGAGCCGATGCGGTGGAGATTGGCAATGAAGGTGTTCCTGTCCTCTGTTGGCGCAGCCTGTGGCGAACCGTCGTCGCCGGCGGTGCTGCGGTAGGCGTGCAGATGAGGAAAGTCCGATTCGTTCATGGCAAGGCTCCGTGCAGGGCAATCGGTAGCCGCCACCCATAAAAGTGGCGGACGGTACGTGGTTCGAACACCGGGTTGATGTCAGTCCGGCGGGCCCGAAGGCCCCCACGCACCGTCCGCCATAGCCGGCAGACGGATTGCCAGCCGGCGCCACGCTAAGGTGGCGCCGGCTGGCAAGCGCATACATCAACATCAACTCGGGTGTTCGAAGCCCGGCCACCCTTTTCCGGTGGCACGCCATCTGAGCCCCTGGCGCTGTGCAATGCCAATCAGAAGAGTTGCAAACATCACTCGATTGGAGACGCTTTTGGCATTCTCCCATGCAGCTAAGCACCGCCAGCGCTGGCTGGCGTAGTGATCCGCCCGCACCGTGCAATCTGCGACAGGTGTCGAGGTTGTCACGGCGAACGGGACGGGCGGGAAGGGCCTATCACGACAGGCGGCGCCAATTCAGGCTGCGTGCCTCCCGGGTTGACGCTTTCAACGCCCCAGCGCACTCTGCGGGTTGGGGTCGACAACCCGTTCAGGGGCAGGGCTGCAGGGTGGTACCAGGAGGCGGAACAGCCATGAGCCAACTCACCGACAGCTTCGGACGCAGCTTTCCGTACCTGCGCTTGTCGCTCACCGAAGCCTGCAACTTCCGGTGCAGCTACTGCCTGCCCGACGGCTACCAGGCCGACGGCCGCCCGCG
This sequence comes from Stenotrophomonas sp. YJH_SMC_25, assembly GCF_059369595.1. NCBI lineage: Bacteria > Pseudomonadati > Pseudomonadota > Gammaproteobacteria > Lysobacterales > Lysobacteraceae > Stenotrophomonas > Stenotrophomonas sp. YJH_SMC_25. The sequence continues at coordinate 279,405 of NZ_JCAFSV010000004.1, read as the reverse complement.
TTTCCTGCAGGTGGATGAGATCGGCCGCCTGGTGCGGGCCTTCGCGGCGTTGGGCATGAGCAAGATCCGCCTGACCGGCGGCGAGCCCAGCCTGCGCAAGGATCTGGACGAGATCATCGCCACCGTGGCGGCGGTGCCGGGCATCCGCAAGGTGGCCATCACCACCAATGGCACGCTGCTGCCGCGGCGCCTGCCGGGTTGGCACCGGGCCGGCCTGACCGCGCTGAACGTGAGCATGGACAGCCTGCAGCGCGAGCGTTTCCACACCATCACCGGCCACGACCGCCTGCCGGAGATCGAACAGGGCCTGGCGCTGGCGCAGGCGCTGGGCCTGCCGGCGATCAAGCTCAATGCGGTGCTGCTGCGTGGCCTGAACGACGACGAGCTGCCGCAGTGGATGGACTACCTGCGCGACCGCCCCTTCAGCGTGCGCTTCATCGAACTGATGCGTACCGGCGACAACGAAGCCTATTTCCAGCGCCACCACCTGCGCGCCGACGTGGTGATCGAGCAGCTGCTGGCCGCCGGATGGCGCGAACGCCCGCGCGCGGCCGATGCGGGCCCGGCGCGCGAGTTCAGCCACCCTGACCATCGCGGCAGCATTGGCATCATCGCCCCGTATTCGCGTGACTTCTGCAAGGGCTGCAACCGCCTGCGGGTGACCGCCAAGGGCGACCTGCGGCTGTGCCTGTTCGGCGAGTTCGGCGTGCCGCTGCGCCCGCTGCTGCAGAGCGACGATGACCATGACGCGCTGCTGGCACGCATCACCACCCAGCTTGGCCTGAAAGCGGCCGGGCATGGACTGCACCAGGGCCAGACCGGGCTGACCCCGCACCTGGCCTCCATCGGAGGATGAGCAACACGATGAGTGGGGAATTGAATGCGGCCTTCCACATGGCCGATGTCCGCGACAAGCGCATTACCCGCCGCCGTGCGGTGGCGGTGGGCGAGTTGCATGCCGGTCCGGTGGCCTATCCGCTGATCGTCGAGCGCCGCTTGCCCAAGGGCGATGCGCTGGTGATGGCCGAGATTGCCGGCCTGCAGGGCGCCAAGATGGCGTCGATGCTGATGCCGCTGTGCCATCCGCTGCCGCTGGAACTGGTGCAGGTGTTCTGCGCGCCGGTGCCGGAACGGCAGGCGATCCGCGTGTGGTGCGAGTGCGCCAGCGAGGCGCGCACCGGCGTGGAGATGGAGGCACTGGCCGGCGTCAACGCGGCACTGCTGACCCTGTACGACCTGAGCAAGCCGGTGGAACCGGCCCTGCGCATCGAAGGCATCCGCCTGCTGTTCAAGGAGGGCGGCAAGCGCGGTGTCTGGCTGCACCCGGACGGCATGGACGAGGCCGAGCGCGCGCGTTTCAAGCCGCGTGCGCCGAAGGGCCTGGAGGGCGCGGCCTGCGCGGTGATCACGCTGAGCGACCGCGCCAGCGACGGCACCTATGAAGATCTCTCTGGCCCGACCCTGGTGACCGGGTTGAACACACTGGGCGGAGAGGTGGTGGCCGCCGAAGTGTTGCCCGATGGCATCGAGCCGTTGGCGGGCCGCCTGCAGGCCTTGGCCGCCGAGGGCGTGCGCCTGTGCCTGTGTACCGGTGGTACCGGGCTGGGCCCGCGTGATCTGACCCCGGAGGCGCTGCGTTCGTTGAATGCGCGGCCGGTGCATGGCCTGGCGCAGATGGTGCGGGCACTGAGCGCACAGCACACGCCGATGGCCTGGCTGAGCCGCGCCGAGGTGGTGCAGCTGGGCAATATGCTGGTGTTTGCATTGCCGGGCAGCCCGAAGGCGGCGGCGCAGTGCCTGGACATCCTGGCGCCGGTACTGGGCCACGCCCTGGCGATGGTCGAGGGGGATGGCCACGCATGATCCCCTACAGCGAAGCCCTGCAGCACCTGCTGGACGCGGCCACGCCGCTGCCGGCCGAGCATCTGCCGCTGCATGAGGCCAGCGGCCGTACCCTGGCCAGCGACATCCTCAGTGGGCAGTCGCTGCCGCCGTTCGACAATTCGGCGATGGACGGCTTCGCGCTGCGCGCCAACGGCGCGACGTTCGAGGCCGGTACCGAATTTGCCGTGCAGGGTTGGCAGGCGGCCGGCGATGCTGGCGCCGAAGGCGGCGAGGGTGTCTGGGAAATCATGACCGGTGCGCGCATGCCGGCCGGGCTGGATACGGTGGTACCGGTCGAGAACGTGGAGATCCTCGCCAGCGAGGATGGCCGCCCGACCCGCATTGCCCTGAAGGCATTGGTGAAGCCGGGCCAGAACGTGCGCCTGCGCGGCGAGGATGTAAGCGACGGCGAGCGCGTGCTGCAGGCCGGGCAGGTGCTGGACATCAACGCGCGCACCCTGCTGCATGCCATCGGCGTGGGCGAGGTGGCGGTGGTGGCGCGGCCAAAGGCGGCGGTGATTGCTACCGGCAAGGAGCTGGTGACCGAGGCGGCGCAGACGCTGGAATCCGGTCAGATCCGTGACAGCAACCGGCCGTACCTGGTCGGGCGCCTGCAGGCCGCCGGTGCCGAAGTGGTCTGGCAGGGCACGGTGGGCGACGACGTGGCCGCGTTCAACGCGGTGCTGGATGAAGCGCTGGACGCGGGTGCGCAGCTGTTGATCAGCACCGGGGCGGTGTCGGCCGGCCGCTACGACTTCGTTCCCGATGCGCTGCGCGGCCGCGGTGCGCGCATCGTGTTCCACAAGGTGGCGATCCGCCCGGGCAAGCCGCTGCTGTTCGCCGTGCTGCCCAATGGCGCGCTGTACTTCGGCCTGCCGGGCAACCCGGTGTCGGCCGCCGTGGGGCAGCGTTTCTTCGTCGAGCCGGTGCTGCGCCGCCTGCTGGGGCTGGCGCCGGAGCCGGTGCTGACGTTGCCGCTGCAGGCCGACGTGCGCACGCCGCCCGGCCTGCGCTTCCATGCGCGGGCCCGGGTGGAAGTGGACGCGCAGGGCCGGCTGAGTGCGCGCGTGCTGGCTGGGCAGGAGTCGTTCCGTTTGATGTCCATGCTGCAGGCCAACGCCTGGGTGGTGCTGGAAGGCGAGGGCGGTCTCGCCCCTGCCGGCATGCCGGTGCGTGTGCAGGGCTGGGGTCATCAGGACCCGGTGCAGCTGGCGAGCCAGGAGCCGTGATGAAACAGGTGAATGTGCAGTTGTTCGGTGCGTTTTCCGATCTGGATGCCAGCCGCGAGATCGCCGTGGATGTGGCCGGTGGGACCGTGGCCGATCTGCGCGAGGCGCTGCGCGAGCTGCTCCCGTTGCGTTGGCCGGAATTCCGTGCCGGTTTGCTGGATTACTCGGCGTTCGCCGACCAGCAACGCGTGCTGCGCGACCACGAGGCGCTGCCCGACGATGGCCGTGTGGCGATCCTGCCGCCGGTGAGCGGGGGCTGAGCGATGAGCGAGATGATCATCGCCAAGGTGGTGGACCGCGCGCAGGCGGCGATCGATCCGGCCGAGGGCATCGCGGCAGTGTCCGATCCTGGCTTCGGCGGCATCGACGTGTTCATCGGCAAGGTGCGCGACGTCAATGTGGGCCGGCGGGTGACCGGGATTACCTACGATCTGTTCGAACCGCTGGTGCTGAACGAGTTCAAGCGCCTGGCCGCCGAGGTCGAGGCGACGTTCGGTCCGAAGTTGAAACTGTATGTGGCCCATGCCAAGGGGCGACTCGGCATCGGCGATGTGGCGGTGGTGGTGGCCGCAGGCAGCCCGCACCGCGACGAGGCGTTCCGCGCCTGCCGGCAGTTGATCGAGGTGGTCAAGCACCAGTGCCCGATCTGGAAGCAGGAGCATTACGAGGACGGCGACAGCCAGTGGAGCGAAGGTTGCAGCCTTTGCCATGCGGAAAGTGAACCTTCGCACTCCCATGGCCATACGCATGACCACGGGCATTGACCGCGCCCTTCGGAGGGGCGCGGGACTCAGTAGATCCACGCCATGCGTGGATGAGGCCTTTCCCGCGCGTCCGGCCGACACAGCCACGCATGGCGTGGCTCTACCATGAATGGAACCATCAACGGCATCGTGTTGGCCGGTGGCCTGTCCGCCCGCATGGGTCGCGACAAGGCACTGCTGCCCTGGCAGGGCCGCACATTGCTGGAACACATGCGCGGCCTGTTGGAGCAGGCGGGCGCGCGCGAGGTCTGGGTCAGCGGCAACTACCCTGCGTTTGGCGGAATCCCGGATCGGGTTGCACGCTGCGGCCCACTGGGCGGCCTCTACAGTGTGGCGATGCAGATGACGGATGGCCCTGCCTGGGTGGTGCCGGTCGATACGCCGCGGGTGACACCCGCGCTGTTGCAGCGCCTGCAGGCCGATCAAGCGCGCGCCTGCACGGTATTCGACGATGAACCGTTGCCGATGCGGTTGCAGATCGATGATCATTGCCGCCGCGTGCTGCAGGCCTTGATCGATGACCCGACGGCGCGCCGTTCACTGCGCGCCCTGCAGGAACGCCTCGGCGTGACACGGTTGCCACTGGCGCCGGAGGATCAGGCGTTGCTGCTCAACTGCAATACCCCGTCGGAATGGGAGTCCATCACAGCATGAAGGTCCAGCTGCAACAGCAATCGATGCGCCTGCGCGTGGATGAAGAAGAACTGGCACGATTGCTGGCCGGTGAATCGGTGGAGAACCTGACGCGCTTTGGTGGCAGCGGTGGCTGGGGCGTGGCGCTGTCGCTGCATGCCGGCGACCAGGCCGTGCTGCTCGATGGCGGTACATTCTGCCGGTTGGTACTGCCGCGCCAGGCCGTCGAGTCGCTGGCGGGGAGGCTGCCCTGCCGCGATGGCCTGGGCTTCGGTATCGCGTTGGATGACGACAGCATGCTGCAGCTGCAGTTCGACGTGGACGTGCGCGACAGCATGCGGCAGCGTGGCCCGCAGCGGCGTTCTGAACCTGCGCCCGAGTAGGCGCAGGTTGCGCAGGGCCGGGTGGTGCGCTGTCGTATGATGAGGGCCTTCGTTACTGCGTCGCTGCAATGCCCCTGAACCCCTCCGCTCCGCCCGCGTCCCGACCGGCCACGCCCAATCCGGCAGCGGCCGACGACGGAGACGCGCTGCACTTCTGCAGCACCTGCGCGTTCTCCGATGCCTGCATGTCGCAGGGCTACGACAAGACCGCGCTGGGCGAACTGCATGTGCTGGTCGACCACGTCGGCCCGTTCCAGGCCGGCGACTATCTTTTCCGTGCGGGCGATCCGTTCGACTCGATCGCAGCGGTCCGCGCGGGCATGGTCAAGACCTTTGTCGATGACAGCCAGGGCAACGAGCAGGTGCTGGGTTTCAGCCTGCCGGGCGAGGTGATCGGGCTCAATGCCATCCATGGTGCGCGCTTTCCCTGCAACGCCGTGGCCCTGGACACCGTCTACCTGTGCCGGATCTCGTTCCCGCGATTGAGCCTGCTGGCCACCCGCATGCCGGGGTTGCAGGCGCGGCTGTTCAGCCTGCTCAGTGCCGAGATCGGCAAGGTGGCCACGCTGGCTGCCAACCATCGCACCGAGGAGCGCATGGCGGCATTCCTGCTGGATCTTTCCGAGCGCTACGCCCGGCGCGGATTCTCCGCCACCCGGTTCAACCTGAGCATGGCCCGTACCGAGATCGCCAACTACCTGCGGATGGCGCCGGAGACGGTGAGCCGGGTACTGCGCCGCTTGAGCGACGAGGGTGTGATTGCGGTGAACCAACGTGAGATGCTGTTGCTGCAACCCGAACGGCTGGCGGCGTTGGCCGTGGCTCGGGAATCCGGACTGGACTGATCAGGCAAGCGAGGGGCCGACCCATGATGCGAGCGGGGCTGTTGGTGCTGGGAATGCTGGCTGCAGTACCGGCCTGGGCGGCCGACCTGACGGTGTCGGCGGCTTCGAGCCTGACCGAGAGCTTCCGCGAGCTGGGCGCGGCGTATGAGAGGGCGCACCCGGGAACCAAGGTCGATTTCAACTTCGCCGCATCCGGCGTGCTGCTGCAGCAGATCAGCCGTGGCGCACCGGTGGATGTGTTCGCGTCGGCCGATGAAACCACGATGGACCAGGCCCAGCAGCAGGACCTGCTGGCGGCCGGTACCCGCGAGGTGTTCGCGGTGAACGCGCTGTGGGTGGTGGTGCCACCGCAGGCCAAGGCCGCGCCGCGCACCTTGAAGGACCTGGCTGGTGCCGGTGTGCAGCGCGTTGCGCTGGGCAACCCGGACAGCGTGCCGGTCGGCCGCTATGCCAAGGGCGCGCTGGAAGCGGCGGGCCTGTGGCCGTCGGTGCAGGGCAGGATCATCACGACGCAGAACGTGCGCCAGTCGCTGGATTACGTGGCGCGCGGTGAAGTGGATGCCGGCTTCGTCTATGCCACCGATGCACAGGCGATGCCCGACCGGGTGCGCCGCGCCTTCGCGGTTCCGGTGGCGGGGCGCATTGCCTATCCGCTGGCGGTGACCAGGGCCAGCGCGCAGTCGGCCGAAGCCAGGCGCTTCACCGCCTTCGTGCGTTCGGCGCCGGGCCAGGCGATCCTGGCCAAGCACGGGTTCGGCAAGCCCTGACGCATGGATCTGGACTGGAGCGCACTGGGGTTGTCGCTGAAGGTGGCCGGCTGGGCCACCGCGATCAATCTGGTGCTGGGCGTGGCACTGGGCGCGCTGCTGGCGCGGCGGCGCTTTCCCGGGCGCGAGCTGCTGGATTCGCTGCTGACCCTGCCGATGGTGCTGCCACCGACGGTACTGGGCTATTACCTGCTGGTGCTGATCGGCCGCAACGGCCCGATCGGCGCGTGGCTGCAGTCGTGGTTCGGCATCAACCTGGTGTTCACCTGGCAGGCCGCGGTGATCGCCGCGGCGGTGGCTTCGCTGCCGCTGGTGTTCAAGCCGGCACGCGCGGCGTTCGAAGAAGTGGACGGGCAGCTGGAGCAGGCCGCGCGCACGCTGGGTGTGTCCGAAGCGGCGGTGTTCTTCCGCGTCACGCTGCCGCTGGCGTGGCGCGGCATTCTTGCCGGTCTGCTGCTGGCCTTCGCACGCGCGATGGGTGAATTCGGCGCGACATTGATGGTGGCGGGCAGCATTCCGGGACGCACGCAGACGCTGTCGATCGCCATCTACGAGGCGGTGCAGGCCGGCCAGGATGGCAAGGCCAATGCGCTGGTGATCCTGACTTCGGTGGTGTGCATCGTGATCCTGTTGCTGGCAGCGCGGCTGGTGGGCGGACGTCGCCGGGAGCTGCGTGATGTGGCTTGACCTGCAAGTGCAGCGCCGCCTGCAGGCGGCCGGCCAGGATTTCGTGTTGGACGTATCGCTGCAGTGCACGCAGCGGCAGGTGGTGCTGTTCGGGCCTTCAGGCGCCGGCAAGAGCCTGACCCTGAAGGCGGTGGCCGGGCTGCTGCGGCCGGGCCAGGGCCATGTGCGCCTGCAGGGGCAGACCCTGTTCGACGCGGCCACCGCTGTGGATCTGCCGCCGCAGCGCCGCCGGCTGGGCTACGTGTTCCAGGACTACGCGTTGTTCCCGCACCTGAGCGTGCGCCAGAACGTGGCGTTCGGGCTGCAGAAGGGATGGCTGAATCCGCGGGTCGGCCAGCGTTTCGATGCGGTGGAGCAGTGGCTGCACGCATTCCGCATCGACACGGTGGGCGATCTGCTGCCGTCGCAGGTCTCCGGTGGCCAGCGCCAGCGCACTGCATTGGCGCGCGCCCTGGTGACGCAGCCGCAGGCGCTGCTGCTGGATGAGCCGTTCTCCGCACTGGACCATGACCTGCGCCAGCATCTGCGCCAGGAGCTGGAGACCGTGCTGGACAAGACCGGCATTCCGCTGCTGTTGATCAGCCACGATCCACAGGACGTGGCGATGTTCGGTCAGCAGGTGGCGCGCATGGTGGACGGCCGCATTGTCGGCAATTGACCCGTGATGGACGCACCGGCGACGGTGGGTCACATCTGATGGTAGTGCCGGCCGCTGGCCGGCAACCAAGGGATACTGGGCAGCCGGCCAGCGGCCGGCTCTACCGTGATGCACGGGCGATGGTTGGCTACATATTCTGGTAATGCCGGCCAGCGGCCGGCTCTACCGGTCCAGGATTCGTGCAGTCCAGTGGGAGGGATCAATACAACTCACAGTGCGTGCGGCCTTCACCCCGCAGCGCGTCCCAGTGTCCTTCGCCACCGATGGCATCGATGGCCTCGCGCACCGCGCCTTCCAGATGGTGCTTGTTGCCGCACAGGTAAAGATGCCCGCCACGGGCCAGGACGTCGCGCACTTCGCTGGCGCGCTGCTGCAGCACGTGCTGCACATAGATCTTTTCAGCGCCATCGCGCGAGAACGCGGTATGCAGGCCGGCCAGCACGCCACGCGCGTGCCAGTCCTGCAGCTGGTCGCGATACAGGTAATCGTGCTGGCGGTGCTTCTCGCCAAACACCAGGTGCACCTCGCGTTCGCAGCCGTTGGCCTGCAGCTCCTGCATCAGGCCCATCAGCGGTGCGATGCCGGTGCCGGTGCCGACCAGCAGCAGCGGCGCCTGGCCGGTATCGGGCAGGTGGAAGCCAGGGTTGGAGCGGCAGTACACACGGGCGTGCTCGCCGCCATGCAGCAGGCTGCCGGTGGCAGTGCCGAAGCGTTCGCGGCCGCGCAGGGTGTAGCGCACTTCGCGCACGCACAGGCTCAGCTGGTCGTCGCACGGGTGCGAGGCGATCGAATAGGCACGCGGCAGCCGCGGTGACAGCAGTTCGCGCAGCCGGGCAAGCGGCACGCTGTCCGGCGTGGCGTGGTCCTGCAGCACGTCCAGCAAGTCCAGGCCGTGCAGGTAGGCTTCCAGCTCGCGCTTCTGGCTGACCTTCAACAGGCCCTTCAGTACCTCACTACTGCCGAGCTTGGCCAGTTCGCGCAGCACGCCCTTGCTCAGCAGGCGCAGCTCGCGGTCGTGCAGGGCGGCCACGGCGGCGGTGTCGCCGTACCAGGTAGCCAATGCCTGCAGCAAGGCAGGGTCGTTCTCGGGTACCACGTGCAGGGTGTCCCCCGCGCGGTAGGCCATGCCACTGCCGGCAATGTCCAGTTGCAGGTGCCAGGCGGCCGGGTCGCTGCTGTTCAAGCGGCGGCGTTCGAGGATGGGAGCGGCAAAGGCATTGTCTTCGCCATAGGCGGTGACCTGCAGGTGCAGGTGCTGGCCAGCGCTGAGGTCGCCATCCAGCACCTGGCCGAGCACCGGCTGCCATTGCTGGAAGAACTGCTCGTAGCCCAGGTCGGCGTCCACCCGATGCAGCAGCGGCTGCGCCTGGCGCTCGCTCAGCGCGGCATCCAGCGCCTTGGTGAAGCCGCAGAAGCTCGGGTAGCCGGTATCACCGAGCCCGAACACTGCATAGCGCAGGCCGCTCAGCGTCGGGATCTGGCGCAGCGTTTCGAAGAACTGCTCGCCATTGGCTGGCGGCTCACCGTCACCGAAGGAACTGGAGATCGCCAGCAGCACATCGCCTTGGCCGAGACTGGCTACGTCGATGTCGTTGAACGGGAGCACCTGCGGCCCATGCGGCTGCAGTTCCGCGCCCAGGCGCTGGGCCAGGGCGCGGGCGTTGCCCGACTCGGACGCGAAACCCACCAGCAGACGGCTGAAGGGCGTACTGGTCGGGAGAGCGTTCACGCGGCCTCGTAGAAGTCGTCGAACTTTTCCTTGCTGAACTCAACCAGGTCATAGTTCTGCATCAGGTCGTTCACCACGCGGCGGATGCTGATGTAGGAGGTGATGTTGCCGTCTGCGTCGAACAGCGGCTGCACGGTGGTGTCGACCACGTAGAGCACGCCGCCCTTGCCGAGGTTGGGCACGATGCCGGTCCAGGTCTTGCCGGCCTTGATGGTGTCCCACATGTCCTTGTATACGGCCTTGGGCACGTCCGGGTGGCGCACGATGCTGTGCGGCTGGCCGATCAGCTCTTCGCGGGCGAAGCCGGTGAGCGTGCAGAACAGGTCATTGGCGTAGGTGATGTTGCCCTGCAGGTCGGTGGTGGAGATCACCATGACGTTCTGCATGGCGTTCAGCAGCTGGGCGTTGTCGGGGGTGTAGCTCATCGCAGGGTCCTTGTGGATGCCGGCCGCGCCGGCGTGTTCGGGTCCTGCATAGGAATACGCCCGCGCGGCGGCGGGCGGTTTGACATTGGTCAAGCGCGTAGCGCGAAGGCCTGCGACCGGGTGTCGCAGGGTGAGTCTCTTAAAGACCAATCCAGCTCGGCTCAGGCGGCACGTGGGATTGCCAACAGCCGGGCGTGGGCTCGGCCCCATCGCAGGAGACACGGGCAGGAGGCGGGCGCATGTCATGTGTACTGAGCTCATGACGTGTTGTCACAAAGAAATCGCCATGGCTTCACGGTTGATTGATCGCATGCAGGGCTATTGTCGTCCTGAGCCTCTCGCTGACGTCCCCCACGTCCTGCGTCGACTTCCTTCCCACCATCAGCGCCCGTCCGGGCGCCGCTGGCGTCCGTCTGCCTGAAATACCCGAGAGACCCTCCCATGGCCCGCGCTGTCCAGTCCGCTTCATCTGTTGCGACCTCTCCCGGTTCGCTCGTGCCGATCGGCACCCGGCGTGGCCACTCGCAGCCTCTGCAGCTGCCGGAGCTGGTACAGCGTGTGTTGTTCGTCGCGACCGAGATGGGGCCGACTTCATCAAGGCCGGGGGCCTGGGCGACGTGGCCGCAGCCCTGCCGCGTGCGGTACGCGGCGCCTGTGATTCGCGCGTGCTGCTGCCCGGCTACCCGGAGGTACTGCAGCGCCTGCCACAGCTGCAGCGGGTGGGACAGGTCAGCGCGAGGGCGGGCCTGCCTGCGTGCGGGATCGGCATGGCAGTGCAGGCAGACGGCCTTCCGATCTACGTGCTGCTCTCGCCAGAGCTGTACGAGCGCGAAGGTTCGCCATACGTTGATGGGCAGGGCCAGGAGTGGAAGGACAACGCGGTTCGCTTCGCCACGCTCTCACACGCGGCGACGGAGATTGCGGCCGGGCGTGCCGGGCTGGACTGGTCGCCGCAGCTGCTGCACCTGAATGATTGGCCTGTGGCCATGGCGGCAGCCTACGTGCGTTGGGACCGGACCACCGTGCCGACCCTGCTGACCATCCACAACCTGGCTTACCAGGGGCTGTTTCCGTATGCGCTTGCACCTGTGCTGGGCGTACCGGTCGAACACCTGGATGAACTGCACTTCCACGGGCAGATGTCGTTCCTGCAGGGCGGGATCACCAATGCCACGCGCCTGAACACGGTCAGCCTGCGCTACGCGCAACAGATCACCGCCCCGGATGACGGCTGCGGGCTGCATGACCTGTTGGCGCGCCGGGCGGCCGGCGGACACCTGAGTGGCATCGTCAACGGCATCGACGCCAGCTGGGATCCACGCCGCGACATCCACCTCAAGGCCCATTTCGGCATCGGCGAATGGACCGGGCGCGCCACCAATGCGCACGCGGTGCGCAGTGCATTCGGCCTGGCGCCCTCGGCCGGCCCGCTGTTCGCGGTGGTCTCCCGCCTGGTGCACCAGAAAGGCCTGGACATCACATGCGACGTGGCGCCGCAGATCGTGGCGGCCGGCGGCCAGCTGGTCATCATCGGTGGCGGCGAGCCGCAGGTGGAAGCGCAGGTGCAGGCGCTGGCCCGGCGCTACCCCGGACGGGTGGGCGCATTCATCGGCTTCGAAGAGGCGCTGGCCCGCCAGATGTTTGCTGGCGCCGATTTCCTGCTGATGCCTTCGCGTTTCGAACCCTGTGGGTTGAGCCAGATGTACGCGCAGCGCTTCGGCTGCCTGCCAATCGCGCACGCGACCGGCGGGCTGGTCGATACCGTTGAGGATGGCGTGACCGGATTCCTGTTCCACGGCGCGAATGCCGATGGCTTGCGCCGCTGTGTGGAACGGGCGATGCGCACCTTCCGCCTGCCCGGCCTGCTGCAGGCCATGCGCCGCGCGGCCATGCTGCGGCCGGGCGGTTGGGATGCGGCGGGGCGCGCATATCTGGCGCTATACCAGCAGACCTGCCAGGTGGCCGCATGAGTCACGACAGCCTGCAGCCGGTCGCCCTCGAGGACGAGCCCATGGCGACCGCCGGACGGGAGGAGGGCGTGGTGGCTCCGGTCCTGGACGACCTGGTTCATGCACGGGCGGCCGATGCGTTTGCCTGGCTCGGGCCGCACCAACAGCCCGATGGCCAGCGCCAGCTGCGCGTTCTGGTGCCCCACGCGCGTCGCGTGGAGGTGATTGCGGGCCCGGAGCGGCGCTGGGATCTGCAACCGGGTCCCTTGCCCGGCCTGTTCGAAGGTGCAGCAGGTGAAGCGCCCGTGCCGCTGCTCGCCCTGCATTTCGAGCAGGGTGTGGAGCAGGTGCACGATGCCTATTCCTTCGGTCCGCTGCTGGATGAGGCGCTGCTGCAGCATTTCCATGCCGGTGACGCTGATGCAGCGCGCCAGTTGGGCGCAGTAGCGATGCAGGTACAGGGTATCGACGGCGTGCGCTTCGCGGTGTGGGCCCCCAACGCACGAAGGGTTGCCGTGGTCGGCGATTTCAACGGGTGGGATGGCCGGCGCCATCCGATGCGGCTGCGCCACACCGCTGGCGTGTGGGAGCTGTTCCTGCCTGGCGTGCAGGCCGGTGCCCGCTACAAATTCCGCATCGTCGGCGCCGACGGCCGGGTGATGCCCGACAAGTTCGATCCGATGGCGCGCTGGGCCGAGCTGCCACCGGCCACCGCCTCGCGGGTGCCTTCGGCAGCGCCGATGCAGTGGCACGATGACGCATGGTTGGCGGCGCGGCGGCAGGCCGGAACCTGCACGCCGCTGTCCATCTACGAAGTGCATGCGGGCTCCTGGCAGCGCAGCGACGATGGTTCGCCGCTGGACTGGGATGCCTTGGCCGACCGGTTGATTCCGTACGTGGCAGGGCTTGGTTTCACCCACATCGAGCTGCTGCCGGTCAGCGAGCATCCCTTTGGCGGTTCCTGGGGCTATCAGCCACTGGGGATCTACGCGCCAACCGCGCGCCATGGCACGCCACAGGCCTTCGCACGCTTCGTGGACCGCTGCCATCAGGCCGGCGTAGGGGTGATCGTGGACTGGGTGAGCGCGCACTTCCCGAACGATGCGCATGGCCTGGCCGGGTTCGATGGCACCGCGCTGTACGAGCATGCCGACCCGCGCGAAGGGGTGCACGCCGACTGGGACACGCTGATCTACAACTATGGCCGCAACGAAGTGGCCGCCTACCTGATCGGCAGTGCATTGGAGTGGGTGGAGCGGTTCCACATCGATGGTCTGCGCGTGGATGCCGTGGCGTCGATGCTGTACCGGGATTACAGCCGTGCCGAGGGCCAGTGGATACCCAACGAGCAGGGCGGGCGCGAGAACCTGCAGGCGGTCGCTTTTCTACGGCGGATGAACCAGACGCTGAGGGAGCGCTTCCCGGATGTGCTGGTGATCGCCGAGGAATCCACCGCATGGCCAGGGGTGACCGCGCCGGTGGAGCAGGGCGGGCTTGGTTTCACCCACAAATGGAACATGGGCTGGATGCATGACACCCTGCAGTACCTCGGGCGCGATCCGGTTCATCGCCAGCATCACCATAGTGAGATCAGCTTCGGCCTGGTCTACGCCTTCTCCGAACGGTTCGTGCTTCCGCTTTCGCATGACGAGGTGGTGCACGGCAAGGGAGCGCTGCTGGCCAAGATGGCGGGCGAGCCGGCGCAGCGGCTGGCCCAGCTCCGCGCGTACTACGGTTTCATGTGGGCGCACCCGGGCAGCAAACTGCTGTTCATGGGCGGCGAGTTCGGCCAGGGACAGGAGTGGTCGCACGATGCGGCACTGGACTGGGCACGGGCGGCCAGCAACGAGGGCCAGGGCCTGTCGCGCCTGGTGGGCGACCTCAATGCCGTGCTGCGCTCCGAACCCGCGTTGCACCGCGACGAACGCGACGAACGCGGTTTCGACTGGAGCGTGGCCGACGACAGCCGCAACAGCGTCTACGCCTTCATCCGCCGGGATCCGGCCGGTAGCGGCCGCACCCTTCTGGTAGTGAGCAACTTCACTCCGGTACGTCGCGACGGCTACCGGGTCGGTGTGCCGCAACCGGGGTGTTGGACCGAACGGCTCAACACCGACAGCGGTTACTACGGTGGCGGCAACGCGGGAAACCTCGGCGCAGTGCATACCGAGCCGAGGCCGATGCATGGTCACCCGCAGTCGCTGCGGCTCACACTGCCGCCGCTGTCCACGCTGTACCTGCAGGTTGATGCATGACCGCAGTGGCGCCGCGCCTGGGCGCATGGCCGGTGGCCGGTGAAGGTGTCGAGTTCCGCGTGTGGGCACCGGATGCAGGCACCGTGGCGCTGTGCCTGCAGGGCGTGCTGCGGCCGATGCACCGCGACCCGGACGGCTGCCACTGGCTGCGGACACAGGCGTCGCATGGTGACCGCTACCGGTTCCGCCTGCCGTCCGGCCAGGACGTGCCCGACCCCGCCTCGCGCTGGCAACCGGACGGCGTCGATGGTGACAGCGCGGTGGTGCTTGGCACGGATGGAGCACAGCCCACGTGGCAGGGGCATGCCTGGCAGGACCTGGTGATCTATGAAGTGCACATCGAGGCCGGCGGCGGGTTCGCGGCGTTGACCGCGCAGCTGCCGATGCTGGCGGCCCTGGGCATCACCGCCATTGAACTGATGCCGGTCGCGCAGTTTCCCGGTGGCCGCAACTGGGGCTACGACGGCGTGTTCCCGTATGCACCCGCGCTGGCCTATGGCGGTCCGTCCGCGCTGAAGGCCTTTGTCGACGCGGCGCACGATGCAGGGCTCTCGGTGCTGCTGGATGTGGTCTACAACCACTTCGGGCCGCAGGGGAACCGTCTGCGCGACTACGCGTGTGGGTTCTTCCGTGACGATCGCAGCACGCCGTGGGGCGAGGCCATCGACTTCCGCCAGCCCTGGGTGCGGCGGTTCTTCATCGACAATGCGCTGATGTGGCTGCGCGACTATGGCGTCGACGGCCTGCGCCTGGATGCGGTGCACGCCATTGACGATGACCGTTTCCTGCAGCAGCTTGCCGACGAGGTACGTGCGGTGGCCCCTCACGCGCACCTGGTGCTGGAGAACGAACGCAACCAGGTGCGGTGGCTGCGCGGCGCCTATCAGGGACAGTGGAACGACGACTTCCACAACGCGCTGCATGTGATGCTGACCGGCGAGCAGGAAGGCTATTACGCGGCCTATGCCGGGCGCGCCGAAGCACTCCTGGCGCGCTGCCTGGCCGAAGGATTCGCCTGGCAGGGCGAGCCGGACCTGCACGGCCATCCCCGTGGCGAGCCCAGCGTCGACCTGTCGCCCGCGCGTTTTGTGGTATTCGCGCAGAACCACGACCAGGTGGGCAACCGCGCCTTCGGCGAGCGCCTGTCGATGCTGACCGATCCTGCCCCGCTGCGCGCGGCGCTGGCCCTGACCCTGCTGACGCCGATGATCCCGCTGCTGTTCATGGGCGAACCGTGGCAGGCGCAATCGCCATTCCTGTTCTTCACCGACTACGCGCCACCGCTGGACGAGGCGGTGCGTGAAGGGCGTCGCCGTGAGTTCTCCGGTTTCAGTGCCTTTGCCGACGCCGCCGCGCGCGCGCGTATTCCGGACCCGAACGATGCGGCGACCCTGCAGGCGTCGTACACGCCGCCGCCCGGCGATGATCCCTGGTCGCAGCACTGGCTGCGCTGCACGGGTGAGTTCCTCGGCCTGCGCAGGCGCTATCTGCAGCCTGGCCTGCTGCAGGCGCGGTCGCTGGGCGCGCGCGTGCTGGGCCAGGGCGCGGTGCAGGCGGGCTGGCAGTTGCCCTCGGGCCAATGGTGGATCGCGATCAACGTGGGCCCTGTGCCGGTGGCGCATGCGGTGCCGGCCGGCGAGTGCGTCGTTGGGCCGGACGCGGCCGCGATGCTGCCGGCAGGCGGCGGTGCGCTTGCGCGCTGGATCGCCGCATGAATACGGATGCGGCGGTGCGGGAGGCGGCTCGCCGTGTGGGCCTGCTGGTCCGCTGGACCGACGTGGCCGGAGCAGAGCGCGAGGTTGCGCCGGACGTGCTGCGCGCCGTGCTGTCGGAGTTCGCGTGCGACGGTGCGCCGGTGGCCCACCCGTTGCTCACCGCCTGCTGTGGTCAGCTCCTGGCCATGCCTGAGGCAACGGGCGCGGCGTGCTGGGTGGATGAGCAGGGCGCAGCGTTGCCTGCACGTGCGGATGCGCAAGGGCGCTGGCGGGTTCCGGATCAGCCAGGCTATTGGCAGTGGCGCCAGGGCGGGCAGCAACAGGCGGTTGCGGTGGCACCGCAGCGTGCCTGGTGGCCGCAGGGCCTGCTGCGCGGTTGGGGTCTGTCGGCGCAGGTCTACAGCCTGCGCGCGCCCGGTGATGCCGGCATCGGTGACAGCGCCGGCTGTGCGCGGTGGCGCGAGCTGCTGCACCGTCACGGCGGCGATGCACTGGCGTTGAGTCCGCTGCACGCCGGCCTGGCACCGGGCACGGGCTACAGTCCTTACTCGCCCAGCGACCGGCGCTGGCTCGATCCGCTGCAGGTGTCGCTGCCGCAGGTTTTGCCGGAGGCCGCCGGCAGCGTGTTGCGCGAGGACGAAGCACTGGCGATGGCCGTTGAAGCGGCTACCGCAGCACGCCGCATCGACTGGCCGCACTCGGCGGCAGTGAAGTGGCGCTGGCTGCGCCAGGGGCGCCAATGGCTGCGGCAGCAGGCGCCGGCACAGTACGAACAGATGCAGACGTGGTGCGATGCGCAGGGCGAACCCCTGCTGCAGTATTGCCAGCACGCCGCCGACCGATTCACTGGAAGCGCCGACGACCATGCGTTTGCGCAGTGGTTGGCGCGGCAAGGCTGGGCGCAGGTGCAGGCGGGACTGCGCAACGACGGCGCGTCGATCGGACTGATCGCGGATCTGGCAGTGGGTTGTGCACCGCAGGGCGTCGAGGCCCGGACCGGCGGCGACCGCCTGCTGCAGGGCCTCGAGCTGGGCGCGCCGCCGGATGCGTTCAATCCGCTGGGCCAGGCCTGGGGTATCACCAGCTGGTCACCCTCTGCGTTGCAGCGCGAGGGGTTTGAACCGTTCATCCGCGTGTTGCGCGCCGTGATGGCGGGTCGCGGTGGATTGCGCATCGACCACATCCTGGGCCTGCAGCGGCTGTGGGTGCTGCCTCGTGGCGCGGGCGCCGGGCAGGGGGTGTATCTGCGCTATCCGTTCGATGATCTGATCAACCTGCTGGTGCTGGAATCGTGGCGCCATCGCTGCGTGCTGATTGGCGAAGACCTGGGCGTGGTTCCTCCGGGTATCCGCCAGCGACTGGCAGCCCGTGGCGTGCTGGGGCTGGAGGTGCTGCCGTTCGCCCGCAACGGTGAGCGCTTCCTGCCGGCGCCACGGTGGCGCCGCGATGCGGTGGCCATGCCCTCCACCCATGATCTGCCGCCGCTGGCCGGCTGGCTGCGTGGGCGCGACCTGCGCTGGCGTGCACGCCTGGGTGAGCTGACCGAGCTTCCCGCGGCGCTGCACGCGCGTGCCAGCGAGGTACAGGCGCTGTCCGCAGTCGCCCGGGGCGAGGGCGCGACGCTGGAAGCGCGTGCGCTGTCACTGGTGGCGCACGCACCTTCACGGCTGGCGCTGCTCCCGCTGGAAGATGCGCTGGGCAGCCGCGCGCAGGTGAACCTGCCGGGTACCGTCAATGGTCACCCGAACTGGCGCCGACGCTTGCCGCTTGCGTGGGATCCGGACGCGGCCGATGCGCGCATTGCCCGGTTCAGCGCCACGCGACGCAAGGCGGGACGATGACCCGGTTGCGTGCCACCGCACGCCTGCAGCTGCATGCAGGCTTCAACTTCGAGGCCGCTGCGGCGCAGCTGCCGTACTACGCCGCGCTGGGCCTCAGCCACCTTTACCTGTCGCCGATCAGCGCTGCGATGCCAGGGTCCATGCATGGCTACGATGGCATCGACCCGGCCCGCATCAATCCGGAACTGGGCGGCGAAGAAGCCTTCCAGCGGCTGGCGACAGCGGCGCGTGCGCATGGCATGGGCCTGATCCTGGACATCGTACCCAACCATCTTGCGGCATCCCCGCAGACGCCCTGGTGGAGCGATGTGCTGCTGCACGGGTGCAGAAGTCCCCATGCAGGATGGTTCGACATTGACTGGGAGGCGCCGGGCTGCGAGGGCCGGCTCTGGCTGCCAGTGCTGGACCGGCCACTGCACGACGCCGTGCGCGATGGCGTGTTGCGCGTAGCAGTGGACGATGAGCGGCCGACGCTGCGTCATCACGGGCTGGCATTGCCGTTGTCTCCGCGCAGCCATCCGCTGGCACCCGCGCAGTGGCCGGCATGGGCGGAACGCTGCAACCGCAGCGTCGAACGGTTGCACACGCTGCTGCGGCGGCAGCACTACCGGCTGGCTTGGTGGCGCACGGCGGGCGATCAGGTGAACTACCGGCGCTTCTTCGACATCAACGAACTGGCCGCGTTACGGGTGGAGCGCAACGAGGTGTTCGAGGCAGTACACGCACTGCCACTGCGGCTGGTACGCGAGGGCTGGGTGGATGGCCTGCGCATTGACCATGTGGATGGCCTGTCGTCGCCCGGAGCCTACCTGCAACATCTGCGTGCGTCGCTCGTCGAGGCCTGCGCGGCCGGCGGTCGTGACCCGCAGGCGGTGAGCCT
The DNA here is from genome assembly GCF_059369595.1 of Stenotrophomonas sp. YJH_SMC_25. NCBI lineage: Bacteria > Pseudomonadati > Pseudomonadota > Gammaproteobacteria > Lysobacterales > Lysobacteraceae > Stenotrophomonas > Stenotrophomonas sp. YJH_SMC_25. The sequence goes on along the minus strand of NZ_JCAFSV010000004.1, from coordinate 260,761 downwards.
GCATGTGGAGAAGATTCTGGCGGAGGACGAACAGCTGCCCGATGGCTGGGCCTGCGACGGCACGACCGGCTATGACTTCATGGACCAGGTCGGCGCATGGCTGCATGATCCGGCAGCTGCCCCCGCGCTTTCCCGCGCCTGGCAAGCGGCGAGTGGTGACGCGCGCAGCTTTGACGACCTGCAGCAGGACGCCCGCAGCATGCTGCTGCGCACGTCGCTCCACGCCGACTTCCAGCGGCTGCTGCGCAGCGCGCAGCGGGTCCTGCAGCCCCGGCTGGCCGAAGCCGATATCGGAGCCGCTGCGCTGGCCCGTGCATTGGCCGCGCTGCTGCGGCACTACCGTACCTACCGCCCCTATTCGCTGCAGGATGCGGGTGAACGGAAGGCCTTGGTGGACGCTGCCGTAGCAGCACGCGAGGCACTGGACGGTACGGCACACGCGGCACTGGATCTGCTGCTGCGGGCACTTCCCGGCGAGGCGGAGGCCGAGCGCGCGCTGCGGGTGAGATTCGGGCAATTGGCCGCGCCGTTGAATGCCAAGTCGGTGGAGGACACAGGCTTCTATCGTTACTTCAGGCTGCTGTCGCGCAACGAAGTCGGAAGTGATCCGCAGCGGCTGGGCATGGAGGGACGCGAGCTGCTGGAACACGCAGTGAGACGCCTGCAGCGCCATCCGCGGACATTGCTTGCGCTGGCGACCCACGATCACAAGCGCGGGGCCGACAGCCGGGCCCGGCTGGCGGTTCTCAGCACCTGCACGGTCGCGTGGCGGGAGGCTGTGCGGCGCTGGAGCCGGATGTCGACCCGCGCGGGCGCGCCGATGCCGTTGCCGGGTGCCGAGGCCTATGCGCTGTGGCAGGCGCTCGTGGCCGCGTGGCCGATGCACGGTAACCCGGGCGCCGACTTCGCATCGAGGATGGTGCAATGGCTGACCAAGGCGTTGCGCGAGGGCAAACGGGTCAGCAGCTGGTCCGATCCCAACGTGGCGGTGGAGGAGGCCGCCGCGCAGTGGCTGCACGCGCTGCTGCATGGAGCGCCATTGCAGCCGGTGCGGGAGGCGCTGGCGACGTTCGTGGCGCGCATTGCGCCGGCCGGCGCCTGCAACGGCCTGGCACAGCTGTGCCTGCAGCACTGCCTGCCCGGCGTGCCCGACCTCTACCAGGGCGGGGAAGGCTGGGACCTGAGCCTGGTGGACCCGGACAACCGGCGTGCCGTGGACTATCCAGTGCGGCAGGCGTGGCTGCGCGATACGCGCGGTTGGCCCGCCCTGCTGGAGGACTGGCGGGACGGTGGCGTCAAGGCATTTCTGCTCAGGCGCTTGCTGGAGTGCCGCCGCAGGCACCCGCAGCTGTTCCTGCACGGCCAACTGCAGCCGCTGTCCGTACCGGCGCGTTCGCCCTGGCTGGCATTCGCGCGCAGGCATCAGGCGCAGGTGCTGCTGGTGATCGTGCGGCGTGGTTCGCCCACCGCCGTGCCCGGGCCCGGCCTGCACGCAGCACACGACGTCGGCACTGGCCTGATGCTGCACGGGCTGCCGACAGGCCCCATGCGCAACCTGCTGGACGGGCGCATCGAACATTTCAAGGCAACCGGGGACGCGGCACGGCTTCTGGCTGGCAGCCCGTTGGCGGTATGGATCAACGAGGAGACGGACAGGAATGGACAGCAGGGAACGACGGCAGCGGATTGAGGCATTGGCCCATCAGATATGGGAAGCGGAAGGGCGCCCGGACGACCAGCAGCAGCGGCATTGGCACATGGCCGAGCGCCTGGTGGAAGCCGAGATTGCCGCTGCGCGCGACGAGGAGGGAACCGATGGCCAGCCGTAAGTGGACGCAGACCTCGCGGGTGCGCGAAGGCCGGCCGTTCCCGCTGGGAGCGACCTGGGACGGCTTGGGTGTGAACTTCGCGCTGTACTCTCGGCACGCCACCCGGGTGGAACTCTGCCTGTTCGACGCGCGCAACCGTGAAGTCGAGCGTATCGCGCTGCCCGAGTACACCAACGAGATCTGGCACGGCTACCTGCCGGACGTGCGGCCCGGGCAACGTTACGGCTACCGGGTGCACGGCCCGTATGCCCCGGAAGAGGGCCATCGCTTCAATCCCAACAAGCTGCTGCTGGACCCCTACGCCAAGCAGATCGTCGGCGAACTGAAGTGGGCCCCACACCTGTTCGGCTACACCCTGGGTCACCGCGATGGCGATCTCAGTTTCGACCGCCGCGACAGCGCCAGTTACATGCCACGCTGTGCCGTGATCGATCCGGCTTTCAGCTGGGGCGTCGAGCGTGCACCTGCCACGCCCTGGGACCGGACCGTGATCTACGAAGCCCACGTGCGCGGACTGACCATGCAGCATCCCGACGTCCCGCAGGCCGAGCGCGGTACTTTCTCCGCGTTGCGGCACGATGCGGTGGTCGACCACCTCAGCCATCTGGGGGTGACCGCCATCGAGCTGCTGCCGGTGCATGCCTACGTGGATGACCAGCAGCTGCTCGAGCGCGGGCTGCGCAACTACTGGGGATACAACACCATCGGCTTCTTCGCGCCGCAGGCACGCTATCTGTCGCTGGGCACCGTGGCCGAGTTCAAGCAGATGGTCGCGCGCCTGCACAACGCGGGCATCGAGGTCATCCTGGACGTGGTCTACAACCACACGGCCGAAGGCAACGAGCTGGGCCCTACGCTGTCGTTCAAGGGCATCGACAACGCCAGCTACTACCGTTTGGCCGATGATCGCCGCTATTACATCAACGATACGGGTACCGGCAATACGTTCGACCTGACCAATGCCGGTGCGCTGCGCATGGTCATGGACTCCCTGCGCTACTGGGTGACCGAGATGCGGGTGGATGGGTTCCGCTTCGACCTGGCAACCATCCTCGGCCGCGAACGGCATGGCTTTGACGCCTCGGGCAGCTTCCTCGATGCGGTACGCCAGGACCCGATCCTGAGCCAGGTGAAACTGATTGCCGAGCCATGGGACATCGGCCCGGGCGGCTACCAGCTGGGCCAGTTTCCGCCGGGCTGGGCCGAGTGGAACGACCGCTTCCGCGACACGGTGCGCGCGCTGTGGCGTGGCGATGGCGGGCAGCTGGCGGAGTTTGCCACGCGCTTCACTGGCTCGGCCGACCTGTTCGAACACCACGGCAGGCGACCGTCGGCCAGCATCAATCTGGTGACGGCGCATGATGGATTCACCCTGCACGATCTGGTCAGCTACAACGATCGCCACAACGAGGCCAACGGCGAGGACAACCGTGACGGCCACTCGCACAACCTCTCCAGCAACCACGGCGTGGAGGGAGACACCGATGATGCGGCGATCCTTTCGTTGCGTGCGCGGCAGATGCGCAATCTGCTGGCCACGCTGCTGCTGGCGCAGGGGACGCCGATGCTGCTGGCGGGCGATGAGTTCGGCCATTCGCAGCAGGGCAACAACAACGCCTACTGCCAGGACAATCCACTGAGCTGGATCGACTGGGAGCGCGCAGCATTGCCGGCTGCACAGGCGCAGGTGGCGTTCGTGCGGCGGGCGCTGTCACTGCGCCGGCGCTACGGCCTGCTGCGCCGGAACCGGTTCCTGCGCGGCGAGTACGATGAGGCGCTGGGCCTGCGCGATATCGACTGGCGGCATCCCGATGGTCGCGGCATGGAGGAAGCGGACTGGCATGACGCAGGGCTGCGTGCGCTGGCGATCGTGCTGGACGGTCGCAGTCCGGACAGTGGCCTGCGCGAGCCCGGGCGGCATGTCAGCCTGGCCCTGCTGTTGAACGCCGGGGAGCAGCCGCAGCGGTTCTGTGTGTCAGACGACGCCCTGTCGTTCCGGCGCGTACTCCTGCAGACCGACGAAACGACGTTGGAGCCGGATGAGGAAGGCGCCTGGACGCTGCCGCCGCGCAGCCTGTGCCTGCTGGCGGCAAGCAGCAGCGCGTGATTGCTCTGCTGCGCCACTACGGTGCGCCGGGCATTGCCCGGCGTACCGGTAGCTACCCCATCAGATAGCGCAACACACCCGCCGAGACCACGCCGATCAGCACGGTCGGCAGCATCGACAGCCGCGTGGCGGCCAGCAGGGTGATGGCCAGTGCGGCCAGGTCGGCCGGCTTGTCGGCCACGAAGTCCGGGGCGATCACCGAGATCAGCACGCAGCCCGGCGCGGCTTCCATCACCGTCACTGCGCGTTTGCTCAGTGTGCGGTTGCGCAGCGCGAGGAAGCCGACGACGCGGGTCAGGTAGGTGGCGGCGGCCATCAGCACGATGGTCAGTACCGAGGTCCAGTGGATCAGGCCATTGAAGATCATGCTGCGTCCTCCGCCAGCAGCCAGGCTGCGGCCAGGCCGGCCAGTGCGCCGCTGGCCACGTACCACGCACCTGGCACCAGCAGGTAGGTAGCAGCGGCTACAGCCAGGCTGACCAGCCACGGTCGCGCGGCCTTCATGCCCTGCCACATGCCACGCAGCAGCACCAGGAACACGGCAGGGAAGGCCATGTCGAAACCATAGGCGTGGATGTCGCCCAGCATCGGGCCAACGATCGCGCCCAGCGTGGTGCAGGCCACCCAGACCGTGTACAGGCCTGCCGATACGCCCAGGTAGTAGGCCAGGCTGAAGCCAAGCGCGCGTCTGCGCGCATCGGCCACGCCCATCGCCCAGCTTTCGTCGCACATGAAGAACAGCGCCGGCAGCACCCGGCGGCGCGGCAGGTGCTGGAGCAGCGGGGCCAGGCTGGCGCCCATCAGCAGGTGACGGCTGTTGACCAGCGCGGTGATCGCCACGATCAGTGCAATGTGCGGTGGCGAGGTCCACAGTTCGACGGCGGCGAACTCCGAGCCGCCAGCGAAGTTGAGGCCGGTCATCAGCGGTACTTCCAGTGCGCTCAGGCCCTTCTGGGCCGCCTGCGCGCCGAGCACCAGGGCGAACGGAATGAAGCCGATCATCACCGGCACGGCGGCGCGCAGGCCGCGCAAGAATTCGGCACGCGGCGCGGTATCGCAGGTGTCAGGCAGGGGGAGGGTGGTACGGGCGTCCATCGAACGGCACAACAAGGTGGGGGTGGCCCATGCTAGCGGTCCAATCGCGAAATCGGGTTGCGTTGATACCACTTGATTCTGGATGATTGATATTTCATGCGGCCAGAAGTGAAAGAGGTGAAATTCCATGCAGTACCAGCTGGACAACCTCGATCGGCGCATCCTCGACGCCCTGCAGCGCGACGGCCGCCTGCAGAACCTGGAGCTGGCACGCCTGGTCGGGCTGTCGCCGTCGGCCTGCCTGCGCCGGGTGCGTCTGCTGGAGGAGGGCGGCTACATCGACCGCTATGTGGCCTTGTTGAACGAGGCCAAGGTGGGCCGTGGCTTCACGGTGTTCGTGCGGGTGTGGCTGCGCGGGCAGGACGAGGACACCACCAATCATTTCATCAACAGCATCAAGTCTTTCCCGGAAGTGCTTGAATGCCATCTGATGGCCGGTGACTGCGATTTCCTGCTGCGGGTGGCGGTGGCCGACCTGGATGCCTACCGGCAGTTCCAGATGCAGCACCTGAACCGGATTGCGGGGGTGCAGAACACCAAGACCGAGATTCCGATGCAGCGGATCAAGCAGACGACCCAGCTGCCGCTTTGAGGGATGGGGTTTGCGGCCGGGTTGCACCCGGCACCCGCGGGTAGTGCCGGCCGCTGGCCGGCAACCTCAGAAGCAACAGCAACAGCAACAGCGGGCCTGCTGAGGGATGGCGGAGTGGGTCCGGTTGCGGGGGACGCTGCAAGTACGTCCATGTAGCTCGGTCGCCGCATCCATGCGGCTCACGCCCCCGCAACCGGACCCACCCCGCCTTCGACAGATTTCCACGATCTGCCGGAACGGCATGAGCTGCTCCTGGTGGGTGTCGACCTTGGTCGACACGTTTGGGTCGGTACGGGGTCGGATCCCGTTGCTGCGCAACGGGCTCTGACCCTGTGAGCAAATGAACAGGTCTGTTCGATTCATTGATTCCTGATGCGTGACTGGCTTTACGGAGCCTGGCTCGATGCCAGGCCGTGGGCAGCGGTCATCGCAATGACATGTGGCGCCGGTACGGTTTGAGCCCGCTTGCGGGTCGCGCGCGGGCCGGGGTTCCGGTCGTGGCGCGCGTCCACTGCAGCTGCTGTCGCTGCCGAGGGTCATGTGTTCTACGTCAGGGGGCTGAATGGACACCATGCGGTCAGAACTTGGAAGGTGGCCATCGCCGCATGGCTGCTGCTGTCCTTTGCCGCTGCCGCGCAGGACGCTGTGCATGCCTACGACATCCCTGCGCAGCCGCTGGAACAGGCGGTCGAGCGCTTCAGCGTCATCAGCGGGTGGTCGGTGATGTACCCGGGCGATCTTGCCGCGGGCCGCAGCAGCCATGCGCTGCGCGCCAGCCTGCCGCCGCTGCCTGCCTTGCAGGTGCTGTTGCAGGACTCCGGTATCGAGGCCGAGGTGATTGGCGAGCAGCGTGTGGTGCTGCGCCGGGGTACACCCTCGGCCAGCGAGGCCGGTGTTGGCGCCGAACTTCCCGAGGCCGAACGTCGGCGTCGCTATGGCGGCCTGCAGCAGCGGCTGCGTGCGGCGTTCTGTGACGACCCGGAGATCGCGCCCGGCCGCTATGCCGCGACGCTGCGCTTCCGCATCGACGGCGCGGGCCAGGTGAGCGAGCCCGAGCTGCTGTCAGGCAGTGGCAGCGCCCGCCGCGATGCGCGCCTGCTGCAGGCGCTGCAGGGCCTGGTGCTGGCGCCCGATGCCGCTGCGCTGCCGCAGCCGGTGACGCTGCAGATCCGTCCTTCCGGTACCGACCACGACTGTGGCCGGCGCGCGCCCCTTCCATGACTTCAAGGATTCGAACATGAGCAACGGTACGGCTGGGGCAGTTGACCTGATGGACCACCTTCTGGGTGCCTACGATGAGCTGAAGCGCCGGCTGGTGCGCAAGCTGGGCTCGGAGGAGCTGGCCGGCGACGCGCTGCAGGACACGTGGATGCGCCTGAGCGCGCGGCGTGACCGCCTGGATGCCGTGCAGAACCCCGCGGCCTACCTGCTGCGCATGGCAATGAATACCGTGATCGACCGCCAACGTGCTGACCACCGCCTGCTGAGCCTGGAGGAGGTGGATACGCTGATGGACATGGCCGACCCTGCGCCCGGCCCGGCGCAGGCGGCCGAACTGGACTTCGCGCTGGAAGACATGGTCGGCCTGCTGCAGCGCATGCCCGAGCGCCGTCGCCGCATCCTGCTGGCGATCCGCGTCGATGGCCTGCAGCAGCGCGATGTGGCCGATCACCTCGGTGTGTCGCTGCGGCTGGTGCAGCGTGAGCTGAAGGCGGCCCAGGACTACCTGGCCGAGCGCAGCGGGCAGGGGCGCCAGGTGCGGTTCTGAACGGCGGCATCCGTCTACACTTTGACGCCGAGCAGAACCCCGCAGCGTGCGGGTCCGGCATGAGCCCCCATGGATCCTGACGATCGCCCGCAACGCCCGCTGGATGCCGTCGAGCGTCAGGCGCACGCGTGGGTGGTGCGGCTGACCTCGGGCGAGGCGACCGCCGCCGACGGGCGCAGGTTCCGTACCTGGTGTGAGGCTGACCCGCGCCATCGCGAAGCGTTTGGCCGTGCGCGCCGGCAATGGGAGCAGGTACGGCTGGCCGGCGAGCAGTTGCCCGCCGCCGCGCGCCAACCGGTGGCGCCGACGCCGGCCCAGCGCTGGAGCCGGCGCGCCTTCCTGGGCGCGGCGATTGCCGCCCCGGCCAGCCTGGTGGTGGTGGCGGCAATCCGCCCGCCGCTGGGGCTGTGGCCTTCGGTGACGGCGATGACGGCTGATTTCCACACCGGCACCGGTGAACGTCTGCAGATCGCGCCCTTGCCACAGCTGAAGATCGAACTGGATACGCAGAGCAGCCTGCGCCGCCGCGCCGATGCGCAGGGCGAAGGCTTCGAGCTGGTGCAGGGCCAGGCCGCGATCGAGACCCTGGCCGGCCTGCGCCTGGCGCTGTTCGCGGGCCCGGGTTGCGTGATTGCCGATGAAGGCGCGGTGCGTCTGGATGTGCGCAACACCCACGGTCAGGTACGGGTGACCTGCCTGCAGGGCAGCGCCCGCATCGAGCATCCGCAGGGCCGGCTGCAGCTGCAGGCGGGTCAGCAGACCCAGTACGACGAGCGCCTCAGTGGCGTGGTGGCCGAGGCCGTGGCCTCGGAAGTGAGTGCCTGGACGGAGGGCATGCTGGTGTTCCGCCGCGCACCGCTGCGTGAGGTGGTGGAGGAGATCAACCGTTATCGCCGCGGCAAGGTGCTGCTGGGAGAATCGGCGTTGGCGCGCGCGCCGGTCAGCGGTCGCTTCCGTATTGATGATCCAGACGCGGCACTGGAGCAGCTGCGACTGACGATGTCGCTGGATCTGCGTCGCTTTCCGGGTGGCATTGCCGTCCTTGGATAGATGAAGACGCTGGCCCTGCGCGCCGCGCAGGCTGTTGCAAGCGAGGAGAGGCCAAGGATGCGCAACGAGACCATCGGTGTGCTGGATCTGCGTCGCAATCTGTCGGCGCTGCTGGAAACCACGCAGCGACGGCCATTGATGGTGCATCGCTATGGCTCACCTTGGGTGTGCGTGGTGTCCGATGCGCAGTGGCAGCAACAGGCGGTGCTGCTGGATTTCGATCCGCAGTCTCACCCGCTGGCGATGCTGCTGCGCCTGCAGCAGCAGTCGCTTCCGCTGTCTGAAGCTGGTGCGTTGCCGCCCGCGGCGGTTGCACGCGCACTGCTGTTGATGGACGTGCATCGCATTGAGGATCTCGCACAGCTGCACGACCAGGTGCTTCACCATCGCCTCTGGCATTGGTTCGTAGCAGGCACCCATGGTGTGATGGACGGCTGGCAGCTGCCGGCGCTGCGCGTTGCGATGGCGTCATGGTTCGATGACGTGGACATGTCCAATGCGCTGGCAACATTCGCCGCGCGCAGCGACGTGGCGATACTGGCACGGCGTTGTGGAGGCGAAGCGCCGCGGCTGGAACGCGAAGCCTGCAGGCAGATGACGCTGCGATGACGTTGTCGATGAAGCGCCACGCAGTGCACAGAGCTGCATGCGCGCTGTCGCTTCACCTGCCTTGCTGACGTCTTCTCCAGAGTACGACGCACCACGCGTCGTGGAGCACGGGCGGCGCCGATGGCAGACAGTCGCAGGATCAGCATGCTGGAGCTGGATCGTCACCTGAGCCAGTCACTGGAGCAGGCACGGCATGCACCATTGAACGTGCAGCGCTATGGGCGCTCGTGGGTCTGGGTGCTGTCCAGCGACGCCTGGGCGGATGCGGCGCGCTGGGCGGCACTGGATGGTAGTGCGCACCCACTGGCGGCGCTGCGAAAAGCCCTCGACCTGCAGCTGCGGCCCTGGCCCGAGGCGGCGATGAGCCCGCTACCGCTTGATGCAGGCGATGCGCGGCTGCTGCAGCGCGCGGCTCTGCTGGTGGTCGTGCGCGATCTGAACAGTGCCCAGCGCGTGTACGACGACCTGCGCTATCACCAGGCCTATCGGATGTTCATCGGCCTCGATCATGGAACGGCATGGTCGCCGATGCAGTGCGTGCGCCTGCTGCAGGCCTGCGCGCACCCGTTGCTGCGCGGCTGCATCGACGATGCGCTGGCCAGCGTGCCGCAGCACCTGTTCGAGTCCGCATGTGCCCCGGCTGCACGTATTGCGCCTGCACAGGGACCCGCGCAGCGGATTTCCAGCGGATGTTTATCGTACTGACACATGCACCGCTGACCATGGCGCAGCGGTCTCTTTCAGGATGACGAGGGCGGAACAATGGCAAGGCAGGTTCGTGGTCGCAGGGCTCGGCAGCAGGGTTTCAGCCTGATCGAAATCATGGTGGTAGTGGTGATCATCGGCATCCTCGCCGCACTGATCGTGCCGCGGTTGATGGACCGTCCCGACCAGGCGCGCGTGGTGGCAGCGCGCCAGGACATCGCTGCATTGATGCAGGCGTTGAAACTGTTCAAGCTGGACAACGGGCGCTATCCCAGTGCCGAGCAGGGCCTGCGGGCGCTGGTGAAGCCACCGCAGGGTGGTGGCGCGATGCCGGTCACGCCCTATCTGGATCGCCTGCCCAATGATCCATGGGGCCATCCGTACCAGTACCAGATTCCCGGAACCCATGGCGACATCGATGTGTTCTCGCTGGGCGCGGACAGCAAGCCCGGTGGCGACGCCGGGAATGCGGACATCGGTTCCTGGCAGCTGTGAGGCAGGCCGATGTCAGCCCGGATGCGTTCTGTTTCGAGTGTCCGCCAATGTGGCATGGCGGTGATCGTCGCCCTGCTGGTGGTGGCACTGGTGGCGGTGATTGCCACCGCACTGCTGACCCGGCAGTCGGCCCAGCTGCGTGCGCTGCGTGGCGACCAGCTGCGCGTACAGGTACGCATGGCGGTGGACGCAACGCTGGAGCGTGCGGCACAGCAGCTGCGTGAGGATGTAAAGGAACAGCTGACCACGGTGCGCAGCGGGCGCTGGGCGCGCCCATTGGAGCTGCAGGCGCCGTTGCCGGTGCAGCTGCAGCTGGTCGATGCGCAGTCGATGTTCAACCTGCGCAACCTTCTTGCGCATGGCAGGCCGGACCCCGAGGCGCGGCGCGCGTTCATCGCGTTGTGTGCCGGGCAGGGGCTGGGCCAGGGCGCCTGCGCATCCGCCGCCGACCACATCCAGGCGCGCCTGCGCGATGGCGACATGCAGGCGCAGGCGCCGCTGCCGCGCGAATCACTGATCGAACAAGCGCTACCTGGTGCCGATCCGGTGGCGTTGCAGGCGCTGGCGCGGCGCACCGTGGTGTTGCCGGCGCAGACCCTGGTCAACGCCAACACCAGCGACCTGCGCGTTCTGCAGGCGGTGACGCCCGTGGTCGAGCCGGCACGGCTGCAGGCGCTGCTCGGTGAGCGCGATGCTGGCCATTGGCTGCTCAATCGCGGCGACATCGCCAACCGACTCCAACTGAGCAACGAACAGATGGCCGTGCTTCCCCTGGGTATCCATAGCGAATGGTTCCTGGCCGTCGGCCAGGTGCAGGCTGACGGCAGTGCGGTCGATTTTCGCGCGCTGTTGTGGCGCGAATACCGCGACGATGGGGTGCGTGTGCAACGGGTGTGGACGAGGATCGGCGCATGAATGTGCAGCTTCGCGTGCGCCTGCCGGCGCTGGAGCACCTGCGCGCCGACAGCGCGGTGGACTGGGCGCAGCTGCACAAGGGCGAGGTGTTGGCGCATGGCCGCGAAACACTGGCGACGCTGGGCCTGCGGCATCCGCAGGCTGCGGTGCGTGCCTGCCTCGATCCGAACGACCTGATCCTGCTGGAACTGCAGCTGCCGCCGTTGTCCGGGCGCCGCCTGCAGTCGGCGCTGCAGGGTGAGGTGGAGGCGATGCTGCTGGATGACCTGCAGGAGGTGGCGCTGGCCCACGGCGCGCAGGCGGCAGACGGCACGGTTCCGGTGGCCTGGCTCGGCCAGCAGGCCATCGCGGAGGCGCAGCAGCTGCTGGGCTCGTGTGGGCTGCAGCTGCAGGCGCTGTATCCGACGCCACTGCTGCTGCCCTGGCAGGACGGCCAGGCCACGCTGCAGGTCAGCGGCGAGCATCTGCTGGTACGCAGCGGGCGCGATCGGGGTTTCGTTCAATGGTATGGCGGACGTGATGCCTGTGTGGTGATGCAGGCGCTGGCCGTGCGCCTGCAACAGGCGGGCGTGCTGGCCGTGCAGTGGATCGATAGTGTGCCGCCGACGTGGCCGGACAGCCTGCCGGCCACCGCCGTCACGCATGAACGGCAGACCTCTGGCCCCTTGCCAGGCTGGTCATTGCCGCTGCCCGGCGCAGGCCGGAAAGCACCGCGACTGGCGATCGGCCTGGCACTGGCAGCAGTGCTGCTGGCTGCACTCGGCCTGCAGCTGCAGGTCTCGCGTTCGCGGATCGAGGGCGAGGCCCTGCAACGGGACATGGCGCGCCAGTTCAGCGCGCGCTTCCCGGAGATCACCGATGTGGTGGACCCGGTGTTGCAGGCAAGGCGAGCACTTGCGGTGCCGCTGCCGGCGCCGCCGTTGCCGGCGCTGCAGCGTCAGGTTGCCAGCACGCTGCAGGCTGTTCCGGAGCTGGCCGGGCAAGTGCGCAGCCTGCATTACCAACCCGGGCAGCTGGACATGGAGCTGGATGCCGATGCCCAGGCATTGGCCGACGATCCGCAGCGGCTTGAGCACTGGCAGCAAGCAGTTCAGGCACAGGGCCTGCAGCTGGCGCGCGAAGCCGGTGGACACCTGCGAGTGAGCGGAGCTGGGCAGTGACGACCCGCACCCTATGGCTGGGCGAGGGGCTGGTGGGCCTGCAGCACCGCTGGCAACGCCTGCCACCGCGCGACCGGCTGATGCTGTGGGTGATGGTGGTGGCGCTGCTGGTGGCGGGCCTGTGGTCGTTGTGGCTGGAGCCACTGCTGAAGCAGCGCACGTATTGGCAGGCCGAGCTGCCGCGGCTGCAGGCGCAGTCCCGCGCACTGGCACCGCTGCTACGCGCCCGTGAGCGCCAGCAGCTGGCGCAGAGCCAGCACGCGACACTGGCCGGGCTGCGCGATGGCATCAAGACCGCCGGCCTTGCCGCCGGCCTGCATATCGAAGCGCGCGACGGGCGTTGGCACCTGCAGGTGCAGGCAGTGCCCGCCGACGCGCTGTGGAACTGGCTGCTGCCCGTGCTGGCCGATCCGGCCATCGAACTGCAGCAGCTGCAACTGACACGCACAGGGGATGCGAACATGCCGGCGGCACGGATTTCCGGAAACATCGTGATGGTGGCCACCGCGGGTGCCCATCCATGAGGGCGCGTTGCCTTGCCTGCAGTACCGCACTGGCCCTGATCGTGTGCATGGCCCACGCACCGGCGCTGGTACTGGCGCAGGACGCCCGTGATGAGCCGGTGCAGTTGAACCTGGTCGACACCGATATCGGTGGCGTACTGCGCATGGCAGCGCGCTTCACCGGGCGCCAGTTCCTGGTCGATCCACGGGTGACCGGCAAGATGACAGTGGTTTCCGATGGTCCGGTCAGCCGTACCCAGGCCTACCAGTTGCTGCTGGGCGCACTGCGCATGCGCGGCTTCGCCGTGGTCGAGAACGGCGGCGTCAGCCGGGTGGTGCCGCAGGCCGATGCCAAGCTGCTCGGTGGCCGCGTTGGCAGCGGCGGTGCGGGGGGTGAGATCGCCACGCGCACCTTCGCGCTGCGCTACGAGAACGCGGCCGCGCTGGTGGCGGTGCTGCGGCCGATGATCAGCCCGGACAATCCGATCACTGCCAATCCGGGCAACAACACGCTGGTGATCACCGACTATGCCGACAACCTGGAGCGCATCGCGCGTGTGATCGCCAGCGTGGATACACCGGCCGGCATGGACACCGATGTGGTGAAGCTGCAGCAGGGCATTGCCGTTGACGTCGCGGCGATGGTCGCGCCGCTGCTGGATGCGCAGGGCGCCGAGCCCACCCAGAAGGTGGTGGTGATGGCCGACCCGCGCAGCAACAGCGTGCTGCTGCGGTCGAGCAGTCCCGGGCGCACCCGCCTGGCTAGGCAGCTGGTGGAGAAGCTGGACCGTGCCCAGGATGAATCCGGCAACCTGCATGTGGTCTACCTGCGCAATGCCCAGGCCAACCAGCTCGCGGGTGTGCTGCGTGGCGTGGTGGCCGGGCAGAGCGATGCACCGGCGATGGGCAGCAACGAAGGCATCACACCACTGCCCGGCGACGCCAGCCGCTCCACCCCCGCGCAGCCGTCGCAGCCGCAGCAGGCCAAGCCCGGAGGCAATGCGCTGGAATCGCAGCGCCTGGACCCGAGCCGCCGTGACCCGATCGATGCAGGAAGCACCGGCTTCAGCCAGAACGGCATCTCGGTACAGGCGGACGTGGCCACCAACACGCTGCTGATCTCCGCCCCCGAGCCGGTGTACCGCAACCTGCGCCGGGTGATCGACCAGCTCGACCAGCGCCGTGCACAGGTGCTGGTGGAAAGCCTGATCGTGGAGGTCAACCAGACCGACGCGGCCGAACTGGGCGTGCAGTGGATGCTGGGCAATGGCCGCACCTTCGGCGGCACCCACTTCGGCGGCACCACCGGTGGCAGCGGGTTGAACACCAACGCACGCACCACCCTGGACGTGCTGCCCAAGGATGGCCTGAAGATCGGTGTGATCGACGGCACCATCAACCTGCCCGGCGTCGGCCAGATCCTCAACATGAAGGCGTTGGCCAACGCGCTGCAGAGCAAGGGCGGTGCCAACATCCTGTCCACGCCGAACCTGATGACGCTGGACAACGAAGCGGCCAGCATCATGGTCGGCCAGACCGTGCCGTTCGTCAGTGGCCGCTACGTGACCGACGGCGGCGGCGGCAGCAACAACCCGTTCCAGACCATCGTGCGCGAGGACGTCGGCCTGAAGCTGCGGGTGCGCCCGCAGATCTCCGAGGGCGGCACGGTGAAGCTGGACATCTACCAGGAAGTCAGCAGCATCGACGCGCAGAGCGCGAACAGCACGGCCGGCATCATCACCAACAAGCGCGCCCTGGATACCAGCGTGCTGCTGGACGATGGCCAGATCATGGTGCTGGGTGGCCTGCTGGAAGACAGCGTCAGCCATGGCCGTGATGCGGTGCCGGGGCTGGGAAAGATCCCGGTCCTGGGCGCCTTGTTCCGCAGCGACACGCGCAAGCGCGCCAAGACCAACCTGATGGTGTTCCTGCGCCCGCACGTGGTGCGTGACCCGGCCGCCGGCCAGCGCCTGACCCGCGACCGCTACGACTACATGCGCAACGCGCAGGCGGGCGCGCAGCCGGCACAGAGCTGGGCCTTGCCGGCGCTGTCGGCACCGCAGCTGCCACCGCAGGACCTGTCTGTACTCGGCCAGGGCAATGCACGCGATGACCAGGGCCAGCCGCTGCAGAGCAGCAGCCTGGCGGCGCTGTACCCGTCCGGTGACGGCGACGCGCAGCTGGTGCAGTTCGCGCAGGGGCTGGACCCGGCGCGTGCCAGCCAGGGCGTGGCGCAGGTGCGTGCACTGGGCCTGCAGGCCTATGCCGAAGCGACGCCCGGCGAGAGCGGGCAACGCCTGCGCGTGAGATTGCCGCGCGATCCGGCGACGCTGGACCCTGCGCTGCAGCAGCTGCGCGGGCTGGGCTACACGCCGGAACTGGTGATCGGGCCGTGAGCGCCGCCACAGCTCTGCCGTACGCCTGGGTGCGCAGCCATGGCGTGATGCTGTCCGAAGTTGGTGGCGAGCCCGTGTTGCTGGGCACCGCCGAAACTGCGGCGTGGGCCGTGGCCGAACTGCGCCGTCGGCATGGCCCGCTGCCGTTCCAGGCGCTGGATGCTGCGACGTGGCAACAGCGGTTGAGTGAGCAGTACCGTGACGGCGGCGATGCCGCTGCCGTAGTGGGTGCCGCCGAAAGCGAAGTCGATCTGGACCGGCTGATGCAGGACATGCCGGAGGTCACCGATCTGCTGGATGCTCAGGACGATGCGCCGGTGATCCGCATGATCAACGCGCTGCTGGCACAGGCCGCACGCGATGGCGCCAGCGATCTGCATATCGAACCGTTCGAGACTCATTCGGTGGTGCGCTACCGCGTGGACGGCACGCTGCGCGACATGGTGAAGCCACGGCGCGCACTGCATGCGGCGCTGGTATCACGCATCAAGATCATGGCGCACCTGGATATTGCCGAGAAGCGCCTGCCGCAGGACGGGCGCATCGCCATCCGCGTGGGCGGGCGGCCGCTGGATATCCGTGTCTCCACGGTGCCGACCGGTCATGGCGAGCGTGCTGTGCTGCGCCTGTTGGAAAAGGATGCCGGTCGCCTGCAGCTGCAGCGCCTCGGCATGGCCGATGACACGCTGGCCACGTTCACCGGGTTGATCCGTCAGCCGCACGGCATCGTGCTGGTCACCGGGCCGACCGGCAGCGGCAAGACCACGTCGCTGTACGCCGCACTGGGCCAGCTCGACAGCAGCACCAGCAACATCCTCACTGTGGAAGACCCGGTGGAGTACGACTTCGCCGGCATCGGCCAGATCCAGGTCAACGCGCGCATCGGCATGAGCTTTGGCACCGCGCTGCGTGCGATCCTGCGCCAGGATCCGGACACCATCATGATCGGTGAGATCCGCGACCTGGAGACCGCGCAGATTGCGGTGCAGTCGTCGCTGACCGGGCATGGCGTGCTGGCCTCGCTGCACACCAACGATGCGATCTCGGCGGTGACCCGCCTGGCTGACATGGGCGTGGAGCCCTTCCTGCTGGCCTCGTCGCTGCGCGGCGTGCTGGCGCAGCGGTTGGTGCGGCGGCTGTGCACGCAGTGCCGTCGTGCCGAGGTGGACGGCGAGGGTCGCACCGTATGGCGCGCGGTGGGCTGCGCGGCCTGCGCCAACAGCGGCTATCGGGGGCGAACCGGCATCCATGAACTATTCGTGGTCGACGACCGCGTGCGCGCATTGATCCATGAAGGGCAGGGCGAGCCTGCGCTGCGCGAGGCGGCCCGGCGGGCCGGCATGCGGACCCTGCGGCAGGATGGCCAGCGCTGGGTCGACAGCGGGGTAACCACGCTGGAAGAGATCCTGCGCGTCACCGGCGACGATTGAGGCCTGCATGGCACTGTTCGACTACCAGGCTGCCAACGCGCAGGGCCGCATCGAAAAGGGCCAGTTGGATGCCGACAGCCCGCGCGGTGCTCGCCAGCTGCTGCGCGGGCGCGGGCTGACCCCTGTGCAGGTGAGTGCGGCGCGCAGTGCCGGCAGTGGCTGGGGCGCTCGCCGGTTGTCCGCCAGCGAGTTGGCCTGGGCTACGCGCCAGCTGGCCAGCCTGTTGGCGGCCAGCCTGCCGCTGGAAGGCGCATTGAGTGCGGTGATCGAGCAGGCCGAACGCCCGCACGTGGCCCAGGCGCTTACCGCCGTGCGCGCCGACGTGCGTGCCGGCCAGCGCCTGACCGTTGCGCTGGCCGCGCGGCCGCGCGATTTCCCGCCGATCTATCGGGCGCTGGTGGGCGCAGGTGAAGACTCCGGTGACCTGGCGCGGGTGATGGAGCGCCTTGCCGACTACATCGAAGAACGCAACGCGCTGCAGGCCAAGGTACTGACCGCCTTCATCTACCCAGCAGCGATCAGCCTGGTATCGGTGGCGATCGTGATCTTCCTGCTCAGCTACGTGGTGCCGCAGGTGGTGACCGCGTTCGTGCAGGCGCGGCAGACACTACCGATGCTCACGCAGATGATGCTGGGCGCCAGCGCGTTCGTGCGCAGCTGGGGCGTGTGGGTAGGGCTCGGCATCGCTGCGCTGGTGGTGGCCTGGCGGTTGGCCCTGCGCAGGCCCGAGCTGCGCCTGCGCTGGGACGCGATGCTCATGCGGGTGCCGATGGTCGGGCGATTCGTGCTGGGTGTGAACAGTGCGCGCTTCGCCTCGACGCTGGCGATCCTGCTGGATGCCGGCGTGCCGCTGCTGCGTGCACTGGAGGCGGCGCGGCAGACCCTGGGCAATGCGCTGCTGGCGCGCTGTGCCGACGATGTGTCCGCGCGCGTGCGCGAAGGTGCTGCGCTTGGTGCTGCGTTGAAGGTACAGAAGGTGTATCCGCCGATCCTGGTGCATCTGGTGGCAAGTGGCGAGAAGACCGGTTCGCTGGCGCCGCTGCTGGATCGCGCCGCGCAGACCATCTCGCGCGAGATCGAACGTCGCGCGATGGCACTGACTGCTTTGCTGGAGCCGGCCATGATCCTGGTGATGGGCGGCGTGGTGCTGACGATCGTGCTGGCGGTACTGATGCCGATCATGGAAATGAACCAGTTGGTGCAGTGATGCGCAACGCGCATCACAGGTAGAGTCGACTGTTAGTCGACCAGCGCGGAGATCGAGTGCATTCAGATCGTTTCCGCGTGCGAAAAGCAGTCGACTAACAGTCGACTCTACCCAGTCGATCCCATCGGGTCGATTCAATTCAGTCGATTCAATTCAGTTGATTCAATTCAGTCGATCGGGCGGCGTCGTTGGAATGTGGCATGGGTCGATTCTCCACACAATCCTCCACACCTTTTTTCGATCTTCCACAGGTTTCTTAAGCGGCGTGTCATCGGCGCGGACCAGCATGGACACGTCGCCGCAGAGTGGGCTGGGAGGCCCTCGGCGGCAGCAGGCGTGTAGTGACCGTTCCTCCCTTGGCGTTTCCCTTCGCAGTAAACCCTTCAGGAGAAGATCATGATCAAGTACAAGACCCTGGCCGCGCTGGTTGCCACCGCGCTGCTCGCTACCGTTGGCGCCGCCTCCGCGCAGACCGTTACCGGCGGCGGCGCTTCGCTGCCGGCCGACCTCTACAAGGGTTCGTCCGACAGCATCCTGCCAGCGAACTTCACCTACGCCGTGACCGGTTCGGGCACCGGCAAGAAGGCCTTCCTGGAAAACAACTCGCTGCTGTTCTCGACCACCGGCACCGTGCACTTCGCCGGCAGCGATTCGGTGCTGAGCAGCACCGAGCTGAGCACCTACACCACCAACTTCAACCAGCCGACCAACGCCAACCGCTACGGCGCGCTGATCCAGGTGCCGTCGGTGGCCACGTCGGTCACCATTCCGTTCAACAAGGCCGGTTCGGCGGTGGACCTGAGCGTGGCGCAGATCTGCGGCGTGTTCTCGGGTGCGATCAGCGACTGGTCGACCATCGATGCCAACCGCAGCGGCCCGATCCAGGTGGTGTACCGCCCGGAAAGCAGCGGCACCAGCGAAATGTTCAGCCGCTTCCTGACTGCGGCCTGTGCGGCTGAGAACGCTGGTACCTCGAACCTGGTGGGTGGCAAGTTCGCCATCAAGTCGACCTTCGCCGACCTGTACAAGCGCGATGCCAACGGCAACCTGCCGGCGTTCCTGGTGGCCGCGCCGGCCACCGGTGGCACCTCGCTGTACAACGCTGTCTACGCTGCTGAAGGCCGTATCGGTTACGTTGGCCCGGACGTGATCCCGAGCGTGACCGACGCGACCAAGGTCGCCAAGGTCAAGGGCTTCTCGCCGGATCAGGTGAGTGTGCAGGCGACCCTGGACACCGTCGCTCCGCCGACCGGTACCGCTGCCGAGGACCCCGCCAACTGGGTGCCGGTGTTCGGCAACCCGTCGGCCGGCTATCCGATCGCCGGCTACACCAACCTGGTGATCGGCCAGTGCTACAAGGATTCGAGCGTCGCCACCAGCCTGCGCGGCTTCCTGGCCCGCCACTATCCGGCGACCTACACCGTCGCGTATGAGAAGTCGATCACCGACCACGGCTTCATCCCGCTGACCAAGGCCTGGCGCGATGCGATCCGCAACCGTTTCGTGCTGGCCAGCAGCACTGCCGGCCTGAACAATCCCAGCACCTGCGCCGGCATCGGTCGTCCGCTGTAATCCGCAGCACGGGTTGAATCCTGCTTGACCCGACGCCGGCCCCTGGGCCGGCGTCGCCATTTCCGCGACGGTGCGGCCGCCGCAGTGTTTCGCTGTCGGCTTCGTGTCACGTGAACCGTCTATCAGTGGCAGGGCATGCGTTGCGCGTGCCTCCCCGATCGTCGCCGCAGCCGCGGCCCACCAGGTTGATGAGGTTCCGATGTCGCACCCGCTCCCGTCCGCTGTTCATCCGGCCGCGCCGATGCGCCGCAATCATCCGATGGCGTGGGCCATCGCGGTCGCCTTGGGCAGCATGGTGGCCCCGGTCAGCCAGGCGCAGCAGGCGTTCAGCCCGGGCTGGTTCGCCGAGCGGGGCGCGGCCCAGGGCAGCGCGGCACAGAGCGGCCGGATGCCCAACGGGGTGCCGATCCAGTTCCAGTTGCCGGCCCAGCAGCAGGATGCAGCACGGCAGAAGCTGCAGCAGTCGATCGACAACCTCGGTACGGCTGCGCAGGCGATTGCCCTGCAGCAGCGCCTGCAGGAACAGGCGCGGCAGGCGCGCCGCGAGGCTGGCTTCATCGTTGCTGATGGCCTGGGTAAGGATGGCCTGAGCGTCGACCAGAACCCGCTGACCCGCGGCTGGCTCAATGCGCGCGACGCGATCCAGTCGCAGGGCAGCGACGGGCGGGTGCAGGTTACGGTCGAGCAGACCGCGGACAAGGCGATCCTGAACTGGGAGACGTTCAATATCGGCGGCAACACCACGCTGAACTTCCTGCAGAACCCTGACTGGGCAGTCCTGAACCGCGTCAATGATCCGCAGGCGCGGCCCAGCCATATCCTGGGCCAGCTGAAGGCCAATGGCACGGTGTTCGTGGCCAACCGCAACGGGGTGGTGTTCGGCAACAACAGCCAGGTCAATGTACGCAATCTGCTGGCGGCTGCAGCACGGATCAGCGATGCGCAGTTCCGTGACAACGGCCTGTACAGCCCCGACGCCAGCAGCAGCGCGCTCAGCGATGCATTTGGCAAGGTGATGGTGGAGCAGGGTGCCCGCATCGCGACCCATGAGCCGACCAGCGCGACGCGCGGCGGTGGCTACGTGCTGCTGGCCGGGCACAGCGTGGAGAATGCTGGCCATATCGAGGCGCGCAAGGGCCAGGTGCAACTCGCTGCCGGTGACAGTTTCGTGATCCGGCGCGGCGTGGGTACGGCGACCAATACCAGCTCCACCACCCGCGGCAATGAAATCGCGCCGCGCTTCGTCGCTGGCAGCACGGCGGGCAGCGTGCGCAACACCGGTCTGCTACGCGCCCGCGAGGGTGACGTGACCCTGGCCGGGCGCAACGTCGAGCAGGCCGGTGTGGCCGTGGCCAGCACCACGCTGGCGCAGCGCGGCACCGTGCATCTTCTGGCTTCGACCAGTGATGCCGGCAGCAGCGTCACGCTTGCCGATGGAGCCACCACGGCGGTGCTGGTCGAGGACGATGGCAAGGCCACGGTGCTGGATACGCAGCGCAACAGCCTCATCAAGGAGTCGGCAGAGCAGGACGCGATCCGCGCCGGCGCGCGCTCGGCAACCTTCGACAATCTGTCCCAGCACAATGATCGCCGGGACCAGTCGCGGGTGGAGATCGTCTCGGGTGGCAACATCCATTTCAGTGCGGATTCGCTGACGGTTGCCACGGGCGGCCAGATCATCGCCGACGCGGCAGCCCGCAGCTACGTAGACGACGCGGCACGCGTGGATGTTTCCGGCGCAGTGGGCGTACAGGTGTCGATGGAAAGCAACAATGTCCAGGTCAAGGTGCAGGGCAACGAACTGCGCGATGCCCTGGACAACCGCGACAGCGGCAAGCTGACCAGCAGCGAGGTCTGGGTCGACCGCCGCAGGCTGGTCCACGTTCCGGCCGGTACCGGGGGCTACGCGGGTGAGCGCTGGTACGCGGCGGGTGGCCTGCTGGAAGTGGGCGGCTACCTTGACAACCAGGGGCACTCGATCGGCGAATGGGCCGCGCAGGGAGGCACCGTCCTGCTGGGCGGCAGGGAGGTGATCACGCATGGCGGCTCACGCATCAACCTTGCCGGTGGCAGCCTGGATGTGCAGAGCGGCGTGATCCGGCAGAGCTGGGTGCGCGGCGTCGATGGCCAGGTCTACCGCCTTGATGACGCGCCGGCGGAGATGCGGTTCGATGGCCTGTACAGCGGCCATGAAGTAAAGCAGGAGCGCTGGGGCATCACCGAGACCTTCCGTGATCCGATTGTATTCGCGGCGCGGCGTGTCGATAACGGATACACGGTCGGCCGCGATGCAGGACGCCTGATCATCTCCGCACCGACCGCGGTGCTGGATGGAAAGGTTGAGACGGCTACCTTCCAGGGCGCGCAGCAGAACCGCAGGCCGGATACCGCGCTGGAGGGTTATGCGCAGGCGCAGACGGCGGTCGCGCGCAATGCGCAGCTGTACCTGGGGCGCTACGACGGCCAGGGCCGCAGCGGTGTGTTTGGCTCGGATGTGCGCCTGGATGACAAGGCTCGGACGAAGGCCGCGTGGTCGCTGCTGGCCCCGGTCAACGAAGAGCGGCGTGGCACCGTGTGGCTGGATATCGCAGAGCTGAGTGCCCAGCAGTGGGGACGGATCGACCTGGCGACCGCTGATCGCATCCGCATCGACGGCAGCCTTCGGCTTCAGGCAGGCGGACAGCTCAACCTGACCGGCAGCGAGGTGGAACTGGCAGGCGACATCGGCATCGCCGGCGGCCAGCTGTCGGCGGGCAACCTGCTGGATGTGCAGGGCCGGCCGACGGCGTTGCTGCACGATGGCCGCGCCCGCACCGCCATCGCCGACGGCACGCGGATCGATCTCTCCGGTGAATGGAGCAATGCGTCACTGGCGATGCCGCGCGACGCGAGCGGTGCCTGGACGGATGGCGGCCGCCTGAGCTTGAGCAATAGTCATGACGTGGCCGTGGGCGCCAAGGCAACGGTTGACGTCGAGGCCGGTGCTGCGCTGGACCTGCGCGGCAAAGCCCATATCGGCAAAGGCGGCAGCGTCAGCCTGCAGGCGAACAGCAGTACGGTGACGACCGACGGCAGTGGCCGGGTGCAACTGGGCGACGGAAGCCGGTTCAGTGGTCGAGGACAGGGCGGTGGTTCCTTCTCGCTGGGGACCGGTGGCCAGGTGCGGCTGGGCGATGCGGACCTGGCGGGCACATCGCTGCGACTGGACCCCGGCCTGTTCGGCAGTGGCTTCGCGCAGTACGACATCAATGGCCACCACGGTGTGGAGGTGGCCGATGGCGCGCGGCTGGTCGCTGCCCTGCCAGGCCTGCGCCTGACCCAGGACGCGCGGATGGCGACCGACCGGGCGTCCGCACTGGCAGCGTGGGACGCGCCGCTGTACAGCGCCGATCCGTCGAGCGGGCGCGTCAGCCAGCGCGCGGGTGCGAGCATCAGCCTGCGTTCGGAGCGCAACAGCGTGGGCGGTGACCTGCGGGTTGGCAAGGATGCACTGGTGGCGGTTGATCCAGGGCAGACGATCTCGCTGCTCGGTGCAGGCAACATCGATGTTGAAGGCACGCTGCGCGCGAAGGGCGGCCGCATCCTGATCGACGATGTGCGCCCGGAAAACGCGCTGTACGCCGGGCAGCGCACCGAACGCACCTGGCGTTTCGCCGAGGGCGCGCTGCTGGATGCCGATGCAGACGCGATGTCGCTGCCCGATCCCAGCGGCCGCCTGCGCGGGCAGGTGCGCGCAGGTGGGCGCATCGAGATTGGCGGGGCGCTGGACTGGGAGACCACCGCATTCGTCGACAACCGACCACCGGAAGCCTTCGTGGTGGTCGAACGCGGTGCGCGCCTGCAGGCGCGCGGCGCGTCGGCCGAACTGGACATCGATGGCCAGGGCCGCGTGCGCGTGGACAGCGACGGCGGGCAGATCGTGCTGCGTTCGGCCAACGCGCTGTACCTGGAGGGCGGGATGGACGCGGCCGCCGGTGGTGCCGGCGCACGCGGCGGCACGCTTGGCCTGGCCTTTGGCGGGAGCATCCATGCACGTGGCGCCAGCGACGAGGTACTGCGAGCGCGTGCGATCAGCCTCAGCCAGCACAGCGCACCGGCGCAGCCACTGCCGGCCGCATTGGAATATGGCCACGCCGCGTTGTCGGTCGAGCAGCTGCAAGCCGGCGGTTTCGACAACCTGTCCGTGTTCGGTGACATCCGCGCGGTCGGCGACGTCGACCTGCGCCTGGCCCAGAGCCTGCGCATCCATGGCCAGGGCACTTCGAGCCTGGGCATGGCCGTGGATGCCGGGCTATCGTCTGGGCTGCGACTGAGTGCGCCCTATGTTCGCCTGGCGCAGGCACGCTGGCGCCAGATGCCGGGCGAGAACCTGCAGGGCACCGCCGCGGTCGCTTCGTCCGGGCCGGAAGATCACGCGCTGGCGGTGCAGGCCGAGCTGATCGACATCCGCGACGTCACCTGGCTGCCGGGTTTCAAGCATGTGGCGCTGGAAAGCCGCAGTGACGTGCGCCTGACCAACGGCATTGCCAGCAGTGGCAACACCAGCGCGTTGATGACGGCTGGTTCGATGGACGTGACCGCTGCGCGCCTGTACCCCACCACAGGCGCGGTCGGCACGCTGGTGGCCGGCGCGTCGGCGCAGACCGTGCAGACCGCTGATTACTGGGCCGATCCGGATGCCGTGCTGCGCATCCACGGCACCGGTGCGGCCACGAAGCCGGCGCCGGAATCGGTGCTGGGTACGCTTCGCCTGGTGGCTGCCACGGTGCAGCAGGGCGGCAACGTACAGGCGCCGATGGGCACGCTGCAGCTGGGTGGCCTTATCCAGAACGGAACCGTCGGCAGCCGGGTGGAACTGCTGCCAGGCAGCGTCACCTCGACCAGTGGCGCCGGCTTGTCGCTGCCCTATGGTGGCACCGTCGATGGTGTCGACTGGCGGATCGGTACGCGCAGCCTGGGTTCGCTGACGCCGGCCGGCATCTCCTCGATGGGGGTGACCCTGAAGGCGAATGAGATCGAGGTGGCGCCGGGGGCCCTGCTGGACATGTCCGGCGGTGGTGAGTTGACCGGTGCCGCCTTTGTGTCAGGACGCGGTGGCTCTGTCGACGTGCTGCGAACGGCGTTGGCCGACGCCAATCCGCGCTATGGATTCAGTGCGTCGGGCAACCCGGTGTATGCGATCGTGCCGGGACGCGCCGGGACATTTGCCCCCAGCGGCGAGGAAGGATTCGCCGCACCGGCCGTGGGCCAGCAGATCACCGTGCCGGCGGGCGTGCCCGGCCTGGCGGCAGGCACCTACACGCTGATGCCGGCCAGCTATGCGCTGCAGCCCGGTGCATTCCGGGTTGAGCTGGGCGCCACCGGCACCTCGGGCATCGCGCAACCCATCGCGACCGGTACCGGCACCTGGCGTGTGTCCGGGCAGCAGCGCACGGCGCTGGGCGCGGCAATCTCGCCGTTGCTCACCGACATCCTGCTGACCCCCGCCGCAGTAGTACGCCGGCACTCGGGCTACAACGAAACCTCCTACAACAGCTTCGCGCAATCGGTGGCCGACCGCCGCGGCGAGTCGCGTGGCTGGCAGACCATCGATGCGCTCGGGTTGACCCTTGCGTTGGGCGAAGGCGCAGGTCGTGCAGACACGCCTGCCATCCGCTTCGCCGGCACCGCGCGGTTCGGCGCCGCCACCGACAACGGGCGAGGCGGCACGCTGACAGCCACGTTGGCCAGCCCGGCGGTCGGTTCACTGGAGATCGTCGACGGCGGTGCGCAATCGCAGGCGCGTGATCGCGGTGCCACCTTCAGCGACGACGCGCTCAATGCCTTCCTGCCGGCGCGGATGATGATCGGCGGGCAGTTCAACCAGGAGGCCTCGCAGGTGGCGGTGACCGGCCAGGCGCGCAGCGTGGCGATCCGTTCCGGCGTCACCTTGAACGCACCGGAAGTGCTGGTGGCAGCGGCCTCCGGTGGCAGCGGCGTGCTGGTCGAGGCCGGTGCGACCCTCGATACACTGCCGTTCGCATCCGCCAACGCGAATGCCAGCGCGACCCTGCCTTACCAGGTCTCCGGCGGCCTGCTGGCGGTGTCCAACCAGCGCCTGAACCTGATCACCGGCACCACCGGGGTGGAGGCCGGTCCAGTGGCGATCGACATCGGGGGGTGCCAGACGGCGTGCGACGGCCAGACCCGGCTGGTTTCCGATGGCAGCATCGCGGTAGCGACCGATGGCGCGCTGCAGATGCGCGACTCGGCCAGCTATGGCACCCGTCAGCTCGGCCTGAGCATGGCGGCGCTGAACCTCGGCAGTGCCGAAGCGATCGCCCTGGCCGCTGCGGCAGGGGCGCTGCCCAGTGGCATGACCATGAACCAGTCCGTGCTGCAGCAACTGCTGCGCGGCAATGATGCCACCGGCGCGCCGGCGCTGGACACGCTGAGCCTGGTCGCGCGGGACTCTGTCAACGTGTTCGGCAGCGTCGACCTGGACGCGCGCGACAGTGCCACCGGCCGCAGTGGCCTGCAGACGCTCGTGCTTGGTGCGCAGGCCATCCGCGGCTACGGTGCTGCGACTGACCGGGCGCGCATCCTGGTGGACACGCTGGTCTGGGACGGCTCATTGGCGGCGAGTCAAGCGCCGGGCAGTGACGCGTCGGTGCCGCCGGCCGATCCGATGGTGGACCGGCTCGGCGCCGGGCAGCTGGACATCTTTACCCGCCAGCTGCAGCTGGGGCGGGCGCCATTCAGCCGTCCCAGTTCTGAAGTACCTGCGAACCGGCAGGTGCTCGGATTCAGTGCGCTGAACCTGAGTGCTTCGGAGCAGCTGTCGTTCTCCGCGCAGGGCACGCTGGACGTGTTCCAGCAGCGCGGCGACTATCTGGCCGACAAGGGCTGGCAGTACAGCGGAGGCAGCCTGGGTATCGATACACCGCTGTTGACGGCCGATCCCGCCGCGCGGCTGCGCGTGCGCACCGGCGGCGACTTCCGCCTGCAGGGGGGCACCGGCAAGGCGGGTGGCGATGCACTGGGCAGTGAGCTGAGCATCGACGCCAACCGGATCACGCTGGACAGCACGGTCGCGCTGGCGTCCGGACGGCTGGCGGCGAACGCACGCCAGGGCATCACGCTTGGCAGCCGGGCCGCGTTGGATCTGGCCGGACGCAAGGTCTCGCTGTACGACGTGGACAAGTTCAGCTGGGGCGGCGATGTCCTGCTGTCCAGCGACACGGGTGACATCCGCGCCGATGCGGCCTCCCGCATCGATGTTTCCGCACGCAACAACCGCGGCGGACGCCTGACGGTCACCGCAATGGCCGGCCGAGCCGATCTGGCCGGTGTTCTGCAGGGTGCCGCCAGTGGTCGCTACGATGCCGGTGGCACGCTGGTGCCCTACGACGGTGGCGAACTGGTGGTGCGGGCACGCCAGCTGCAGGACTTCGCCGGCCTCAACCAGCGATTGACCGCCGGCGGCGTCGTCGGCGGTCGCAGCTTCCAGATCGGTGAGGGCGATCTGCGGATCGGCGACGAAGTGAAGGCGCGCCGGGTCGACATCAGTGTCGACGCGGGCAGCCTGACCGTGGCCGGCCGCATCGATGCCAGCGGCGAGCAGGTCGGCAGCATCCGCCTGTACGCCCGCGATCAGTTGCAGGTGGACGGCACGCTGGACGCGCACGGTACCGGCCTTCGCGTGGACAGCCATGGCAAGATCATCGACAGTCCAAACCGGGCCACCATCACGCTGGGCAGCGCCGAAGGTGCCGTCGGCCTGGGCAGCGCGGCGCAGCTGGACCTGCGTGCGGGCAGCGATGTTACCGTCGGTGGACGTCCTGGCCAGAACGATGGCACCCCGCGCGGCACGCTGAAGATCGATGTGCCGCGGCTGGGCAGCAACGACGCGGCGATTGCCGCGGCCACCGGCCTGCGCATCGATGGCGCGGCCGACATCCAGCTCAATGGTGTTCGCCGCTACGACGATGCGCCCCTGGCAGCCACCGCTGACGTGCGCGGCAACCGCGCGCAGCTGGTCACCCAGCAGTGGCTGGACCAGGTGGTCGATCCGCACAGCGTGGCCTGGATCGATGCTGCGCTGGACAACGCGGGTCTGCAGCAGCGCACGCGGGCGCTGGGCGATGTCCGCCTTCGTCCCGGCGTGCAGGTGCTGGCGCGGCGCAGCGACGCCAACCCGGACGGCGACCTGACCATTGCCGGCGACATCGATCTGTCCGGCTACCGCTACGGGCCCGAAGCCAACCGCGCCGATCCATCGCGGCGTGGCTTCGGCGAATCGGCCTCGCTGGTGCTGCGGGCCGAAGGCAACATCAACGTCTACGGCAGCATCAACGATGGGTTCGCACCGCCGCCGTCCACGCCGGATGAGGGTGGCTGGCAGCTGTATGAGGGTCGCAATGGCAGCGCGGGGCAAACCCCCTTTGGCGGCGGCCTGGTGGTGCCGGTGGACGGAGTGAAGCTGCAGCCCGGCACCGAGTTCCAGGCCGGCACCCGCCTGAACTATGACGTGCCGGTCGAATCGGTAACGCTTCCGGTCGGTACCGTGCTGCCCGCGCCGATGGTGATCTCGCAGAACCTGCGCCTGCCAGCGGGCACGGTGCTGGGTGCGGCGGTGACCACCGACTCCGGGCAGACGCTGGCGGCGGGCACCGTGCTGCAGCAGCCGCTGGTGTTGGCGGCCGGTGCGCGCCTGGGGGCCGGCTTCCGCCTGCGCAGTGCCGTACAGATGGCGGCACAGGAATGGCCCGCCGGCGCGACGCTGCCGGTTGCGTTGCGCCTGGCACGGGAAGTCGAGCTCAAGGTGGGCGCGTACATCCCATCGTTGACCAAGGTGGAGTTGCCCGGCAACGGGCCGGTGAATCTGCGGGCGGCCGATGCCGGCGGCAACCAGGGGCGCAACTGGGCGCTGGCGCCGATGCTGGCCGAGGGCACCACCTCCTGGGACCTGACCGTGGTTGCCGGTGCCGATACCGGGGCAGCCGACCCACGCAGCCGGCGCTGGGGCAGTGAAGGCAGCGTGGTGCTGGCCGACACCCACCAGGGCTCGATCGGTACGGTCAAGACCGAAATCATCTGGGTGGGTGATCGTGCGTTGACTGAGCGGGCATCGCTGGACTGGATCGGCGACACCTCCTATGCAGGCCGTCCGATCGCGGAGCTGGCCGACATGTTCGGCTTCACCGAAGACGAGTTCTGCGCGATGTCGGCCGACTACTGCGGCCCGGCCCCCCGCCAGGTGGCCGCGCAGGGCTCGCTGGATTACTGGGGCGACGAGTCCTACGTAGGCACCCCTGCGAAGGACTTCGCCGCGATGTTTGGCATGACCGAAGACGAGTTCTGCAGCACCGCGCCCACCTACTGCGCCGGCGGCGGCACGCAGACCGAAGTGACCACCTACGGCAAGCGCGCGGGCACGCCGGCCTGGAGCGTGCTGCGCACCGGCAAGGGTGACCTGGAACTGCTCGCTGCCGGTGATGTCGTGATGAAGTCCGGCTTCGGTGTGTACACGGCGGGCACTCCCACCACGCTGGGCGAGGGCCGCGACGCTGCCTTCAATTCGCCCCGTGCAGCAGCCCCCAGGAACACCGCACTGCTGGGGCCGAACCTGGTGCCGGGCAGCTATGATGCTGCGTTGGCCGGCTACCGGGCCTGGTATCCCGATCATGGTGGCAACCTGCGCGTCGAAGCCGGGCGCGATATCGTCGGTGACGTCTGGACCGCGCGCGCAGAGTCGGGCACCAGCGAGCGCGACTGGGCGCTGTACTCCAGTGCCGCGGTCGGCAATTGGCTGTGGCGGCAGGGAACCGGCAGCACCACCGGCGTGGAGCCGGTGCCGACCAGCTGGTGGGTGAACTTTGGCGCCTACACCAACGTGTCCGCTGCTGCTGGCGCCTCTCCGCGGATGGTCGGCTTCACCGGTTTCGGCACATTGGGCGGCGGCAACCTGACGCTGGAGGCCGGGCATGACGCCGGCGTGCGCGATGCGATAGGTGACGCGCTGGATTCGACGATCGCACCGCGCTCGGGAGCGATCATCGCGGCGGTGGGATCGACCGGCCGGGTCAGCGATGGCCAGCTGCACCTGACCGGCGGCGGCGACCTGCAACTGCGTATCGGTGGCGCACTGAATCCGAATCTGCGGGCGACGTTCTCCAGCCTCAATGCCTCCAGGGCGGGACAGAATCTCGACCTCAACGGTACCTTCAGCAATCTGCGTGGCAGCCTGCAGCTGGATGCGGGACGCATCGGTGCAATGGGCGTCACCCTGGAAAGCTACGCGACGCTGGGCCAGCTGCGTGCGGCCGATCTGTTCGCCGCCGACGCCGCTCGCCCGATGGGCGGGCCGGTGCTGGTGCTGGGCGATGCGGTCGCGCAGCTGCAGGCGCGGGGCGATGTGGTGCTCGGCGGCGTCGCCGATGCCGGCCGGGTTCCGCTGGCCAACTACAGCGCGGTGCTGCTGGATGATGGCGCGCGCGCTGCAGGCAGTACGTGGTTCTCGCTGTGGACCGCCAACACGGCCGTGGATCTGTTCAGTGCCGGTGGTGACCTCGCGCCAGGCCTCGCCGGGCCGGAAAACGTGACGGGCAGCAATCTGTGGCGCGAGCAGGTCCAGCTTGTTGTGCGTGGCGGTGATGATCTGCTGAATTACTGGCTCTATCCTTCGCGCTTCAGCGCGATTGCTGCGCAGGGTGACATCAAGCTGGACCGGATCAGCACCACGCCGGGGACGCAGGATGTGATCCTGCTGGCACCCTCGGCGACAGGACGGTTGGACGTCCTGGCCGGTGGCGGCATCTTCGCCCAGCCTGGCGCGACCCAGATCGCGCGCTCGGCCAGTGACGCGCGCCTGCCGGGACCCTTCGACCCGGCATTCATGGCCGAGCAGGGGGATTCCGCAGGCAATGTGACCCGCACGCGGCACAACCTGTCGGTCGACGGCAACATTGCATCGCCGGACGCGTCGCTTCCGCTGTTTGCGTTCGGTCCGAATACTCCGCTGTCCTCCGTGTCTGCGGCCCTGGCGCCGAGCCGTTTCTACGCGGTGCAGGGCGACATTATCGGCCTGGCCACCGGCGCCCGGCGCACGCTGAATCCCAACGCGGGGCAGCGCACGCAGTTGAACTGGTCCGAGGCCGCCGGCGCCGTGCAACTGCGGGCAGGCCGGGACATCCTCGGGGTGTCGATGACCGCGTTGAACACCGCGCCCACCGACATCACGGTGGCGGCGGCAGGCCGCGACATCGTGCATCTGAACGCGACCATCGCTGGCCCCGGCAACACCGAGATCAGTGCCGGCCGCCAGCTGCGCCAGGAGGATGCGGGCAGCATCGTCAGCCTCGGTGGCATCGTGCAGGGCGACACCCGTCCCGGCGCCAGCATCGCGCTGACGGCCGGCAACCAGCAGATCGACTTCGCGGCCCTGCGTGCCCGTTATCTGGACCCAGTCAACCTTGCCGATCCCGCGCAATCGCTTGCATCGCAGCCGGGCAAGGCAGTCAAGGTCTACAACCAGGAGCTGAAGCAGTGGCTGCAGCAGCGCTTCGGCGTGGCCGCCGATGGCGACGCGGCGCTGGCTGCGTTCGATGCGTTGCCGCAGGAACAGCAGCGCATCTTCCTGCGCCAGATCTACTACGCCGAGCTGCGTGAAGGTGGCCGCGAGTACACCGATGCCGAAGGCCCGCGCTTCGGTTCGTACCTCCGTGGGCGCGAGGCGATCGCCACGCTGATGCCGGACAGGAATGCTGCCGGAACGGCCATCGACCGCACCGGCGACATCGTGATGTACGGCGGCTCCGGCGTGCGTACCGAAGCCGGCGGCAACATCGAGCTGATGGCGCCGGGCGGGCAGATCGTGGTGGGTGTGCAGGGTGTGGTGCCGCCGGCCAGTGCCGGCCTTGTCACCCAGGGGCAGGGCGATATCCGCCTGTTCAGCCAGGACAGCGTGCTGCTGGGCCTGTCGCGGGTGATGACCACGTTCGGCGGCGACATCCTGGCGTGGTCGGAGCAGGGTGACATCAATGCCGGTCGCGGTTCGCAGACGACGCTGCTGTACACGCCACCGCGTCGCGTCTATGACGGCTGGGGCAATGTGATCCTGTCGCCGCAGGCTCCCGCCAGTGGCGCCGGCATCGCGACCTTGAACCCCATCGCCGAAGTACGACCGGGCGACGTCGACCTGATCGCGCCGCTGGGCACCATCGACGCGGGCGAAGCGGGTATCCGTGTCTCCGGCAACATCAACCTAGCGGCGTTGCAGGTACTCAATGCAGCCAACATCCAGGTGCAGGGTGAGAGCAAGGGCCTGCCGGTGCTGGCCACGGTGAACGTGAATGCGCTGGCTTCGGCCAGTGCGGCAGCCAACAGCGCCAGCCAGGCCGCACAGGATGTGATGCGCAAGAGCCAGGATGATGCACGGCGCAACCAGCCGTCGGTGATCAGCGTGCAGATCCTCGGCTTCGGCAGTGGCACCAGCAGCATCAACCCGCCGGCGCGTGGCAACACTGCCAACAGCGGTTATGACGCCAACAGTGCCTTCCAGTTCCCGCAGGCAAGTCGCGACGAGGGCACGCAGCGCCGGTAGGTGCGGACCTTGGTCGGCACATGTTGCTGCCCACCAAGGTCGGCAGTAGATCCACGCCATGCGTGGATGCGACCGGGCCGAAAGAACGAACAGCATCGGGCCAGCCGCCACGGAACGGCAGCGGCCCCAGCCAGGATGGCACGGAGGGCAGGGAGCGGCCATCAGCGGTGAGGACCACCAACACGGCGCCGCCGGGTGCAGGAGAGCACCCGGCGGCAGGCTCGGCAGTAGATCCGCGCCATGCGTGGATGGCTGGGCCAGCCTCAGTGCCGACCAACGGTCGGCACCCACCAGGGCAGGCCGGGCAGTAGAAGCCGCTCGGCAGTAGATCCACGCCATGCGTGGATGGCTGGGCCAGCCTCAGTGCCGACCAAGGTCGGCACCCACCAAAGCAGGCCGGGCAGTAGAAGCCGCTCGGCAGTAGATCCACGCCATGCGTGGATGGCTGGGCCAGCTTCAGTGCCGACCAAGGTCGGCACCCACCAGAGCGGGCTTGGCAGTAGATCCACGCCATGCGTGGATGCTTTGCCTGGAAGGAATCCTAAAGCTCCAGCACGCGCCGGTAACTCAACGGCCCACGCCCATCGCGCAGGCCCAACCGCAGTTCCAGCCCGGTGGCCGGCAGCACCTCGCCTTTGCTCGGTAGCAGCGCCCACCCGGCGCCCGGCTGCCAGGCGCGTACCTCGAATCGCTGCACATCCTGCGCCACCGCGATCCCCTTTGACGGATCCGGTGCGGGCAAAGGGTAGCGATCCGTCGCAGCGCCACTGGCCCGCCACAGCGTGCTTCCCTGTCGCCACCAGCGAACACGTTGCCAGCGCAACCCGTCGCTGCCCAAGCTGCGGGTGATCTCCAGCGCGAAGCTTCCATCCGGATGCCGTTCGCTCACCAGTGAAGGGGGTAGCAGGCGCTGAGGCTGATCCGCCGGGCGCACTGCGCCGTTCATCAGCGCGTCGTCGGCACGCATCTCGATGTCGCGCTGGAACTGCTGCAGCACGCGCAGCGCCGTCGTGGTCTCGGCATCGGCCCGGCGCAGGCGTTGGTCGCTGCTGGCCACGCTGTCCAGCGCACGCCAGCAGATCAGTGCCAGCACGCCCATGATGGTGATCGCGATCATCACCTCGATCAGTGTGAAACCTGCTGCGGTACGCTTCATTGCGCCGCCGTCCACGGCAGCTGCATCCGCGCCAGCGATTGCCGCGGTGCATCTTCGGCCACCACGCTGAGTTCCAGTTGCGGCTGTCCGTCACTCCCTGTGCCGATATGCTGCAGCACCAGGAAACTGCTGCGCCCCTGCACGCAGCGCTGCCGTGCATTCTGCGGCGGCTGCCCGGCCAGGCGCAGCTCCTGCCAGCGGTCCTGCGCACACATCAGTGCCAGCCGACGGTCGCGCAGGCGCGATTGATCATCGGTCGCCACCGCCACCGAACGCATCACCGCCGCCAGCGCAATCGAAACGATCGCCAATGCGATCAGCACTTCGATCAGGGTGAACCCGCGCATGTTCCGCTTCACTGCACGACCTGCAACTGTCCGCTGCCATCATCACGAAGACGCAGCTGGCGGCCCTGCAACGACAACCTCAGCTCCCACGCCACGCCGATCCACTCCGGGCTCAGTTCAATCGGCGTGGTCGGTTGCACCGCGATGCCCGCCGGTTGCCATTGCTGCGGACGCAGAAGGTCATCGCGCTGCACGTCAACCCAGCGGGTGCCTTCGCGGCAGCTGAAGCGGTAGCCGGCGGCGTCGGCCTGCCAGCGCAGGGGGCGGCCATCGATGCGCGCCTGGTCGCGCGCCACCTGCAGGCGCTGCGCCAGCCGTTCAGCTTCCTGCCGCAGCTGGCGCGCGGGGTCGAGCAGGCTGCCCAGGCCAAGGCCGATGCCCGCCGTGCAGATGCCGATGATCACCAGCACCACCATCAGTTCCAGCAGGGTAAAGCCACGCGGCACGTGCTGCATCGACGTTGCCTCCTGTCCAGGTCGATGCCTGCCAGCGTAGGCCCGCATGATGAAACAAAAGCG
The DNA here is from genome assembly GCF_059369595.1 of Stenotrophomonas sp. YJH_SMC_25. Taxonomy (NCBI): domain Bacteria; kingdom Pseudomonadati; phylum Pseudomonadota; class Gammaproteobacteria; order Lysobacterales; family Lysobacteraceae; genus Stenotrophomonas; species Stenotrophomonas sp. YJH_SMC_25. Next base: position 226,724 of record NZ_JCAFSV010000004.1, on the reverse strand, counting down.
TCAGCGGCAGCTGCTAGCGTGGGCAGACACGAACGTGGCGATGGTGCGGAACATGGATGGCAGGCGCTGGGATCGCAATCGCATGTTGACCCTGCTGGCGGCGACGCTGCTGCTGGCGGTGGTGGCCTATTGGGGCGTGACCCTGTCTGCGGTGGCGCCAGCGGCCGCGGCCAGCGAGGCGAAAGCCGTGGCGCCGGTACGGCCGATGTTCGATGCAGTGGCCAGCCTGCCGCTGGTGCGGCTGCTGTCCCCCGGTGCAGTGCAGACCGAGGTGGTGGTGCTAGGCGTGATGGCCGGTGACCACGCGCCTTTGGCCCTGCTTTCGGTGGATGGACGCCCGGCGGAAGCGTATGCGCCCGGCCAACGACTCGGCCCCTGCACGGTGCTGGCCAGCATCAGTGCCAGCGCGGTCGAATTGAACCAGGCCGGGCAATCGCGCAGCCTGCCGGTGCCTGAGCTGCCGCCGGTGCCGAGCGATGGCATCGTGCCGGCCGCTCCATAGAGCCCAGCCTACGCTCGGCTGCGTCTGGAAGGACAGTCAAGCATGGCTCGAATCTACAAAATCCTGCCGGGCGTGGGCTCGGCTTCACGTCGGCGGAGGTTCAGCGCGCCGGACGCTGCGGTACCACCGAACGACCAAAGGCATCGCCCATGCGCTGTCGTGTGCCTTCCAGGTTGTACTGCATCAGCTGGTTACCGGGCTGCCGTATCAGGCGCTCGGCCTCGGGAAGCGTCGGTGATCTCGCCGCTTTCGATGCTGGCGCAAGTTTGCGCTGCAGGCAGTCCCAGGCCGGAATGCGCTCGCCATTGACCTGTACTTCGATGCAGGGCGCGGCGTCTTCGTGCTTCTTCGCCTCGTCGGCGCGCACCGGTGTCAACACCAGCAGCAAGGCAAGGGCGAGGGCAGCGCGCAGTTCCACCATCAGTGATTCACGCATCTCGAATCTTCCGCAGCAGTCGACGTTCTGCAATGAAGACGTGTGGAGAAGGCAGGGTCCGCCTGCGTGCGTTGCGGTGCCGTCAAAAGATGACAGTGCTGTCACAAAACTGTTGGCGGTTTTGACGCGACGTACACGTCCTGTTGGTAGACCCACGCGCCGCTCCATGGCCCTTTCCTTCGATACGACGCGATGCCTTCGATGACTCCTGTTCCGTGCCGAGCCGTCCGCCTCCCGCTGCGCCTGCATCCGCTGGTGCTGGCCCTGGCGGCGCTGCCGCTGCCGCTGTTCGCGCAGGAGGCGGCACCCGCGCCCAGCGTGAACATCAATGAGTACATCGTGCGCGGCAACACCGTGCTCGATCCGCGCCAGATCGAACGCGCGGTCGAGCCCTTCCTCGGTCCGGGAAAGACCCTGGCCGATGTCGAGAAGGCACGCGATGCCGTCAATGCGCTGTACCAGCAGGCGGGGTACCAGTCGGTCTACGTGGAGTTGCCCGAGCAGCAGGTCAGTGGCGGCGTGGTGCTGCTGAAGGTACAGCAGACACCGATTGGCCAGCTGCGGGTCGTGGGGACGAAGCACGAATCGCCCGAACGCATCCGCGAACGCGTACCGGCACTTGCCGAGGGCAAGGTGCCGGACTTCGACCAGGCGCAGAAGGAACTGACCGCACTGAATGAGGGCGGGCGTCGCCAGGTGATGCCGCTGGTGCGCGAAGGCCAGGTGCCGGGCACGATGGATGTGGACCTGCAGGTCGAAGAGAAGTCGCCGTGGCGTGCCAGCGCGTCACTCAACAACGACCACAGCGCCGACACCGAGAAGCTGCGCCTGAGTGCGTCGCTGGCCTACGACAACCTGTGGAAGCGGGGGCACAGCGCCAACATCGGCGTGTACCTGGCGCCGGAAGATACAAAGCAGGCCAAGGTGTTCTCGGCCTCGTACACGATGCCGTTCGAAGGCACGCCGTGGAGCCTGGAAGGTTCCGGCTACAAGTCCGACAGCCGCGTGCTGAACGCGGGCGGACAGGTCGGTACCGGCACCGGAACCAATGTGATCGGCAACGGCCATTCGATCGGTCTCAAACTCAACTATCGACTGGCCGGCAGCAGCCAGTGGTGGCGCCAGCTCAGCCTCGGCGTGGACTTCAAGGACACCGAGGAAGACACGCAGATGGGCAAGGAGAGCCTGAAGACGCCGCTGAAGTACGCGCCGATCACCCTGGGGTTTGTCGGTGTGCGCCAGGGCGAGCAGGATCAGTTGAGTATCAATACGCAGCTGGTGGCCGGTACCCGTCGGCTGTTCGGCTATGGCAGTGATGCCATCGGGTTCGGGCAGAAGCGCTACTGGGCAGACCCCAGTTTTGTCGCGTTCAAGGCGGAAGTCGCCAACACGCACACGTTCAGCAGCGACTGGCAGTGGTATGCACGCGGCTCGTTGCAGGTGACCGATGCGCCGCTGGTGTCGGCAGAGCAGTTCGCCGCTGGTGGCATGTACACCGTGCGCGGCTATCTGTCGGCCGAGGCGATCGGCGATTACGGCGGCCTGGCCAGCCTGGAATGGCGCACGCCTGCGTGGTCGCTGTGGAGCGGCACCGACCTGCGTGTCTACAGCTTTGCCGACGCGGCCTACCTGCGCCTGCGCCAGCCGCTGCCCGAACAGCGCGACAAGTACAACCTGGCCTCGGTCGGTCTGGGCGCGCAGCTGCGCCTGGGTGAACACCTCCAACTGCGCCTGGACTACGCCTGGCCGTATGCCGATGGCCCGGTCACGCGCAAGGACGACCCACGCCTGCATTTCAACATCAGCACCAGTTACTGACCCTTCCCTTGAACATGCGTTCTCCGGAGACCCTTCGCATGGACCGTTTGCTTTCCCGAGTGTTGTTGCTGCTGGCCGCGCTGGTTGCGCTGCCGGTCGCTGCGGCCGATGCCAATTGGTGGCACGCCGAATGGAAGTACCGCAAGCCGATCACTGTCGACGCCGGCCCGCAGGGCGCGGGCCTGGCCGGTGATCCGGGTCGCACGCCGCTGCTGCTGCGCCTGCACACCGGCAACTTCGGCTTCGACGGCACCCAGGATGCGGGCAACGACCTGCGCTTTGTCTCGGGTGATGGCCGCACCGTGCTGGCCCACCAGATCGAACAGTTCGATCCCAAGCTGGGCCTGGCCCTGGTCTGGGTGGACGTGCCGGCGGTCAGCGCTGCGGCACCGCAGACGATCTGGATGTACTACGGCAATGAAAAGGCCCCCGCCAGCGGCAACGGCCAGCAGGTGTTCGATCCGGACTATACGCTGGTCTACCACTTCGCCGAGGCCAATGCGCCGGCACGCGACACCACCGCTTATGGCAACAATGCCGGTGCCGTGGTGCCGCCATCGGAAGGCTCGGTGATCGGCCGCGGCGTTCAGTTGGGTGCAGCCCCGCTGCCGCTGCCGGCCAGCGCATCGCTTGCGCAGGAGGCGGGCGCGCCGCTCACTGTTTCGGCCTGGATCAAGCCAGGCAGCAACAACGCTGCACAGGCGATCTACGCGCGTCGCGACGGTGCGTCCGAACTGGTGCTGGGTATCGAAAACCGGGTGCCGTTCGTGCAGCTCAATGGCCAGCGCAGCACGCTGGCGCAGCCGATTCCGGAAGGGCAGTGGGCGCATGTCGCGCTGACCGCAGAGAAGGGTGCACTGCAGTTGTACCTCAATGGCCGCGTGGTCGCCCAGCTGAGCGGCGAGCTGCCGGCGCTGACCACCGCGCCGGTGGTGGGCGCCGATGCGCCGGGCGCGGTGCAGCCGCTGGCCAGCTTCGAAGGCGCGCTGGATGAGCTGCGTATTTCGCGCGTGGCACGACCGGCCGCGCTGCTGCTGGCCGATGCCACTGCGCAGGGCGCCGACTCGCGCCTGATCAGCTACGGCGCCGACGAACAGTCCGCCGGGCAGAGCCACTTCGCCTTCATCCTCAAGGCGATGCCGTTCGACGCCTGGGTGGTGGTCGCCATCCTCGGCCTGATGATGCTGCTGTCGTGGGCGATCATGATCGCCAAGGGGCGGCACTTCGGCCGTACCAGCAAGGCCAATGCAGTGTTCACCGAGAGCTTCGGCAAGCTGTCGGGTGTGCCGCTGCGCACCCTGTCCGACATGGACCGCCAGGGAAAGGCACCCACCGCGATGCACGACGGTTCGCTGTGGCGCATCTACCAGGTGGCCATCGATGAAATGCAGCAGCGCCACCAGCGCGACGGCAATAGTGGTTATCTCAGTGGCGCCACCATTGCGGCGATCCGCGCCTCGATGGATGCGGTGATGGTGCGCGAGCAGGAAGCGATGGCGCGGCGGATGAACTGGCTGTCGACCACCATCGAAGGCGCGCCGTACGTGGGCCTGTTCGGTACCGTGATCGGCATCATGCTGGTGTTCGTGGTGGCGGCGATGGCTGGCGCGGTGGACATCAATTCGGTGGCGCCCGGCATGGCGGCGGCGCTGCTGTGTACCGCTGCCGGCCTCGGCGTCGCGATCCCGGCGCTGTTCGGCTACAACTACCTGGGCGCGCGTGCCGAAGCGATCGGCGCGGACATGGCGGTGTTCATCGACGAGTTCGCCGCACGCCTGGCCGAAGAGCAGGACGGGCGCGGCCCGGCCGCGGTCCAGGGCTGAGGGGCACGCCATGGGCCAGAAGGCGAAGTTCGGCATCAAGAAGCGCGAGAAGGGCATCAACGTGACGCCCTTCGTCGACGTGCTGCTGGTGGTGCTGGTGATCTTCATCCTGACCAGCAACGCCTCCATCCCCGGCATCGAGGTCAACCTGCCGAAGGCCAGCAACAGCGTCGCGCTGGAGAAGCCGAAGACCAAGGCGATCACCATCGACCCCAGTGGACAGGTGTTCCTGGATGCCTACCCGGTGACGATGGCCGAACTGGAAGACCGGCTGCGCACCGAGCGCGCGACCACGCCGGATTTCCCGGTGATCGTGCGCGGTGATGCGCAGGTGCAGTACGCCCGCGTGGTCGAGGTGCTGGACCTGCTGCGGCGGCTGGAGCTGGCCCAGGTCGGCCTGGTCACCGGCAAGGCGCAGGGCTGAGGCATGACGGCCCATCAACCCCCTCGGCCGGAGCCCGGCATGCGCGGTCGCCAGTTGCTGGTGACCGTCGCGCTGGTGCTGGCCGCGTTGCTGGTGCTCGGCATCGCCGTGTGGTGGATGCTGTTCAGGGACACTGCCAGTACCCGTCGGCCGGTGGTGCAGCCGCCGATGCTGGCGCTGCCGCCGCCCCCTCCGCCGCCGCCGCCGCCACCGGAAAAGCCGCCGGAACCCGAAACGCCGCCGGAAGAGGCCATTCCCGAGCCGGAGCCGCTGGATCAGCCGACGCCGGCCGAAGAGCCGACCCCGACCCCGGACAACGCCGACCCGGTAACGATGAATGCCGATGCGCAGGCCGGTGGTGACAACTTCGGTATCCAGTCCGGCAGTGGCGGCGGTTCGTCCGGCGTTGGCCGTGGTGGCGCCGGCAACGCTACCTACGGCCGCTACCTGGGCTACCTGATGCAGCAGGCGATCTCGCGCGACGACAAGGTCAAGCGCCTGGCGTTCCAGCTGCAGGTGAATGTGTGGCTGGCCAACGACGGCCGCCTGGAAAAGGTCGAACTGGTGCGTGGCAGTGGCAACGAGGAGGCCGACGCGGCCGTGCTCGATGCACTGCGTCGCATCGGCAAGGTCGACCAGGCACCCCCAGCGTCGCTTGATTTCCCCGCCCGCGTGCTGATCCAGGGCCGCCGGCCCGGGGCCTGATTCCCGACCTCCGTGATTTCCCTTCTTTCGATGAGAACCGTGATGAACGACCACGTCCGCGCACGAACCGACTCCCGCCGCCCGCGGCCGGCCCGACGGGCGCTGCTGTGCTGCGCCGTGCTGCTCAGCCTGGCCGCCCCGGCCGGTGCGATGGCCGCCGAAACGACCATGGTCAAGCTGATCAAGGGCCTGATCGCCAGCGGCGCGCTGAAGCCCGAAGACGGCCAGGCATTGCTGGTGCAGGCCGAGGCTGAAGCAGCGGCCGCCCAGCGCGGTGCAGCCACCGCACCTTCGGCCGCCAGCGGTGGCGTGGCCCTGGAGGCTGGCGACGTGCGCGTGCCCTACGTGCCGCAGAGCGTGCGCGACGGCATTCGTGACGAAGTGCGCCAGGACGTGATGGCGCAGGCCAGGTCGGAAGGCTGGGCGGCACCGAACGAAGTGGCCGAATGGACCAAGCGAATCAAGGTCACCGGTGACATGCGCGTGCGCAGCGAGTCGCGCTTCTTCTCCGAACGCAACAGCGACATCGTGAGCAACTGGTCGTCGATCAATTCCGGCAACGGCTTCGACACCAACACCAACACCAACCTGCAGCTGCCGCCACTGCTGAACACCCGCCAGGACCGCCGCAACCTGTGGCGCATCCGCGCCCGCCTGGGCATCGAGGCAACCATTGGCCAGCACACCACGGCCGGCGTGCGCCTGGCCAGCGGCAGCAGCAATGGCCCGGTGTCGACCACCGAGCAGCTGGGTGGCGGCCTGAGCAAGAAGGACGTGTGGCTGGACCAGGCCTGGCTGGCCTACAGCCCGGCTGACTGGGTGACGGTGCGCGGCGGCCGCTTCGGCAATCCGTTCTGGACCAGCGACACGCTGTTCTCCAACGACCTCAACTTCGATGGCCTGGCCGCGAACCTGAAGTATGACTTCGACGATGGCGACCTCGACCTGTTCGGCAACCTCGCGGTGGTGCCGCTGGAGTACACCTCCGACAGCTCGCCGAGCCAGAGCAAGGTCAAGACTCCGAACGAGAACAAGTGGCTGTCCGGTGCCCAGGTAGGTGTGAACTGGCGCTTCAATGACGAGAATACGTTGCGCGCTGCATTGGGCTACTACGACTTCAAGAACATCAGCGGCCGCCTGTCCTCACCGTGCGCCCTGTACGCGGGTGCGGTGGGCTGTGACACCGACTGGTCGCGCCCGGCGTTCATGCAGAAGGGCAACACCCTGATGCTGATCCGCGACATCGCGCGCAATCCGCTGGACCCGGCCAACACGCCGACCCCGCAGTACGTCGGCCTGGCCTCGGCCTTCCGCCTGGCTACCTTGAACCTGCGTTGGGACACGCAGCTGGCACAGGGCGTCGGTCTGCGCCTGGACGGCGATTACATCCGCAACCTGGCCTACGACAAGCAGGCCATGTTCAGCCGCGCCCAGAACGGCATCGTCAACAACTACGGCGCCGGCGGTACCGCCAGCATCGACACCTTCCGCAGCGGCGACACCGCCTGGATGGTGCAGGCCACCTTCGGAGCCACCGAGCTGAAGGAGAAGGGTCAGTGGCAGGCGCTGCTGGGCTACAAGCACATCGAGGCCGATGCGCTGCCGGACGCCTACAACGATCCGAACTTCCACCTGGGCGGTACCAACGCCCGCGGCTACTACGTGGGCGGTGCCTACGCGCTGGACGCGCGCAGCTGGATCAGCGGCAAGTGGATGGCGGCCAAGGAAGTGTCCGGTGCGCCGCTGTCGATCGACGTGTTCCAGCTGGAGTTCAACACCGGCTTCTGAGTGGCGGCGTGATGCGGATCACGTAGTGCGTGGCGGGGGCGCAGCGATGCGCCCGTCTAAGGAAAGGAGACCACGCGTTGTTCAAAAGGAGGAGTGGATGAGCCGTCGCAAGCTGTTCGAGAGTCCCGAACCGTCCAGCCAGATGCTGGGTGTTGGGCCGGCCTATGTTTCCGTCGAGGGCCTGCGCCAGCACCTGGCCGAGTTCCTGCTGTATGCAGGCCGGCCGGTGGTGATCATGCGCGGGCGCAGCGAGGTGGGCTATTTCCTGCCGGCGCGCTGCTGGCGCCAGCGTGACGATGATCCGCTGGCCGCCGCTGCCGCCGACCAGCTGCTGGATGCGGCCGGTTTCCAGGCCGAAGACATCCAGCAGGTGGAGCAGGAATTCAACGCGATGCGCCAGCGCACCGTGCTGCATTCACGGCGCTGAGCTTTCGCCTCTACAGTAGATCCACGCCATGCGTGGATGGGGTTACGCTGCAGCCCCACGCTCACTGGTGATGCGCGCACCCTCGCGCATCACCAGGGTCACCGGGGTCTTTTCCACCACCTCCAGCAACCGCTGCCACTGCGCATCGCTCAGCTCGGCGCTGGCATGCAGCACGCGGTGCACATGGAAGCGACCATCCGCGTCACGTTCCGAACGCAGCTCGGCATGGAACTCGCCCAGTTTCCAGCCCTTGCGCTGCGCGTACATGCGCAGGGTGATGGCGGTGCACGCCGCCAGCGAGGCCAGGTACAGGTCGAACGGTGCGAAGCCCTTGCCCTGGCCGCCCAGTGAGGCGGGCTCGTCCGCATCCACAGCGAATGTGCCATTGCTGATGTGGTGCAGGTAGTTGTCGGCGGTTGAAACAATGCGTGCGTAGGCCATCACGTTCTCCATCTATCTGTGGCGTCGAGCCATGCTCGACTGCTCCAAAAGGCGGCGCCGGCCAGGACCGGCGCCGCCATCCAATCACTCGGTACGATCGTACGAGAACTGGATGCCTGCCGTACCCCCGGTTTCAATGAAGAGGTTCATGAAGGCCGGCACCGTTTCCGAACGGGCCCAGTCGCGCTGCAGCTCGCAGAACAGCTGTGGCACGCTGATCAGCTGGCCACCGGCCTGTTCGATGCGGCGCAGCGCCGCATCGTGCGCGGCCAGCGAGGTGCCGCCGACGGCGTCGACCACCACATACACCTCATAGCCTTCCTTCAACGCATCCAGGGCCGGGAAAGTCAGGCACGCCTCGGTCCACAGCGCGGTCATGATCAGCTTGCGGCGGCCGGTGGCTTCCACCGCCTTGCGGAACTCGACGTCCTCCCAGGAGTTGATGGTGGTGCGGTCGTAGGTGGGGTAGTCACCCAGCACCTTGCGCAGCTGCGGAATCGGCGGCTTGTTCAGGCCGGTCTTGACGTTCACCGTCGAATGCACGATCGGCAAACCATAGGCGACGGCGGCTTTGGCGGTGCCGACGATGTTGTTGACCAGCAACTGGCGGTCCATCGAGGCGATGGAGTTCACCTGCACCGGCTGGTAGTCGATGATGATGAAGGCGGAATTCTGCGGGGTCAGCAGATGATCGCTGACCGGGTCGCGGATCGGTTCACTGGACATGGTGGGTCTCCTGTTCAGGGGGGGAGCCGGCGACTGGCCGGCACGAAGGCCACTCAGCTGCGCTGCGAATCCAGCTGTTCGTGGTTCTTCTGCACGTCCTGCGCCTTCAGGTAGCTTTCGATCAGCAGCTGGTAGTTCGGGAAGATCTTCGTGTAGACCTCGGCCCACTGCTGGGCATCGTCGCGGTTCCAGGTGCGCTGGATCTCCGAGGCCACCGCGGCGGTGTCCATCGGCACCACGCCTGCCTGCACCACGCGGGCCAGGGTGATCTCCTCGGCCATCTTCGAGTAGGTGCCGGACGCGTCGATGACTGCGAACACCTGGTAGCCATCGGCAACGGCGGCGATCGACGGGAAGGCCATGCACACGCTGGTGATGGTGCCGGCAATGATCAGCTGCTTGCGGCCGGTGGCCTTCACCGCGGCAACGAATTCCGGGTTGTCCCAGGCGTTGATCTCACCCTTGCGTGCCACGTACTGGGCATGCGGGGCCGCGTCGTGGATCTCCGGGATCAGCGGGCCGTTCGGGCCCTGCGGAACAGAGGCGGTGGTGATCACTGGCATCTTTGCCAGCGTGGCCATCTTCGCCAGCGCGGTGGCGTGGGCGCGCACGCTGGTGAACGGCATGTCACCGATGGTCTGGAACAGGCCGCTCTGATGGTCGATCAGCAGCATCGCGGCGTTGTCCGGATCGATCACCGGGCGGGCACCGTTGAAGTTGGCGGGGGTACTCATGGTCAGTCTCCTGGAGAAGGTGGGCGATGGCCCGGAAGGTGCGGCGGGCCAATGCCCGCCGCATTGAAACGATCAGTGCGCGATCTGGCCGAAGCGGCCGCTGTTGAAGTCGTTGACCGCCTGCGCGATCTCGGCCTGGCTGTTCATCACGAACGGGCCATAGCCCACCACCGGCTCGTCGATCGGTTCACCGCTGAGCAGCAGCACGGTGGCGTCGCTGTCGGCGTCGACGAACACGTCCTCGCCGCTGCGGTCGAAGGTGACCAGCTGTGCCTCGCCGACCGGCTGGCCGCCGTTGATCCGCACCGTGCCCTTCAGCACCACCAGCGCCAGCGTGCGGCCATCGGCCACCGGCAGTTCGGCGTGGTGGCCCTGCCGCAGGCGGATGTCCCAGACATTCATCGGCGTGTGGGTGCGGGCCGGGCCGGCATGACCGTCGAAGCGACCGGCGATGATACGCACGCGGCCGGCGCCTTCAGGCAGTTCAACCGAGGGGATCTGTGCGTCGAGCAGGGTCTGGTAGCCCGGTGCACCCATCTTGTCCTGCGCGGGCAGGTTCACCCACAGCTGGACCATGTCCAGCGTGCCGCCCCGCTTGCTGAACTCCGGTGTGTGGAACTCCTCGTGGAGGATGCCGGAGGCCGCGGTCATCCACTGCACGTCACCCGGGCCGATGGTGCCGCCGGCGCCGGTTGAATCGCGGTGGGCGACCTCGCCCTCATAGACGATGGTGACGGTCTCGAAACCGCGATGCGGATGCTGGCCGACCCCGCGCGGGGTATCGCTGGGGGCGAAGGTATAAGGGCCGGCGTAGTCCAGCAGCAGGAACGGGCTCAGGTGCTGGCCGTGGGTGTTGTAGGAAAACATCGAGCGGGCGGGGAATCCGTCGCCCACCCAGTGCGGGCGCGGGGCGCTGTAGGTACCGGTGACACGCTTCATGGCGATCTCCTGGCCGGGGCTGCCGGCCGCTGTTCTTCGTTGCAGGAGACGATATCGCCGCGACAATTGGGCCGGTAGACGCTAATATTTGCCGTCATAGTCCTATCTGGTGAACAATGGGTGCGCGCCTTGCGCCACAGGAGATCGCCCCGTGTTCATCGCTGATATCCGCCGTTGCGACCTCAACGACCTGTTCTACTTCGCCATGGTGGTCGAGCACGGCGGCTTCTCGCAGGCCGGCCGGGCGCTGGCCATGCCGAAGTCGAAACTGAGCCGGCGCATCGCGCTGCTGGAGGAACGGTTGGGCGTGCGCCTGATCCAGCGCTCGACCCGGCGTTTCTCGGTCACCGAGGTTGGCCAGGACTACTACCGCCACTGCAAGGCGATGCTGGTCGAAGCCGAAGCGGCCGAAGAAGCGATTGCGATGTCGCGCGCCGAGCCGCGCGGCACGATCCGTCTGGCGTGCCCGATCGCGATCCTGCATGCGCGCATCGGCACGATGCTGGCCGACTTCCTGGCCCAGCACCCGCAGGTGACGGTGCAGCTGGACGCCACCAACCGGCGCGTCGACGTGGTGGGCGAGGGTGTGGACGTGGCGATCCGCGTGCGGCCGCCGCCACTGGAGGACAGCGACCTGGTGGTACGCGTGCTGGCGCGTCGGGTCTGGTGTACCAGTGCCAGTCCGGCGCTGCTGCAGCGGCTGGGCACGCCGCAGGTGCCGGCCGACCTGGCGATGATGCCGACCGTCGATCTGGCATCGCCCAGCCAGCAGCATGTATGGGAATACACCGGGCCGGGCGACGTGCTGGCCAGCGTGCATCATCGCCCGCGGCTGGTCAGCGATGACATGATCGCGTTGCGCACCGCTGCGGTGGCCGGGGTGGGGTTGCTGATGCTGCCGCGGATGATGATCAGTGACGAACTGGCCAGTGGCGCGCTGGTGCCGGTGCTGCCGGAGTGGGTGCCCAAGCACGGCATCGTGCACGCGGTGTTCCCGTCGCGACGCGGCCTGTTGCCGGCGGTGCGTGCACTGATCGATTACCTCGCCGAACGCTTCGAGGCGCTGGAGGAACCCTAGCTCTTCCATCCACGCATGGCGTGGATCTACTGGATCCGCCACCGCCTGGTAGATCCACGCCATGCGTGGATGATCCTGGTGCCGCGCGACGGGCCTTCGCTTGCCGCCTGCGGCCGTGCAGCCCACAATCCACGTCCGGACCGTCGCCATCACGCCCATCATTCCCCGGTCCGGCCTTGGCACCTATGTCTCCCAATGCCCTGGCGCTGGTCGAGCTGCTGATCCGCGAGCGCCGTGCGTTGTCTCGCTTCATCGCGCGCTATCTCGACCCGGCCAGTACCGAGGACACCCTGCAGAACCTGTACCTGAAGGCCAGCAGCGTGCCCGGCGATCCGCCCATCCTGGAGCCGCGCGGCTATCTGTACCGGATGGCCTACCATCACGCGCTCAACCGCAGCCAGTCCGACGCCCGCGAGCGGCGTGCCATGGCCGAGTACGCCCTCGACATGGCCGAGGCGGGCCACGACGGCGAGGCGCAGGCGCTGGACCAGGCACAACTGCGCGAGATCACCCGGACCATCCTCGCGCTGCCGGCGCAGGTGCGTGAGTGCTTCGTGCTCAACCGCTACCTGGGCCTGAGCGAGCGCGAAATCGCCGCCCGGCTGGGTATCTCCAAGAGCCTGGTCGGCAAGCACGTGCTGCGCGCGGCGCTGTTGATCCAGCAGCACCAGCAGGGACTGCATCGATGAGCGGCGATTGCCGTGGGCAGATCGCGCCCGCCGTTGTCACAACAGGAAGGCGCACCCGTTCGTGGTGCGGCAGGCCACAACCATGACCACGTCCGAACCCTCGCCGCGTCAGGCCAGGCAGGCGTTGCGCTGGGTGATCCAGTGCAGTGCAGGCCCGCTGCCGGAACGCCAGCAACGAGCCCTGCAGCGCTGGCTGCAGGCCGATCCGCGCCATGCGCTGGCCTGGCGCCAGCAGCAGGCCTTCTGGCAAGGGTTGGATGCCGCCGGGCCCGACGTGCTGGCCGCGCTGCCCGGGTTGACGGCTGATCGCCAAGGGTTGCGCCCGATCGCACCGCGCCGCCGCCTGCCCTGGCTGCTGGCCAGTGCCGCGGGGGTGGTGCTGATGGTTGCCGCTGCGCCACACGCGCTGCTGCTGGCACGCAGTGACCTGCGCAGCAGCGATGCACCGCGCGTGGTGCAATTGGAGGACGGCAGCACCGCCGTGCTCGATGCGGGCACCGCACTGGCGGTTGCGTTCGATGGCCAGCAGCGGCACCTGCGCCTGCTGCGCGGCCAAGCCTGGTTCCAGGTGGCCCATGAGGCGCGACCGTTCCAGGTCGAGGCGGCGGGCGGCCTGGTCCGTGACATCGGTACCGCCTTCAGTGTGTCGATGCTGGATACCACGGTCACCACCGAGGTCAGCGAGGGTGTGATCGACGTGCGTCCGGGCGATGGCAGCGTACAGCGCCTGCATGCGGGGCAGTCACGCGTGTTCCGTGACGGTCGCTGGCTGCAGCCAATGCAGCTGGAAGATGCCGAGACCATGGCGCCGTGGCGGCGTGGCGAGGTAGTGATCGACGATCAGCCCGCCGCGCAGGCCATCGCCGATCTGGCGCGCTACCGCCGTGCCCCGGTCTGGGTACTGGGCGGGCAGGGCGCAAGCGTACGGGTCAGTGGCCTGTTCCACCTGCAGCAACCGGAGACGGCCATCGACGCGGTGGCCTCGCAGGCAGGACTGCGCGTGCAGCGCTTGCCCGGCGGCGCGCTGGTGCTGTGGTGAGGCCCGCGCAGCACCCGGATGAACGGGTCGCATGAAAAAAACATGAAAGAACCGTGGGCAACTGCAGTGCCCCGCTGTCTATAGAGGTATAGCCAGAGCGAAACACCGTTTCTCCTCAAGCCAGACATGCCACCGGCACCGGATGTGCCCGTGGTTCCGCCACGCTTGAGGAGTTCCCGTCCATGCCGTCCACGGCAGCCGCCTGTCATCGTCGCGCCACCGCTCTGGCCCTGGCTGTTTCCACCGCATTGCTGCCGCTGGCCTGGGTGCCGGCCGTGCAGGCGCAGCCGGCGATCGTCGCGCCGGTGCGGCAGTACACCATTCCGGAGCAGCCGCTGGCTGATGCCGTACGCGCCTTTGGCCGCCAGGCCGATGTGCAGGTGGTGTTCCGCAGCGACCTGGTGGAAGGCCGCCGCTCCAGCGCAGTGAAGGGTGAGTACAGCCAGATGCAGGCGCTGCAGCAGCTGTTGCGCGGCAGCGGCGTGCGTGCACAGCGCGGCATGGACGGTACCTGGAGCCTGCGGGCCGCAGCGGAGGCGGGTGAGGGCGAAGGGGTGCGGGTGACCGAAACACTGGACGTGGCCGGTCGCCTTCAGTCGGAAGGGGGGGAGGCCCGCGATCGGCGTGGCTACGACGATGTGTTCGCGCTGGACCTGACCACGGCGTATTCGGGGCGCGACCGGGTGGAGCGTTACCGAGGCTCCAATCCGGCCGACGTGGTCAAGGATCTGGTCGGCGTGTTCAGTGGCGATGCGCGCAACAGCGGCGCGCTGGACGTCAACATCCGTGGCATCCAGGGGCCCGGGCGGGTGCCGGTCAGCATCGACGGCGGCGAACAGGCGCTCACGGTCTGGCGTGGCTACAACGGCGTCAGCAATCGCAACTACATCGATCCCAACCTGATTGGTGGCATCCAGATCATCAAGGGGCCAGGGCTGGTGCGCGATGTGCACAGCGGGATCGGTGGCGCGCTGGTGATCAAGACCATCGACGTCGATGACGTCGTCGCTGCCGGCGAGCGCTTCGGCGGGGAGCTGAAGATCGAAGGCAGCAGCAATGCGGTGGCACCGCGCCTGCCGCGGCTGCACACCGGCGAGGACTACCGCACCGTGCCGGGTTTCCCGCAGGGCTCGCCGAACTCACCCTACGACGACCGCACCCTGGTGGTGCCGGTGAAGTCGCGCAGTGGCAACAATCCCTTCGATGGCGAGGACCAGGCCTGGCGCCTGGCGCTGGGCGTGCGTGGCGACAACGTCGACCTGATGGCCGCCTACGCCTGGCGCAAGCGCGGCAACTACTTCTCCGGGACCCAGGGCAGCGCCTACTACGAACAGGACCAGCGCGAGCAGTTCGAGTACCAGGGCATCGACTACATCACCACGCTGGCGCGCTACTTCAAGCCCGGCGATGAAGTGCCCAATACCTCCAGCGAACAGGAGTCCTGGCTGGTCAAAGGCAGCTGGCAGATCAACGATGACCAGCAGTTGAAGGCGACCTGGCGGCGCACGCTGTCGCACTACGGCGAGATCATGCCGTCTCGCATCCTGTCGGCCCCCGACTACGGCCGCATCCAGTGGCCGCTCAGCCGGGTCGATTCGGATGCGTGGAACCTGGAATACCGTTTCCAGCCCGCCGGCAGTCGTTGGCTGGACCTGTACGCCAACCTGTGGCGCACGGAGACGGACAGCGATACCTACAGCGCTGGCGGCTTCCCGAACTTCGCAGTGGGTAATCCGGCGTGGAATCCGGACGCCAGCCCGATCCTGCGCAACACCGCGCTGGCCAACGCGCGCAATGACCGCACCGGCCTGATCCTGAGCAACCGCTTCGCGCTGCATTCGACCCTGGACCTGACCGTGGGCGGCAACTGGCAGTACGAGAAGCTGGGGTCCCGCGATCCGTACTTCGGCACCACCGATGGCTGGCGCATGTTCCCGCGTGCCGGGCGCCGCCAGGAGGGTGAAGGCTACCTGACCCTGGAGTGGCGGCCGGTCGACTTCCTCACCCTCAATGCAGGCGTGCGCTACAGCCGCTACTGGGCCTTCGACGATTTCCTTGAGGCGCACCCCGAGCTGCTGAACAAGGGCGTAGGTGGCAAGGAAGCGCAGTACACCGTGAACGAACTGCCGCCTCGTCCCGCCAATCTGCAGGCCCGCATCGACGCGTTGGAAGCACGCCGCGCCGTATGGGAAAAGCGCGGCATGGGCTGGTTCATCGACGACAGCATCCGTGCGTTGCTGGCACCGTACGAGACGCCGCGTCCGGTCCGGTACACGCGGCCCTGGCTGCCCGATGCCGATGGCAACTACACCCGCGCCGGCAATCCCTGCCTCAATGGCGAAGTGGCGGCCGTTCCCGGCGTGCAGCCGGTGTTCGCCGGCAGCGACCAGGTCTGCAACATCGGCAACAGCGTACAGTCGCAGCCGGTCGATGGACGCAACAGCCGCCGCCGCGACCATGCCTGGCTGCCGACCTTCTCGGCCACTGCACACCTGTCCCCGGCCGCCCGGGCCTACGTGCGTTACAGCGAAGCGGTGCGCTTCCCGAGCATGTTCGAAAGCACCATCGCCTTCTCCGGCAGCCTCAATCCGCTGCATGCGCTCAAGCCCGAGCACGCCTACAACTACGAGGTGGGCTACGTGCACAACCTGTCGGCCCTGTTCGGCAACACCGCCGATGCCGACGTCAAGCTGGCGTACTACGTGCACAAGACCCGTGACGTGATCGAACGCGATGGCAACTTCCTGTTCGACAACATCGACAAGCAGACCATCCGTGGTATCGAACTGCAGGCCCGCTTCGACAACCGGCGCTTCTTCACCGATCTGGGCATCACCCGCACGCTGGAAAACGAGGTGTGTGACGAGAGCACGGCGGTGCTCCTGGACGCGAACCGCGGCCTGGTTCCGAACTGCGTGCAGGATGGTTTCGTCGGTGGCTACCTGCTGACCCAGGCCATTCCCAGGCTGTCGATCAACGGGTCGCTGGGCACGCGCCTGTTCGATGAGCGCCTGGAGCTGGGCAGCCGCATCGTGCACTACCAGCGGCACGAGAACCCTGACCTGCAGGCCTACCGTGATCGCCTGCTGAGCGGCGGCAGCGGCCTGCTCTGGCAGAACGTGCCGTTCACCTGGGGAAACATCACCACCGTCGATGCCTATGCGCGCTGGCGCTTCAACGAGCATGCCAGCGTCGAACTGGTCGGCAGCAACCTCGGCAACCGCTACTACGCCGATCCAGCCACGCGGTCCACGCTGCCAGCCCCGGGTCGCACCCTGAAGCTCGGCGTCACCGCGCGCTTCTGATCTCCCACCTTCAAGCGTTGTACCCGTAGTTCCCTCAACCAAGGAGCAATACCATGAAAATGATCTCCCGTTCGGTGCTCGCCGTTGCCGCCTCGCTGGCTCTGGTCGGTGCCGCGCATGCTGCCGATATCGTCGGTGCCGCCAGTGCCAGGACCGATGCCGAGCTGTACGTGGCGGTTGGTGAATCGCAGGTCAATGGCGGCCCGCACCGCGCTGGCAAGGCCGGCATCGGTGTCGGTACCGTGTCCCAGGCCAAGCCGGTGGACTTCCAGGGCCTGAGCGCCTACTCGGCACCCACCACCGTCAATGGCGTGACGGTACGTACCCTGGCCATGCCGATCACCGGCGCACCGGGCAGCCACGCCGGCATGGGCCACTTCAACTTCGTCAAGGTCGGCAGTGGCGATGTCTGGTTCGGCGAATGGTCCAAGGATGGCGCTGCCGGTGGCTTCAACAACCGCCAGGTCTACTTCGTTGGTGACCGCGCCGGCACCACGCTGCCCGCCGGCGTGGCGTCGTACGCCGTGGCCGGCCTGAACAAGTTCAACGGCAGCAACCTGCTGAGCGGCACCTTCGACGCCGACTTCGGCGCCGGCACGCTGGACGGTGCGCTGTCCGGCAATGGCCTGACCCTGGCCATCGTTGCCAACATCAACAGTGCCGATGCATCGTTCGCCGGTTCGGCCAACGTCAATGGCAGCGTCAACGGCACCACCCAGGGCCAGTTCTTCGGCGCCAACGCCGCCACCCTGGCCGGCATCGCCACCTTCGCCGGCAACAGCCAGTACGACACCGCCTTCGGCGGCAGCAAGAACTGATTGCCACGCCCCTGACGGGGCAGGGCAGGGACAAGCCGCGATCCGCCAGTCCCTGCTTCGGCCCGCTGCATGCATCACCACGGATCGACCATGCGCCATCCCATCTTCCTTGTGATCCTGTTGCTGGCGGCTGCCGATGTGTGCGCCCAGCAGGATGATCTTCGTCGTGTGCTGGAGCAGGGCAGCGAACTGCGCCACCAGCAGCAGGACCAGCAGCGCCTGCAGCAGGCCGAGTCGGCGCGACCGACCATCACCATCGACGGCCAGACCCTGCGCGTGGAGCGCACGGTCGACGATCTGGGCCAGGCGCTGTACCTGTCGTTGCAGCATCAGCAATGGGGTGCAGCGCAGCGCTTCCTGGACGAATACATCGAACTGCCCGGCCACGACCCGTTGCTGCGCCACTACGCGCAGGGCGGCCTGGCGCGGGTGGCCGGCAATCACCACCGCGCGGCCAACGAGTACGAAGCACTGCTGGCGGCGCAGCCGGATTTCCTGCCGGCCCGCCTTGAGCTTGCACGTGTCTATGCCGAGGACCAGCGCGACCGCGATGCGGAGGCGTTGTTCACGGCCATCGCCGGTGGCATCAATGCTGACGACCCCGCCACCGCCGGTGTGCGCGGGCGGGTGGACGCCTATCTGGCTGCGCTGAAGGCGCGCAAGCGCTGGAAAGGAGCGCTGGCAGCCGGCCCGGCATGGAGCGACAACATCAACCGCAGCTCGGCCAGCCGCACCTGCTTGTTCGGAGTGGGCGACACCTGCATCATCCAGCGCAATCTTCCCGATGCCCAGCGCGCCATGGGCCTGGACTACGACGGCAACCTGGAGCGTCGCTGGGCACTGGCCGGGCATCACGGCGTCTATGTGCGAGGGCTCGCGTTCGGCCAGGCATGGCGCGGGCACAGCGCCTACAACGAGCTCAATGCGAGCGTGCAGGCGGGCTATAGCTGGCGCAGCGCACGGCATACCCTGCAGATCGCGCCGAGCTATGACTACCAGGGCCTGGGCAACCGGGCTCTGCAGGGCGGCAGCGGGCTGCATGGCGAATGGCAATATGCACTGGACGCGCGCAGCCTGCTCAGGCTGGAGGCCGACTGGAAGCGCCAGCGCTATCGCCAGCGCGGCCTGGCCAGCAATTACGACGGTGAGCTGGCCGCAGTGTATGCCACCTGGTTCCGTGCGCTCAACCCGCGCTGGACCCTCTTTGCCGGGCTGGACCTGAGTGACAGCCGCGCCGCCAATCCGGCCAACGGTTACCGCCAGCGTGGACTGCGCCTGGGGGCGGCGCGCCAGTGGACGGGCACCACCGCCACCGTGTTCGTGTCGTTGCGCGAGCGCGACTACGATGCGTGGAGCCCGCTGCTGGAGGCGCGGCGTGAGGACAGCGAACAGAACCTGATTGCTGTCGTGCGCAGCGAGCACCTGGCGGTGGCCGGGCTGGTACCCAGCCTGAGCCTGCGCTACGCGCGCATCGACAGCAACGTCGGCTGGCTGTACAGCCACGACCGCAGCCTGCTCAGCCTGAAATGGGAACGGGCCTTCTGAACGCGCCGCTGCGCTGCCACGGTGAACGCGCCGTGGCCGCGATCTTCATTCATCATCACGCGCTCTTGTAGCCCGTTTCGCGCATCCTTCGGGTGTTGCGGCAGAGCTGGGCCGCGTGTATCGAGGAGCGCCGGTCGTGCTGGAAGCGGGCAACAAACCAGAGGGCCTGAAAGGGCTGCGTGTACTGGTGGCGGAGGATGAATTCGCCATCGCGATGTTTCTGGTCGACTATCTGGAGCTGAAAGGCGCACAGGTGGTGGGGCCTGCCGGTGACCTGCAGGCGCTGGGGCGGCTGGTCGATACCCATCCCATCGATGTGGCATTGCTGGACATCAACCTGGGCGGTGAGCAGGTCTATCCGCTGGCCGATCGGCTGGCCGAGACGGGTATCCCCTTCCTGCTGACCTCCGGTTACGACGACAACCTGCCCAGCCGCTTTGCCAGCGCGCCGCGCTGTACCAAGCCTTATCACATCGAAGCGCTGGTGCAGCAGCTGGCCGCGCTGGTGGCGGCGCCGCAGGTCTCTGCGGGCATTGCCTGATTGCGCGGCATGTCGCGCCGTCCTGAAGACATCCACGCCGCCAAGCTGCGTGGCCAGATGCCACCTGCACCGCAGCTGCATGTGCGCCACGATGGCATGGCCGCGCGCATCGCCCGCCACGACTGGTCATCCACGCCGTTGGGTGCCTGCGAGCAGTGGCCGCCCCACCTGCGCGCCACCGTCGACCTGATGCTGGCCCATGGTTTCCCGATGATCGTGCTGTGGGGTGAGCAGCTGGTGCAGCTCTACAACGATGGCTATGCCGAGATTCTGGCCGACAAGCATCCCGGCGGGCTCGGCCAGCCGACCCGCGAGTGCTGGCCCGAGGTCTGGCATATCAATGGGCCCATCTACCAGCGCGTCTGGCAGGGCGAAACCATCACCTACGAGGACAAACTCTATCCCCTGGCGCGACGCGGGCGGTTGGAGGATGTCTGGTTCACCATTACCTACAGCCCGATCCGTGGCGAGGAAGGGCGCATCAACGGCGTGCTCGTGACCATGTTCGAGACCACAGCGGCGCATGTGGCCCAATCGGCACGCGAGCGCGAAGAGCAGAAGCGGCGGGAGGCGGACCGGCGCCTGGCATTGGCCTTCAAGGTGCTGCCGGTGGGCGTCTGCATTGTCGACACCGAAGGGCGCCTGCAGCTGTCCAACGACCAGATGCGTGCCTACCTGCCCAGCGGCAAGGTGCCCTCCACGGATGAGGTGAACCTGCATCGCTGGCGTGGCTGGCATGCGGACGGCAGCGCCATCGGGCCGGAGGATTTCGCCATCGCCCGTGCGATGCGCGGCGAGACCGTGGTGCCGGGGCTGGAGTTCCAGTATCTGCATGACGATGGACGCGCGCGCTGGACCCGGGTCGCGGCCGCGCCCCTGCGCGATGGCGACGGTGAGGTCAGCGGCGTATTTGCCATCGCCGTGGACATCGACGATCTCAAGCGTGCCACCGAGCGCCAGTCTGTATTGCTGGCCGAACTGCAGCACCGGGTGCGCAACATCATGTCCACCATCCATGCCATTGCCTGGCGGACCCGCGAGTCGGTCAGCAGCGTGGATGAATACGCTGAACGGTTGTGCGGGCGACTGATGTCGCTGGCGCGCACGCAGAGCCTGCTGACCCGCGGCGCCAATGCCGGGGTCTGCCTGCGTGGCATGCTCGATGAGGAGATCGCGGCGCAGACGCCGGCAGCGGCGGCCTACCGCCTGCAGGGCGAGGATGTGCTGCTGCCGCCGAAGGCGGCCGAAGTACTGTCCCTGGCGATCCACGAGCTGGCGAGCAATGCCCTGCGGCATGGCGCACTGACCCATGAGGATGGCCGGATCGAGGTGACCTGGGATCTGCAGGTTCAGGCCGGCCAGCCATGGCTGGGTCTGCACTGGTGTGAGCGCCATGCCGAAGTGGAGGACTGGGAGCAGCCCCGGCAGCGTGGCCTTGGCCGGGCGCTGATCGAGCAGCGCGTGCCCTACGAACTCGCCGGCAGCGGCGAGCTGCGCTTTGGCCCGCAGGGCCTGGACGCCTGGATCCGCTTTCCGCTGCGCGAGCGAGACAGCCTGCTGCAGACTGATGCTCCCGGCGCGGCGGCGGGCGGTTCCGGCAGGTAAAAGTCCATTTATTCCCAATTGGGCCAAATTGGGCATAATGGCCTCAACTGTCCCCGTCTGGAGCCGTGCCATGACCCTGCCGCTGGATCTGCCTGGCCTCGAAAAGGCCCCCGCGTCGTCGGTGAAGACCCGTGGCTGGCCGAGCCTGATGCGCACCGTGCGCGAGAAGCAGGCGCTGGTCATCACCAACCACAACCACCCCGAAGCGGTGATCGTGGACATCCGCACCTACCAGGAACTGCTGGCCAAGGCCGCTGGCGGCGATGCCGGTGAGCGCAGCGAAGAACTGCTGCGCCTGCGCGGTGAGTTTGACCAGACCCTGGCCAGCCTGCAGCGCGGGGAGGGGCTGGGCAAGGTGCTGGGCCAGCCGATCCGCCGCGGTCGCAAGGTCACCCTCGGCCGCCCGCTCTGACCGATGGGGCGGATCCTGGTGCTTGCCGGCGTCAATGGCGCCGGCAAGAGTTCGCTGCTGGGTACCTGGCTGGAAGCCGAAGGGCTGGGCTGGTTCAACCCCGATTCGTTCACCCGGCGCCTGGTGGAGGCCGGCTGGCCGCTGCCCGATGCCAATGCGGAGGCCTGGCAGGAAGGCACCCGCCGCCTGCGCCAGGCCATGGCCGATGGCACGGACTTCGCCTTCGAGACCACGCTGGGCGGCAACACCATTCCAGGTCTGCTGCGCGAGGCCTGTGAGCAGCATCATGTGGCGGTATGGTTCTGCGGCCTGGCCAGCGTCGAGCTGCACATCGCCCGCGTCGCTGCGCGGGTAGCGGCCGGTGGCCACGATATTCCGGTGGAGAAGATCCACGCCCGCTTCGATTCGGCGCGCGAGAACCTGCTGGACCTGCTGCCACACCTGGCCGAGCTGCATGTCTACGACAACAGCGCTCCCGCCGACGCCGACGGCTGCGTCGAGCCGCTGCCGGTGCTGGCGATGGCGCATGGCCAGCTGCAGTACCCGGTCTCGGTGGCCGAGCTGCTGCATACGCCGGATTGGGCCAAGCCCATCGTGATGCGTGCGATGGAATTGAACACCTCGGATTAGATCCACGCCATACGTGGATACCTTTCACACATCGCGCGAAACCGCGCCGTGCACGACTGCCACCGGAGCTGCGGTTAGACTGACCGCACACTCAAGGAGGATGACATGCACGGACCTGCGACGTTCCGCTCCAGTTCTATCTGCCTGGTGCTTGCCGCGCTGGCGCTGTCCTGCATGCCGACGATGGCAGCGTCGCCTGCCGCCAAGCGACCATCGCCGCCCAGCCTGGTGCAGGCCTTCCACGCCGCCGAAGCCAACCTGCGGCTGATTCCCGGCGGCGACATTGAATCCGACTTCCGCCCGGTTTGGACCGCTGTTGCCGATCTCGATGGCGAAGGCCGTGCCGAGGTCGTGTATTTCTACACGTCCGACTATTCCGGCGGCAGCTTCGCCCAAAGCAACGTTGTTGCGGTGATGACGGCGCTGACGGCAAACGATCCGCGCGGCCAGGAGAACCCGAACAGCCTGTCGCCGGTGGAAGCAGAGGACTATGCCGCCATCCGCAGGTATGGCTATGCTGACGACGCGGCTGAACAGATTCCAGGCGCCATCCGTGCCATCCGCATCCAGGGTGATCGCATCGTTGTCGATTTCACTGTCAGTGCCGGCGCGACGGTCTGCGAATGGAAGAGCCCGAACCGCCACGTCTGTCCGCCGGACGGAAACTACACATGGACGCTGCGTTGGACGCCGGGGAAGCTGACTCACATCAGGAAATAGCGCCAGGGAGTGCCGGGCGTATTCGCCCGGCGCCACTGGCCCCGTAGGTCCACGCCAAGCGGGGACCGCGTTCTGCGGCCGGCCTCAGGCCGGCTTCACCTGCTCAGGCTCCGCAGCCTCCGGCAGTGGTGGCAAGGTCGGGTCCACCGTTACCGGCACATCGCTCTTCAACAACGCAGCGGCTTCCCTGTCGCTGCCCACTGCCGGCGGTGAGCCACGCAGCGGCAGGCCGGCGGTCTCCTTCACGAACAGCATGGTCACCAGCCCGATCACCGCCGCGCCCATCAGGTAATAGGCCGGCACCAGCGGGTCGCCGGTACGTTCCACCAGCCACGCGGTCACCAGTGGCGTGGTGCCACCGAACAGCGACACCGACACGTTGAATGCGATCGACAGCGCGCTGTAGCGCACCGGCGTATAGAACAGCGCCGGCAGCGTGGACGGCATCGAACTGGTGAAGCACACCAGTGCCAGGCCCAGCAGCATCAGGCCAAGGAAGATCAGCCCGTCGTTGCCGCTGCCGACCAGCAGCAGGCACGGAATCGCCAGCACCAGCAGCGCGATGCAGGCACCAATGATCATCGGTCGGCGGCCCAGCCTGTCACTGAACAACCCGCCGACGATGTTCAGCGGCATCATCACCAGCATCACGATGATGATCAGCAGCAGGCCCTTGCTCTCGGCATAGCCCATGGTGACGCTGAGGTAGCTGGGCATGTAGGTCAGCAGCATGTAGTCGGTGACGTTGAACACCAGCACCAGGCCCATGCACACCAGCAGTTGGCGACCATGCACCTGGAACAGTGCGCCCAGCCCCGGCCGGTCGTGCTCGCGCTTCTCGGCTTCTTCGGCGAACGCGCGGAACGCCGGGGTTTCCTCCAGCTTCATGCGCATGTACAGGCCGAGCAGGCCCAACGGGCCGGCCACCAGGAATGGAATGCGCCAGCCCCAGTCCAGCATCTGCTCGCTGCTCAGCAGCATGTGCAGCGCAGTGACGGTACCGGCGCCTGCGATGTAGCCGCCCAGCGTGCCGAACTCCAGCCAGCTGCCCATCAACCCACGGTTGCGGTCGGTGGAATACTCGGCGATGAAGGTGGCCGCACCGCCGTACTCGCCACCGGTGGAGAAGCCCTGCACCACGCGCGCCAGCAGCAACAGCACCGGCGCCCAGATGCCGATGCGCTCGTAGGACGGAATCAGGCCGATGGCAAACGTGCCCAGCGCCATCAGGATCATGGTGAACGCCAGCACTTTCTGGCGGCCGTAGCGATCCCCCAGCGGGCCGAACACAAGGCCGCCGAGCGGACGCACCAGGAACGCCACGGTAAAGGTGGCGAAGGCGGCGATCACCTGTGCGGTGGGGTTGCTGGACGGGAAGAACACCTGGCCGATGGTGACGGCCAGATAGCCGTAGACACCGAAGTCGAACCACTCCATGGCATTGCCGAGTGCGGCGGCACCGACGGCGCGCTTGAGCATGGGCGTATCGACGACGGTGATCTCATCGACCTTCAGGTGGCGGCGGCGCTTGAACCAGCCGAAATGGGCATGTGCATCGGGGGTGTCCTGCATGGGGGCTCCCTGGGAGGTTTGAAATGGAGAAAACGGCGGCATGCGTGGATGCACGCGCACGGCGAGGCACCGCCGTGTCGGCGGAAGCACGGCAACGGGACCACGACGGCCGCGCGGTCAGCGGCGGGGAATCACAGCGATGCGGGGGATGCAGGCGAAGTGCCTGCGGGCGTCATCCGCCAGGATCCAGCGCGAGGCGATGGATGGGCGGAGCAGGAACATGCGTGGCAAGCGGAGCGCCGGTCGGCAGTGCTTTCCACGTAACAGGTGCGCCCGTCACGTAGTGGGTCGTGTCGATCATCCGTTCATCATAACGGCACGCGCGTGAGCGTGCAGCGAAGCGCAGTTGTCTGCACGCTGTGTTCCATCATGCCTGTTCATCTGCAAAGCAATGATGACGTGCGTTGAACGGAATCTGGTCGTGCTGCTCACATGCCGCCCTCTACGTTGTGGGCGAACGCAACAGAGAAGGAGCATCGCATGACCCGTCGCATTCCCGAAGGTACGCTTGTGGTTGTCGCCGATGGCGGTTCGGCCCGTGTATTCACCAATGTCGGCAGCGATCACCAGCTCGCCTTGAAGCAGGAAGGCGAACTGCGCCTGCAGGACATCAGCGAGCAGGGTGTATCCGGGCAGGGGCCTGCGGGTGCAGTGCCGAAGGACATGTCGGTATCCCAGCTCAACGAGGCGACGTTCGCCAAGCAGGTGGCGGAACAGCTCAATGAGGATGCGTTGAAGAACCGCTATGCACACCTGGTGTTGATCGCTGATCCGACCACGCTGGGACGCATCCGTCCGCTGCTGCACAAGGAAACCCAGGCCCGCCTGCTGGGCGACATCGCCAAGGACCTGACCAACGCGCCGTTGGCGGATATCCAGAAGGCGCTGGCGGCGTAGCGCGGATGCCATTCATGCGCGATCACCTGTCGGCGGAGCCCGACCGCTTGGATGTGGAGGCGCAGGTCGGCTGGCTGCTTCTCGAGTTTGGCGCGCCCTGGTGTGGCCACTGCCAGGCCGCGCAGCCCGCGTTGCAGGCCTTTGTCGAAGCGAACGATCTGCCGCACTGGAAGATCGAGGATGGCAAGGGCAGGCCCCTGGGCCGAGCGTTCAAAGTGAAGCTGTGGCCGACGGTGGTGCTGCTGCACGATGGAGACGAGGTCGCGCGGGTAGTGAGGCCGCTGGACAGCGCGGATCTCATGTCGTTGCAGGGCGCGCTTCCCGATTGAGGAGTGAACCGGGCGTTGCACGCGGGGCAGTCGCACTGCAGCATGCGGCGTGACAGGCCCGGTGCTAGCATCCGGCTATCACCTGAATCGATCCAAATTCCGATGCCCACGCTGGACCGTCGTCTCCTGATCGCTGTCGCCGCCACGGCGATGCTCGCTTCCGGGCTGGCTTCGGCCGCGCCTGCCAGAACCGCCGCCGACAAGGCCTACGCATCGGTGGACCCGTTCATCGGCACCGGTGGCGAAGGTCACACCTATCCGGGTGCGACGGTACCGTTCGGCATGGTCCAGCTCAGCCCGGATACGCGTATCCAGCCGCGCGAGAAGGCCTACGGCTGGGCGGCCGGCTACCGCTACGACGACAGCAGCATCGTCGGCTTCTCGCACACCCATTTTTCCGGCACTGGCCATTCCGATCTGGGCGACATCCTGCTGATGCCGTTCACCGGCAGTCCCGGCCTGGAGCGTGGCGATCCCGAGAAGCCGCGCAGCGGCTATGCCTCCCGCTTCCGCCATGATGACGAGAAAGCGGAGCCGGGCTACTACGCGGTCACGTTGGACGATTACAAGGTGCGTGCCGAGCTGACCACCAGTACCCGCGTGGGCGTGCATCGCTATGCGTTCCCCAAGGGCACCGACGCCAAGGTGCTGCTGGACATGCGCACCAGCATGTACGACTACCCGGGCAAGGTGCTGTGGTCGCGGGTGCGGGTGCGTGCCGACGGCACGGTGACCGGCTTCCGCGAGACGCGCGGCTGGGCGCCGGGCCGCCAGCTGTATTTCGCGATGCGCTTCTCGCGCCCGCTGGCCGGGCATGAGCTGCACAACACCGAGCAGGACATCGTCTACAAGGGCTTCCCGCCGCCGGGCGAGAAGGATCCGTCCCAGCGCGCACAGATCGAGGGCCGTCAGCTGGTCGGTACCTTCGCATTCGGCAAGCTGGACGCACCGCTGGTGGTCAAGGTTGCCATCTCGCCGGTCAGCGAGGCCGGCGCCATTGCCAACCTCGACGCGGAAGTGGCCGACTTCGATTTCGACCGCGTGCGTGCGCAGGCGAAACAGGAATGGACGCAGGCGCTGTCGGTGCTCGACATCGATGCACCCGAGCACGCTCGCCGCAGCGCCTATACCGCGCTGTACCACACACTGTTGGGGCCGACGCTGTTCATGGATGCCGATGGCCAGTATCGCGGTTCGGACAATGCCGTGCACAAGGCCGATGGTTTCACGAATTATTCGACTTTCTCGCTGTGGGATACCTACCGTGCGTTGCACCCGTTGCTGACCCTGGTGCAGCCGGAGAAGCGCAACAGCGACTTCGTCAATTCGATGCTGGCCCACCATGAGCACAGCCCCTACGGCATGCTGCCGGTGTGGTCGTTCCATGGCCTGGAAGACTGGTGCATGATCGGCTACCACGCCGTGCCGGTGATCGCCGACGCCTACGTGAAGGGCATTCGTGGCTTCGACGCCGACAAGGCGCTGAAGGCGATGGTCGAGACCGCCAATTACGGCCCCTATGACGGTATCGCACAGTACCGCGAGCTGGGCTACGTACCGATCGACGAGGAAGGTGAAGCGGCCAGCAAGACGCTGGAATACGCCTTCGATGACTGGACCATCGCACGCATGGCGCAGGCGATGGGCAAGGGCGATATCGCGGCGACCTTCGACAAGCGCGCGGCCAACTGGCGCAATGCGTTCGACAAGGACACCGGCTTCATGCGCGCACGCAAGCGCGACGGCAGTTTCCGCACCCCGTTCGACCCCAGCGCCAGCGGCTACGGAACCGACTACACCGAGGGCAACGCTTGGCAGTATTCCTGGTATGTGCCGCAGGACGTGGCCGGGCTGGCGGCAGCGCACGGTGGCAGCGACAAGCTGCTCGCGCGCCTGGACGAGGTGTTCAACGCCAAGGTGGATCCGTCCATCTTCGAGCACATGGAAGACATCACCGGGCTGATCGGCTGGTACGCACATGGCAACGAACCCAGCCACCATGTGGCCTACCTGTACTCGTACGCTGGCCAGCCGTGGCGCACCCAGGCGCGCCTGAAGCAGATCATGGACACCCAGTACGCCGACCGTCCGGATGGCCTGGCCGGCAACGATGACGTCGGCCAGATGTCGGCGTGGTATGTGTTCACCGCGCTGGGCTTCTACCCGGTGGCACCGGGCTCGGGCGAGTACATCCTCGGTCGCCCGTTCCTGCCGAAGACCGCGATGCGCCTGCCCAACGGCAAGACGTTCACCATCGTGGCCGATGGCCTGGATGACAGGCACACCTATGTGGGCAGCGTGAGCCTCAACGGCAAGCCGCTGCAGCGCACCTTCCTGCGCCACGACGAGATCCTGGCCGGTGGCGAGCTGCGCTTCAGCATGCAGGCCGAGCCGAACAAGGACTGGCCGGGGCAGGGCGCGCAGGCACCGTACTCGATGAGCCGGTGATGCGGGCGGCGCCGCATTGCCGCCGTCATTGCCCCGCACCTGGTAGGTGCCAACCTTGGTTGGCACGCGGGAGGTCAACGGTGCCCACCAAGGTGGCCGTCTACCGGAATCCGTGGGTCGCGGCGCTTTTGGTAGGTGCCAACCTTGGTTGGCACGCAGGACATCAACGGCGCCCACCAAGGTGGGCGTCTACCGGAATCCGTGGGTCGGGGTGCTTTTGGTAGGTGCCAACCTTGGTTGGCACGCAGGACGTCAACGCGAACGGAACCGCACCCCCACCCGCGCGCCACCGAGCGGCGCCGTTTCGATCTTCAACATCGCACCATGTCGCTGCGCGATCTCCGCCACAATCGCCAACCCCAGCCCGCAGCCATCGCCTTCGCTGCTGGCCCGGTAGAAGCGTTCCGTGACGCGCGTGCGTTCGGCTTCGGCAATGCCGGCGCCGTCATCGTCAACCCATGCCTGCACGCCTTCGGCCTCCTGCCGAACTCCGAGGGTGATTACGCCGGGCACGGCACCGTAGCGCAGCGCGTTGTCCAGCAGGTTGCCCAACGCTTCGCGCAGCAGCTGCGGATCGCCCTGTACCTGCACGCCGTCGTCTGGCCCCTCGTAGCCCAGGTCAACGCCCGCCGCCAACGCACGGTCGGCGTAGCGCTCCACCACGCCGCGTGCCAACGCAGCCAGGTCCACCGGTTGCAGTGGCAGTGCACTGCCATGCGGATCTTCCGAGCGGCTGAGCATCAGCAGCTGGTTGACCAGATGCTGCAAGCGGGCCAGTCCGGCCAGCGTGCCGGACAGCGCCAGCTGCTGGGCCTGCGGGTCGTGCTGGCGCAATGAACTCTCCAGTTCCACCTGCATCGCCGCCAAGGGCGTGCGCAGCTGGTGCGCGGCATTACTGACAAAGCGCCGCTGCGCATCCTGCATCGCGTCCAGACGCTGCAGCAGCGCGTTGTAGGCCTCCACCGCCGGCCACAGTTCGCGCGGTGCCTCCTGCGCAGGGTCCAACGGTGCCAACGGATCCGGCCGCGGGCTGGCCAGCTTCCGCGCAACCAGGTTGGCATGGCGAGCGGCAGCGCCTGTACCGGACCACGCCAGCCACGCCGCCAATGCCAGGATCGCGGCCTGGAAGGGAACGCTGGTCAGCAGCAGCTTGCGCTCCAGCCGGTGGCGTTTGCGAAGCGTCTCAGCCACGCGCAGCCGGATGTCATGGCCCGGTCCGGCGCTGACCACCACTTCGACCATGCGCACCGGTTGACCACGCACACGTGCATCGTAGTAGATGGCGTCGTCATCATTTCCCGCTGCGATTGCAGGGCGGGGCAGGGCTTCGGGCAGGTCGCCATACAGACGCCCACCCTCGGCATCGACTACCTCGCCATGCACTTCGTCGGCGGTGTCCCAGCTGAACATGCGCGAGACGGCCGGGGTGATCTCGATCGAAGCGCGACCATCCTGCACCGTCACCAGCTCGGACAACGACATCGCCGAATCCAGCAGCCAGCGGTCGTAGACCTGGCCGGCATAGAACCGGGCCAGCGCAAATGAACCCACTGCGCTGCACAGCAGCAGTACCAGCAGCGGTAGCCAAAGGCGCCTGAGCAGCAGGCCACGCAGGCTGTGCACGCGCTCAGTCACCCACGGCCTCCAGCCGGTATCCAAGCCCACGCAGCATGCGGATGCCGACGCCGGCGCGCGCCTGTTCCAGCTTGCGGCGCAGGCGGCTGACGTGGACCTCGATCACCGACAGGTTGGCGTCGTGGTCCCAGCTGTACAGCGCGTCGAACAGGCGCTGCTTGGTAACGGTGCGGCCGGGATGCTGCATCAGTGCATCGACCAGCGACAGCTCACGCGCAGTCAGCTCGATGCGCTGGCCGTCCACCTGCACTTCATTGCGGATGCTGTCGAAGCACAACCGGCCCAATCGCTTCTGCGCCGGTGCATCGCTTCGGCGGCGTGACAATGCACGCAGGCGGGCTTCCAGCTCACCCAGTGCGAATGGCTTGGCCAGGTAATCATCGCCACCCCGGTCAAGGCCGAGGATGCGGTCCTCCACGCCATCGCGTGCGGTCAGGATCAGCACCGGCAGGGTGACGCCGTCGTTGCGCAGGCGCGAGAGCAGGTCGAGGCCATCGACGTCGGGCAATGAAAGATCGAGCACCATCACGTCATATGGCGCGCTGGCCAGTGCCGCCGGTGCATGCAGCCCGCGCGAAAGGTGGTCGCACAGATGGCCGGCACCCTGCAGGGCGCGGATCAGTCCATCGGCCAGAGCGGCGTCGTCTTCGATCAGCAGGATTCGCATTGCAAGCTTCGTGCAAGGTTGGGGCAAGTTTGGCGCAAGTGCGTCACCTTACCGTGACCCGCATGAATTTCTCCCCTCGTCTTGCGGCCGTGTTGGCCGCCCTCCTGTGCGCGCCGGCCGCATCGGCACTGTCCCTGCAGGATGCGCAGCGCGCAATGGAAGCACACAACCCGGACCTCCGCGCGGCGGCACTGGAGCTGCGCGCTGTGCAGGGCGATGCGCAGACGGCGGCATTACGCCCGACCACCGAGCTGTCGATCGGCACCAGCAAGATCAGCCCCAAGCACGGCATCGGCCCCGGACGCTGGCAGGACAAGCGGGTGGACAGCACCGTGGGCCTGGGCTGGACCTGGGAGCGCGGCGGCAAGCGCGCACTGCGCATCCGCCAGGCCGACGCGCTGCTGGAAGTGGCCGGGCTGGAGATGCTCGATGCGCGGCGCCGCCAGCACGTGGCGCTGCATGAAGCCTATTTCGGCTTGAAGGGCGCGCAGGAGCGGGCGCAGATTGCCGAGGCCAACCGCCAGAGTTCGGCCGAGCAGATGGCGGCGGCGGACAAGCAGGTCGCGACAGGGGCGATGGCACCGGTGGATCGCGCGCGGCTGGCGGTGGACGATCTCGCCGTAGCCGACGCGGCGCGCGAGGCGGCCCTGGATCTGCGCGATGCACGGCATGCGCTGGGGCTGCTGCTCGGCCGCGACGACAGCCATGACCTCAGCGCCGATGATCCGTGGCCAGACCCCGCGGGCAGGGTGGATACGCGTGCGTTCGACCCGCAGCAGCGTGCCGATCTGCGCGCGGCACGTTCGCGCCTGGCCGCGGCCGACACCGGTGTGGCACTGGCGCGCAGTGAGCGCCATCGCGACATCCAGCTGGGTGTGGAGGCCGAGCGCGAGCCGACCGACATCAGCGGCGTCACCTGGGGTGTGTCATTGACCATTCCGCTCGGCGGCCCGTCACGTGCACGCGGCGCGATCCAGCGTGCCGAGGCCGACCGTGACAGCGCCGCGCTGGAGCTGCAGGTACTGCAGCGCGAAGCACGCGCCGAGCTGGACCAGCTGCAGGCCAGCGCGCAGTCCGCCGCACAGCGCCGCCGCGACTATGAGGGACTGCAGTCCGACGCCGCACGCAAGGCGGTGCAGGGCATCGAACTGGCGTACCGGCGCGGCGCCGCCAGCCTGACCGATCTGCTGGATGCGCGCCGCAGTTGGCGCGACTTCGAGGCCGCGCTGATCGATGCGCGCGCCGACCATGCCATTGCCCTGGCGCGCTGGGAAGCGGCCACATCCGTTGCTGAAGGAGAGTCCCGATGAAGTCCCCCGTCGCCCATCGCCCGCGGGCGCGACACGGCGTGCTGCCGGCCTTGCTGGCGCTGGCCCTGCTGGTCGGCTGCGGCCGTGAGCCGGCGTCCTACACCGAGGATGCGCCGCAGATCAGTGCCGGCCAGATCCAGTTTCCTGCCGGCAGCCGCCAGCTGGACGTGCTGCGCAGCGAGGCGGTGACCGCCGGCGCCAGCGCCAGCCTGCAGCTGCCGGGCCGGGTGGTCTGGGACGAGACCCGTTCCAGTGCACTGCGCACGCCGTTGCCGGGGCAGGTGGCGCGCATCGAGGCGCAGCCGGGCCAGAAAGTGAAGGCCGGCCAATTGATTGCCTGGATCACCTCGCCCGAGTTCGGCCAGGCCCAGGCGGAGGGCGTGCGTGGCCGCGCCGAGCTGCAGCAGGCGCGCAAGGAGCTGGAGCGCACCCGCGAGCTGCATGCGGCGGGTGTGGCGTCGGGCCGCGAACTGGACGAGGCCGAGGCCAACTTCGCCGGCAGCCAGGCCGATCATGCGCGTGCAACCGCCTTCGCCAAGGCATATGGCAACGGCCAGCGCGTCGACCAGCGCCTGCCGCTGCGCGCGCCCATTGATGGCGTGCTGGTGGAGCGGCGGATGAGCCCGGGCATGGCGGTCAGCCCGGACAGCGAACAGCCATTGGCGGTGATTGGCGATCCGGACCGCCTGTGGTTGCTGCTGGATGTTCCCGAGAGCCTGGCCGGACGCATGAAGGCGGGCATGCAGGTGAGCGTACCCGGTGCCGATGGCCAACTGCTGCAGGCGACCCTGCAGCACGTGGATGACTTCGTCGACAGCGAACGCCGCGTGGTGCAGGCGCGCGCCGAGCTGGACAACCGCGCACGCGGCTTCAAGGCGGGGCAGTACGTGCGCGCCCAGGTGGCGTTGCCGGCCGACGGCGGTGTCTCGCTGCCCGATGCGGCCGTGCTGCTGATCGACGGCAAGCAGGTGGTGTTCGTGGAGGAGGACAAGGGGCGCTACGTGCGCCATGCCGTGCATGCCGAGGAACTGGGCGATGGCCGGCTGTGGGTGCGTGACGACCTGGCGGTTGGCAGCAGGGTGGTGGTCGAGGGCGGCCTGCTGTTGCAGCAGCTGGTCGACAGCGCGCCAGCCGCCGCCAGCGCCGGCACGGGGCACGCCGCGCCATGATCGATCGCCTGATTGCCTATTGCCTGCGCCAGCCCTTGATGGTGATGCTGGCGCTGCTGTTGTTCATCGGCGCTGGCATTGCCGCGTTCCGCGTGCTGCCAGTCGAGGCCTTTCCGGATGTGTCCGATACACAGGTGACAGTGGTATCGCTGCACCCCGGGCGCGCGGCCGAAGAGGTGGAGCGCGAAGTGACGATGCCGCTGGAAGTGGCGCTGTCCGGCATTCCGCATTCGGTGCGGGTGTTCTCGCATACGCAGTTCGGCCTGTCGATGATCATCCTGACCTTCGACGACAAGGCCGATGACTACTTCGCGCGCCAGCAGGTGCTGGAGCGCCTGCAGGGCGTGGAGCTGCCGGAAGGGGTGACCCCGGAACTGGAGGCGATGAGCTCAGCGGTAGGCGAGATCTACCGCTACGTGCTCAAGGGCCCGCACATGACGCCGACCCAGCTGCGCACCGTGCAGGAATGGACGATGGAGCGCAGCCTGCGCACCGTGCCGGGCGTGGCCGATGTGATCAGCTTCGGCGGCTTCGCGCGCACGTTCCAGGTCAAGCCGGACCTGGACAAGCTGCGTGACCGCGGCATCAGCCTGCGTGAGTTCGCCGAGGCCCTGGAGAAGGGCAGCTCGAATGCCGGCGGCGGCTACGTGGAGCGCGGCCAGCAGCAGTTCCTGATCCGCGGCGTAGGCCTGATGCGTTCGCCGGCCGACATCGGCAATGTGGTCGTGGAGCAGCGTGGTGGCACGCCGATCCTGGTGCGCGACCTAGCCAGCATCGCCGATACCGGCCTGCCACGGCAGGGCCTGGTCGGCCAGGACGACAATGACGATGCGGTGTTCGGCATGGTGCTGATGCGCAAGGGCGAGAATCCGTCCGACGTGCTCGGCGCCCTGCATGCGCGCATCGCCGAGATCGAAGCCAACCAGCTGCCGCACGGGGTCAGCATCGAGCCGTTCTACGACCGCTCGTGGCTGGTCTCGACCACGCTGAAAACCGTCTTCAGCAACCTGCTGGAAGGCGCGGTGCTGGTGTTCCTGGTGCTGTGGCTGTTCCTGTACAACGCCCGCGCCGCACTGATCGTGGCGGCGATGATGCCGCTTGCGCTGCTGTCGACCTTCCTCGGCCTGCACCTGTGGGGCGTGCCGGCCAACCTGCTGTCGTTGGGTGCGATGGACTTCGGCATCATCATCGACGGCGCGGTGATCGTGACCGAGCACATCGTCTCGCGATTGTCGAAGCTGCCCCCTGCGGCCGACCGGAAGACACGGTTCTCGACCATTCTTTCAGCCGCATCGGAAGTGGGGCGGCCGACGTTTTTCTCGATGTTGATCATCATCGCCGCACACATCCCGATCTTCACCCTGCAGCGCCAGGAAGGCCGCATGTTCGCGCCGATGGCGTACTCGGTGACCTCGGCCCTGATCGGTGCGTTGATCCTGGCGCTGACCGTGGTGCCGTTGTTCTGCTACTGGTGGCTGCGGCGCGACCGCATGCGCGACGGCAATCCGCTGATGGACCGCCTGACCGGCTGGTACCGGCCGATCCTGGAGCGCGCTCTGGCCCGCCCGCGTGCGGTGGTACTGACCGCGGTCGCGCTGCTGGCCGGCACGCTCGCGCTGGGCACCCGGCTGGGTTCGGAGTTCCTGCCGGAGCTGGACGAGGGCTCGATCTGGCTGACCGCCACGCTTGACCCCAGCACCAGCCTGGCCGAGGCGCAGCAGCAGTCGCGGCGCATCCGTGAGCTGGTCGGCACCTTCCCGCAGGTATCGACGGTGGTGGCCAAGCTGGGGCGCCCGGAAGACGGCTCCGATGCCAAGGGCGCCAACCAGATCGAGGCGCTGGTGGCGTTGAAGCCCGAGAAGGAATGGCCGAAGGGCGTGGACAAGCGGCAGCTGGTCAGTGATCTGCAGCGCACGCTGGAGCAGCGTATTCCAGGGCCGGAGTTCTCGATCTCGCAGCCGGTGCGCGACAACATCCTGGAGAGCATCTCGCAGATCAAGGGCCAGGTGGTGATCAAGGTCAGTGGCTCGGATCTGGACGTGCTGAACCAGCAGGCGCAGGCGATCCTGGGACAGGTACGTGGCGTAGAGGGCGTAGAGAGTGCCTTCATCGACCGTGACGGCTCACTGCCGCAGCTGCAGATCGAAATCGACCGCGACCGTGCTGCGCGCTATGGCTTGAACGTGCGCGATATCGACGAGGTGATCGAGACCGCACTGGGCGGGCGCCAGGTCGGCGAACTGTGGGAAGGTGACCGCAGGTTCCCGATCACGTTGCGCCTGGACGACGCCGACCGCGACCTGCAACGGCTGCGCACGGTGCCGGTCGGCATCGGCGATGGGCACACGGTGACACTGTCCGACGTGGCCGACTTCCGCATGGCCAGCGGTGCGATCAACATCTCGCGCGAGAACGCACAGCGGGTCAAGGCGGTGAGCATCTTCATCGCCGGGCGTGACATGGGCAGCGTGGTGGC
Source organism: Stenotrophomonas sp. YJH_SMC_25 (assembly GCF_059369595.1). NCBI lineage: Bacteria > Pseudomonadati > Pseudomonadota > Gammaproteobacteria > Lysobacterales > Lysobacteraceae > Stenotrophomonas > Stenotrophomonas sp. YJH_SMC_25. The sequence continues at coordinate 191,076 of NZ_JCAFSV010000004.1, read as the reverse complement.
CGACATGCGCAAGCGCGTGGACGCCAGCGTGCAGTTGCCGGAAGGCTACCGGCTGGAATGGTCCGGGGAGTTCGAGAACCAGCAACGTGCGATGAAACGGCTGGGCTGGGTGATCCCGCTGTCGGTGCTGATCATCTTCGTGTTGCTGTTCGATGCCTTCAAGGACATCAGCAGCGCCGCGCTGATCCTGGCCAACGTGCCACTGGCGATGATCGGCGGCATTCTCGCCCTGTGGTTGACTGGGATTCCACTGTCGGTGTCGGCGGCGATCGGCTTCATCGCGTTGTTCGGGCAGGCGGTCTTGAACGGGGTGGTGATGCTCAGCCGCTTCGCCCAGCTGCGCGAGCAGGGCATGGACCTGCTGCAGTCGGTGGTGCAGGGCTCGCTGCAGCGCCTGCGCACGGTGCTGATGACCGCACTGCTGGCGATGTTCGGCCTGCTGCCGATGGCGACCTCGCATGCCATTGGCGCCGAGACCCAGAAGCCGCTGGCGGTGGTGGTGATCGGTGGCCTGCTGTCGGCGATGCTGCTGACCCTGCTGGTACTGCCCACGCTGTACTACTGGGTGCATCACCGCCGCGAGGCCCGCACGGGCTGACGGCGATATCCGGCTCTCCGCCCGGTAGAGGCCAACCTTGGTTGGCAGACGGCGAAGCGCCCACCAAGGTGGGCGACTACCGGTGTGCGATGGCCGCGAACTACACCATCCCGCCATTGGCGCGCAGCACCTGGCCGTTGATCCATCCGCCATCGGCACCGGCCAGGAAGGCAACCGCACCGGCGATGTCCTCCGGCGTACCCAGCCGCTCCAAGGGGTTCATCTTCGCCAGCCGCTCGATCAGTTCCGGCGACTTGCCGTCCAGGAACAGGTCGGTGGCGGTCGGGCCGGGCGCCACTGCATTCACGGTGATGTTGCGCCCGCGCAGCTCCTTGCTGAGGATCGCGCCCATCGTCTCCACCGCCGCCTTGCTGGCGGCATACACGCTGTAGTTCTCCAGCTTGATGCCAACCACGCTGGTGGACAGGGTGATCAGGCGGCCACCGTCGCGCACCCGTCGCGCGCTCTCGCGCAGCACGTTGAAGGCGCCTTTCAGGTTGATCCCGATCACCCTCTCGAACAGGGCGTCGTCGGTATCGGCCAATGGTGCCAGCTGCAACACGCCGGCACTGTTCACCACTACGTCTATACCGCCGAAGCGCGCCTCGATGGCATCGAACAGCTGCCGCACCGCCTGCGGATCGGCGACATCGGCCTGCAGCGCGATGGCCTGCGCGCCGGCCGCGCTGAGTTCGGCCGCCAATGCTTCGGCGTCGTCGCGGCGGCCCGCATAGTTGATCGCGACCGCGTGGCCTTCAGCGGCCAGGCGGCGGGAGATGGCGGCGCCGATGCCACGGGAGCCGCCGGTGACCAGGGCGACAGAGCGGGCGGGGGAGAGGGTCATGGTGGCTTCCACTGGGGCGCGCCGAAGTGGCACAGGGCCATCTTCGCGAGATTGTCCTTTCGAATAATCCTGCATAATCCGTCAACATCATCCGGACAGCCGAACAATGGATCGTTTCACGGCCATGCGCGCCTTCGTCCGTATCGTCGAGCGCCGCAGCTTCACCCGGGCTTCCGAGGACCTGGGCCTGCCGCGGGCCACGGTGACCGACGCGATCAAGGCGCTGGAACAGCGGCTGGGCGTGCGCCTGCTGCACCGGACCACCCGGCTGGTGGTGCCGACCCTGGAAGGCGAGGCCTTCTATGGCCGTTGCCTGCGCCTGATCGCCGACATGGACGATGCCGAGGCTGCGTTCCGTGATGCCCCGCCACGCGGGCCGCTGCGCATTGAAGTGCATGGCACGCTGGGCCGGCACCTGCTGTTTCCGCACCTGCCGGAATTCCTGCAGCGCTACCCGGAGATTGAGCTGGACGTCAGTGAAGGCGACCGCTATGTCGACCTGCTGCGCGAAGGCGTGGATGCGGCGCTGCGGGTGGGGACGCTGGCCGACAGCGATCTGGCGGCGCGCCGGTTGACGATGCTGCGCGAGGTCACGGTGGCCGCGCCGGGTTATGTGCAGGCGCACGGCCTGCCCGATACCATTGAATCGCTGGAGCAAGGCCATCAGATGATCGGCTACCGCTCCAGCGCCACCGGCCAGCTGATCCCCCTGGAGTTCCAGCAGGCGGGACAGGTGCGCTACGTGCCGCTGCAGGCGCGGGTGCGTGTTTCCGGCGCGGATGCATTCCTTGGGGCCGCGTTGGCGGGCCTGGGCATCATCCAGGCACCGCGCTACCGGATGGACCCGTATATCGCGCGCGGGCAGCTGGTCGAGCTGTTGCCTGAGACGCCGCCGACGGCAAGCCCGTTGAGCCTGGTCTACCCGCGCAACCGCACGCCGTCGCCACGCTTGCGGGTGTTCATCGACTGGGTGGCCGGGGTGTTCGAGCAGACCGGGGTTGCCGGCCAGCGGCCGGCACTACCGTCCAAGGGCGCGCGTGCTGGGTAGTGCCGGCCGCTGGCCGGCAGCACCGAAGCAACGTTCCTGAGACGCTGCCATGGGCTGGCTGTGCAGGGTAGTGCCGGCCGCTGGCCGGCAACTGCAATGCGCTTGATGTACCGGGGTACCGGCCAGCGGTCGGCACTACCGGGCGGCGGCGCCCGGCAGCACCAGCTCGAACACGGTGCCGGTGTCATCCGACACAACACTCACACTACCGCCATGGGCCTGTGCAATCGCGCGGGTAATCGCCAGCCCCAGTCCGGCACCTTCGTGGCGGCCGCGCTCGCCGCGGTAGAAGCGATCGAACAGGCGCGGCAGCGCTTCGGCGGCAATCGGCGTGCCAAGGTTGTGCACGCTGACCCTGCACACGCCATCGGCCTCGATCAGCCGCACCCGTACTTCGCTGCCCACGGCTGCGTGCTTCAACGCGTTGGACAGCAGGTTGGCGATCGCGCGGTGCAGCATCAGGCGGTTGCCTTCCACGCTCGCCACACCGTCGCGGCGCAGGGTCAACTGCCGGTCCTCGGCCAGCAGGTCGTAGAACTCGAGCAGCGAATCCACCACCCCATCCAGCGCCACCAGCTCGCGTGAGGGCAGCGCGCCCGGCGCCTCGGCCTGCGCCAGGTACAGCAGGTCGCCCACGGTCTGCGCCAGCTGCTGCAGTTCCTCGGCACACGACGCAAGCGTCTCGCGGTAGGCCTCGTTGCTGCGCGGGTGCGCCAGCACCACCTGCACCTGGGTCAGCATGTTGGTGATCGGGGTGCGCAACTCGTGGGCGAGATCACCGGAGAACTCGGTCAGCCGCGCGAAGTCCTGCTGCAGGCGTGCCAGCATGCCGTTGAGGGTCTGCGCCAACTGCTCCAGTTCGGCCGGTGCACTGCGCGCGCTCAGGCGGCGCTGCAGGCGACCGGCGGTGATCTGCCTGGCCTCATCGGCCAGCGTGCGCAGCGGCCGCAGCGTACGCCGCACCACATAACCGCCGAGCAGGCTGCTGGCCACGGCGGCGCCGATGATCGCGATCGCCAGCAGGTGGCGGAAGCGCTGCAGGAAATCGGCATGGCGGTCGTCATCGATGGCCAGCAGGGTGACCAGCGGGCTGCCGTCGGCCAGGGTCTGGCGCAGGTGCAGGGCATGCATGCAGCGGCCATCGGCGAGGATCCAGTCGTGCCGCCGTGGCGCGGCGTCGATCGGCTGGCCGCGTGCATGCTCGCGCAGCAGTGCCGGTGCGGTCGAGAACAGCACCGCGCCACGCCCATCAACAACGTGGAAGGCGATATCCGGATGATGGCCCAGCGCCTCTGCCAAGCGCTTCCCGCGTGCGGACGCAGGTCCGTTATCGGCGAGGTCACGGATCAACGCGACCTTGTTTTCCAGTTCGACGAAGTCCTGGGCGACCAGGTCGTGGCGGGCACTGACATAGATCGCCACGCCCAACGCGGCCAGCACCAGCGTGGCCACGATGGCGAACAGCAGCGTCAGCCGCACCGCGATGGAACGGCGCAGGCTCATCCGCTGTGCACTGCACCGTCGTCCGGCGCCTCCAGCACATAGCCCATGCCGCGCACGGTGACGATCAGCTTGGCATCGAAGTCATCGTCGATCTTCGCGCGCAGGCGGCGGATCGCCACGTCGATCACGTTGGTGTCGCTGTCGAAATTCATGTCCCACACCTGCGAAGCGATCAACGAGCGCGGCAGCACTTCGCCACGTCGGCGCGCCAGCAGCTCCAGCAGGGTGTATTCCTTCTGGCTGAGGGTGATGCGCTGGCCGCCGCGTTCAACCCGGCGGCGCAGGGTGTCCACCACCAGGTCGGCGATGACGATGCGCTCGGCCTGCGGCTGCGCCTGGCCGCGACGCAGCAGGGTGCGTACCCGCGCCAGCAGCTCGGCGAAGGCGAATGGCTTGGCCAGGTAGTCGTCGGCGCCCAGCTCAAGGCCCTGCACGCGGTCGGCGATGCTGCTGCGCGCGGTCAGGAACAGTACCGGCACCTGCCAGCCGGCCTCGCGCAGCCGCGACAGCACGTTCCAGCCATCCAGGCCGGGCAGCATCACGTCGAGGATGACCAGCTGGTACTCGCCGCTGCCGGCCAGGTGCAGCCCGTCGACGCCGTTGCAGGCGAGATCGACCACGTAGCCGGCCTCGATCAGCCCCTGGCGCAGGTAGTTGCCGGTCTTGGGTTCGTCTTCGACGATCAGCAGTTTCATGATGCGCCCATCATCGCAGCTTGGGCCCGTACCGGAACGGATTGATCATGCCAGTGGGTCCAGCGTGCCAAGCACCGCGACGCAGGCCAGCACCAGCAGCGCCAGCAGCGATTCGCAGGCCAGGCTTTGGCGGAGCGAGCGCAGCGGCCTGGGTTGCCAGCCGCCACGGATGGAGACCGCCAGCGCCGGCACCAGCCGCCAGCGATGCAGCGCGGCCAGGCCCAGCATGCCACCGGCCAGGGCGAGTTTGAGCAGCAGCCAGCGTCCGTGCGCAGTGCCGATGAGGGTCTGCACGGAACCGCCAAGGTCGACATAGGTATAGGTGCCGGTCATCGCCAGGGCGGCGACGATGACCGTGCCGGGCAGGGCGAAGCTGTGGGCGGCCTGCCACAGTGCATGGGTGCGTTCGCGCAGGTGTAGGCCTTGTGGACGCAGCGCCAGTTGCAGAATGGCGGCGATCGCGCCGACCCAGGCGCCGGCGGCCAGCAGGTGCACGTTGCCGGCCAGCAGCCGCAGCGTGCCACCGAACCCATCGCCCGCAGCGGCGTGGCCGTTCCAGGACAGGCTGGCGAGGGCCATTCCGGACAACGCGAGCAGCGCCACGCGCCGCGGTCCACCCAGCGGCGTGGCGGATGCCAGCAGGGGCAGCATCGCCAGCACCGCCACGGTGCGCAGCAGGCCGGCTTCACCTACCGGCGTGCTGGTGAGGAACCAGTGCGCCGTTGCAGGGTCGATGTCGACCGGCGCGATGCCGAGCACACCGGACAAGCGGGTGATGGCATCGGTGACCACCACGGCCAACGCGATCAGGGCGAGCGCCAGCGAGACGCCGCGCGGTAGCCGCGGACGGACGAACAGCATCCGCCCGAACAGCAGCATCAGCACCAGGTACAGCGCCAGCCGCAGCGCATACGGCGAGAGCTCGGCCATGGCGGCGGCCTTACTTCACGGTGAAGCGGTAGTTGCCGGTCATCGGATGACTGTCCTGGCCGACCGCGCGCCATTGCAGTGCGTAGCTGCCTGCGGGCAGCGGCTTGGCGAAACGCGCGCGCAGCGTGTGGCCATCTTCGGAAATGTCCTGTGCGGTGGTGGGCATGGCCATCTTCATGCGGCCATGGTCCATGCTCAGTTCGATGCGGGTGGCACGCGGCATCACCTTCTCACTGAACTGCAGCGTGATCTCGGTCGCCGGGGCAATGGTGGCGTCGGCGGCCGGCGTCGAACGCACCAGGCTGGGATGGGCCAGGGCCAGCGGCGCAACCGCGAGGCCGGACAGGAGAAGCGCCAGGGAGGCGGAGCGGCGAAGGGAACGGGTCATGCGCGGGACACCTGTGGAAGACGTGGCCCTCAGGGTGGAGGGCAGCGCCTTTCGCTGCCCTGACCCGAACATTACCGATCTGTAATGTTCCGTCCACTCACCGGTGGTGCCGGCAGCTGGCCAGCGTCACAGTGCTGCCAACGGCCCTTGCATGCGATGGAAACTGCCATCGGTGGCGGTGAACCAGGCCAGCGAACGCCCGCCGACGAAGTCATCGACATGCACGACCGTTGCGCCATCGGCTTCCTGCCACGAAATGGCATAGACCCCTTCGCTGATCTGCTGCCACTCGCAGGCGGCTTCGCCCTGCGCACCGGCATAGGCGCCGGAGACGATGGCGTACTGCACGTGGCGGCCATCGGCGCTGTAGACATTGTCGGCGGCCAGCCCGTCATAGCTGACGCGGAAGCGGCGGCCGGCGAACAACGGCAAGGCGGGGGCAGTGTTCATCGTATCGCCACCGGGTTGATGTTGACCTGGGTCGAGCCGACGTAGAGCGGCTGGCCGAGCACGAACAGGAATTCCCAGGCCTTGTCGCGCACCAGGGCACGGCTGTCGATCAGCTCCAGGTTGTAGATGCCGCGCTTGGCCAGCATGTACTGGTTGATCGGGAACTCCTCGGCACCGTTCGGGTTCGGGTAGACCTCCGAGGCCCAGGTGTCGCCACCGAAGGCGACGATGCCCTGGTCGGCCAGCCACTTCGCGGCCTCCATGCCGATACCCGGCTCCACTTCCAGGAACTGCGTGTTGTCCTTGCCGATCAGTTCCAGCCAACCGGTGTTGAACAGCACCACATCGCCCTTGCGCAGGCTCAGTCCCTGCTTCTTCAGCACGGCCTGGATGTCGGCCACGGTGAACTCGGTGCCGCCGGGCACGATCGCCTTGCCGTAGTACGCGGTCATGTCCAGCACGACGCCGCGGGTGACCATCGGCGGCACCTTCTCGACGCCGAGCTTGCGCACGCCGTCCACGGTGACGAAGTCAGCAGCCTTGTTGCCGTTGTAGTAGACGTTGTCGATGCCGATATGGCCGATGCCGTTGAGCTGGGTGCCAACGCCGGTCCAGGCGTTCACCAGTTCATCGTTGAAGGTGAACTTGTTGGGGCCCAGCGACTTGCCGGCCTGCCGGCCGACCTGCACGTTGTACAGGCGGAAGCTGCGGTGGCGGAACGCGGGCAGGTTCTTGTCCACCGGCACCGCCAGCGGATAGGTCTTGCCGGTCCTGACCAGCGAGACCGCGTGCTTGACCACGTCAGCGGTGAGCAGGTTGGCCGCGCCGATCTCGTCGTTGGCGCCGTAGGCAGAGGGATACCACTCCTCGGCGGTGGCCTGGAAGGACAGCGGCAGGGTGGCCAGCGCAAGCGCGGCCAGGGTCTTCATCTTCATGGCAAAGCTCCGGTAACTGTCAGGCCGTCGCGGCGGCGCCGGCATGGGCCGGGAAGTGCGGGAGCACGTACTCGGCGATTTCGTGGAAGGTTTCGGCCAACGGCCGTTCGTTGCGGCGGAACTGCAGGCCGATGTGGTCGACACCGGCCGCCTGCATGGCGTGCAGCTCGGCCAGCAGGGCGTTGCGGCCGCCACGCAGGCCGAAGCGCCAGCGCTGCAGGGGGGCATCGGCATCGGCCACCAGGTCCAGGTGGATGAAGCTGGCATAGGGCTTGTTGCCGGCCACGGCGCGCCACGCCGCCACGCGTTGTACATGGTCCTGCGGCGTGCCCGGGTAGGCCAGGCAACCGTCCATGTGCTGGCCGATCCATGCTGGTTGCTGTTGGGCCAGGCCGGCCACGAACAACGGCAGGGCCGGGCCATCGGCGGGCAGCACGTCCAGGCCCTGCGGCAGGTGCGCGGTGGCGCCTTCGCGCAGCAGCGCGATCTGCTCGCGGAAACGGCTGCCACGGCTGTCGAAGTCGCGGCCAAACAGCGGGTACTCCACCGGGCGGTCGCCACTGGCCACGCCCAGCAACAGGCGGTCGCCGCTGAGCCGCTGCACGCTGCGCGCCGACTTCAGGGTCAGCAACGGCTCACGGATCGGCAGCACCACCGCACCGGTGCCCAGCAGGATGTCATTGGTGATGCCGGCCAGGTAGCCGAGGTAACTGAACACTTCGAACACCTGCGCCGCATCGCCGAAGGCCGGGTCGTACACCGGCACGTCGCGCACCCACAGCGCACGGAAGCCGAGGCGGTCGGCCAACCGTGCCAGTTCCGCATGGCGCTGCAGGTCCGGTTCACCGGGCAGGCGTTGTGCGGCGCGTCGTGCCTGTTCGCCCAGCGGCGTCCAGTCATTGTCCAGCGGTGCTTCGATGCCGATGCTAAAGCCACCGGCCTGCAGCCGCGCCAACGCACTGCCCATGGCCAGGCTCCTCAGTCCCAGGCCGGGGCCAGGCCCGGCGGATCGACTTCGCGGCCGTTGCGGTCAAGTGCAGCGATCGCGGCCATGTCATCGGCATCCAGGTGCAGGTCTTGGGCGAGCAGGTTGCTGGCCAGGTTCTCGCGCTTGGTCGAGGACGGAATGACCGAGTAACCCCGCTGCAGCGCCCACGCCAGCGCGACCTGGGCCACGGTGGCCTGGTGCTTGTCGGCGATGGCGGCCAGCACCGGATCCTTCAGTACCTTGCCGTAGGCCAGGGTCATGTAGGAGGTCACGGTGATGCCCTGGTCCTGCAGGAAGGCGGTCAGTGCCGGGTTCTGCAGGTAGGGGCTCAGTTCGATCTGGTTGGTGGCGATCTCGCCGGCACCGACCACCTCGATGGCCTGCCGGGTCAGCTCGATGTTGAAGTTGGACACACCGATCTGGCGGGTCAGGCCCAGCGTCTTGGCTTCGGCCAGCGCGGTCATGTACTCGCGCAGTTCAACGCCATTGCCCGGCGCCGGCCAGTGGATCAGCAGCAGGTCGACGTAGTCGGTGCGCAGCTTCGCCAGGCTGTCGCGCAGGCTCGGGATCAGCTTGTCGGCAGCGTAGTTGTCCACCCAGATCTTGGTGGTCAGGAACAGCTGGTCGCGCGGAACGCCGGATTCGGCGATGGCCTGGCCGACTTCGGCTTCGTTGCCATAGATCTGCGCGGTATCGACCGCACGGTAGCCAACCTCGAGGGCGTTGCGCACCGAGTCGATGACGGTCTGGCCGGTCAGGCGGAAGGTGCCGACGCCAAAGGAAGGAACGCTCATGATGGACTCCAGGGACTTCGTTGAGAGCCGGTGGGCTCGGGACAGGGCGAAGTGTGGGCGCTTTACATTTGTTGATTAAGCCGTGTATACGGGAAACGCTTTTGCGTCGAGGTAAAAAATGAAAACCACCCTGGATGAGCTGAAGGCCTTCGTGGCCGTGGTCGACAGTGGTTCGATCACGGCGGCGGCCGAGGCGCTGGAACTGACCATCTCCGCCACCAGCCGCACACTGGCGCGGCTGGAGGACAAGCTGCAGACCACGCTGCTGCGACGGACCACGCGACGGCTCGAACTGACCGAGGAAGGCGCGGCGTTCCTGGAGTACGCGCGCACGATCCTGGCCACGGTGGACGAGGCCGAGGAACAGATGGCCGCGCGGCGGCTGCAGCCGGTCGGGCGCCTGCGCGTGGACGCCGCCACGCCGTTCATGCTGCACGTGATCGTGCCGCTGCTTGAGGGGTTCCGTGAGCGCTACCCGCAGGTGGAGCTGGAGCTGAATTCCAATGAAGGCATCACCGACCTGATCGAGAAGCGCACCGACGTAGCATTCCGCATTGGCGTGCTGCGCGATTCGACCCTGCATGCGCGGCCGATCGGCCACAGCCGCATCCGGGTGGTGGCCAGCCCCGAATACCTGCGCCGCCACGGCACGCCCACGCGCGTGGAGCAGCTGCGCGAGCACGACCTGCTGGGCTTCACCCAGCCCAGTTCGTTGAACGAATGGCCGCTGCAGGATGCCGATGGCGGGCCTTTCGTGATCGAGCCCGCGATCGCTTCATCCAGTGGCGAAACACTGCGGCAGATGGCGGTGGCCGGGCTGGGCATTGCCTGCCTGTCCGACTTCCTGACCCGCCAGGACCGGCGTGATGGCCGCCTGGTGCAGCTGTTCGCCAGGCAGACGCAGGAAGTGCGGCAGCCGATCAACGCGGTGTACTACCGCAACACCGCGCTGGCTGCACGCATCACCTGTTTCGTCGACCACGTGACGCAGACGCTCGGCCAGCGTCCGTTTGACGAATAGAGATCGGTAGAGCCGGCCGCTGGCCGGCTGCCGGGTCCTTGGGGCTGCCGGCCAGCGGCCGGCACTACCAAATGCGTATCACCTGATGCGTGGCCCATGTACGGATGGGTAGAGCCGGCCGCTGGCCGGCTGCCGGGTCCTTGGGGCTGCCGGCCAGCGGCCGGCACTACCAAATGCGTATCACCTGTTGCGTGGCCCATGCATGGATGGGTAGAGCCGGCCGCTGGCCGGCTGCCGGGGCCCCGGGGCTGCCAACCCGCGGCCGGTGTCAGCGGGTGCGCAGCGCGCGCCGGTTGCCGATGTGCGCCGCGGCCAGTAGCACGCCACCACTGGCTGTCGCCACGCCATGCCAGAGCAGCGATTCCTTCAGCGGCAGATACAGCGAGGCCGACAGCAGCAGGATGGCGCCGGCGCAGGCCAGCCGCACCGGGCGCCAGCGCCCGTGCCGGTGCACCCCGGCCGAGGTACTCGCCAAGGCCAGCGACGAGGCCAGCAGCGCGAACAGCCATTCCCAGCGCGACATCATCAACAGCAATGTCATCGCGCCATGGCCGGGATGCTGGAACGAGCGCAGCGCCATCATCGCGGCCGGCACGAAGGCCAGCAGCAGGGGCAGGGCGATGCAATGGGCGGCGCAGGCCATGGACAGCCAAGCACCGGCAAGATCGAAGCGGGGGTGCCAGCGTGCCGAAGTTGGCGGCTGGGCCAAGGCCCTTGCGGGCGTCGTGGGGATGTGGTCCATAATGTTACATAGTAACAATTGGAGCCTCCCCCATGAAGCGTTCTGCTGCTCTTTTCCTGCTGCTGGCTGCAAGTGCCGCGCAGGCCCATGACATCCGCCAGCACGCACCGCACGTGCACGGCCAGGCCACCGTCGATGTTGCGCTTGACCAGCAGACGCTGGAATTCGCCCTGCAGGCCCCCGGCATCGGCATCCTCGATTACGAGCGACCGCCGGCCAATGCAGCCGAGCAGGCCGCGCTGGCACGGGCTACGACAGTGCTGAAGGGCGGCAGCTGGGTCACCTTGCCCACCGCTGCGGGCTGCCGTCTGGCCACCGGTAAAGCCGATGCAGAGGGCTTCGACGCGACGGCCGCCGCGCCGCCGCCGGGACAGCACCGGCACGCAGGGTTCAGCGCAACGCTGCAGTACCACTGTGCCAAACCTGCCGCGCTGCGCGCCATCGTCGTGCGCCTGCCCGTACTATTCCCCGGCCTGCACGAAGTCATCGTCAACAGCGCAACCGCCAATGGCCAGAACCGCAGCGTGCTGACGCCCGACAACCTGCGCGTGGTGCTGGCACCGTGAGCGCGGCACCGGTGATCTCGCTGGAAGACGTGCAGTTCGGCTACGGCATGCAGCGGGTGCTGGACATCCCGCGGTTATGGGTCGAGCAGGGCAGCAGCGTGTTGCTGCGCGGAATCAGCGGTGGCGGCAAAAGCACCCTGCTGGGCCTGCTGGCAGGCGTGCTGCTGCCCGGCAAGGGCCGTGTCGAGGTGGCCGGCCAGGCGCTGCAGGACATGGGAGGCGCGGCGCGGGATCGCTTCCGCGCCGACCAGCTGGGCGTGATCTTCCAGCAGTTCAACCTGCTGCCGTTCCTCAGCGTGCGCGACAACATTGCGCTGGGCCTGCGCTTTTCGCGCCTGCGCAGCGCGCGCATCAGTGGGCCGTTGGATGCCGAGATCGCCCGCCTGCTGCAGGCCCTGCAGCTCAACCCTGAGCTTATGCAGCGGCGCGCAGGTACGCTCAGTGTTGGCCAGCAACAACGCGTGGCGGCAGCACGTGCCCTGATCGGTCGTCCGGCATTGCTGCTGGCCGATGAGCCCACCTCGGCGCTTGACCGTGAAGCGGCAACCGCGTTCCTGAAGCTGATGTCCGCGCAGTGCCAGGCGGCCGGCACCACGGTGCTGGTGGTCAGCCATGACGACAGCCTGCAGCCCTTGTTCGACCGCACCATTTCACTGTCCGAGATCAACCAGGCAGGTGCCGGCCATGCTTGAGCTTGCCTGGGCCAGCCTGCGCAGCCGCGCCTTGAGTGTCGGCCTGACCGTGCTGGTCATCACCCTCAGCGTGGTGCTGCTGCTGGGCGTCGAGCGTGTACGCACGCAGGCGCACGAGGGGTTCGCCAGCACCGTATCGGGCACCGACCTGATCGTCGGTGCGCGTTCGGGACCGGTGAACCTGCTGCTGTACTCGGTGTTCCATATCGGCGACCCGACCAACAACGTGTCCTGGCAGTCCTACCAGGAGCTGTCTGCATTGCCGCAGGTGAAGTGGTCGGTGCCACTGTCGCTGGGCGATTCCTGGCGCGGCTACCGTGTAGTGGGTACCACTGGCGGCTACTTTGAACACTATCGCTATGGTTCCGGCCACGAGCTGGCCTTTGCACAGGGGCGGCCCTTTGATGATCTGTACGACGCGGTAATCGGCGCGGAGGTGGCGCGCGCGCAGAAGGTCGGCCTCGGCGATGAGATCGTGCTGGCGCACGGCACGGGCGCGGTCACGCTGGCCACGCATGCCGACAAGCCATTCCGTGTTGCCGGCATCCTGCAGCGCACCGGCACGCCGGTGGATTCGTCGCTGCTGGTCTTGCTGCCGGCCATCGAGGCGATCCATGTCGACTGGCGTTCGGGCGTGCAGCTGCGCAGCCAGCGGGTCAGCGCCGAGCAGGCGCGTCATCTGGATCTGACCCCGACCAGCATCACTGCCTTCATGCTCGGCCTGAACTCGCGCATTGCCACGTTTTCGGTGCAGCGCAGGATCAACGAGTATCCGGACGAAGCGATGCTGGCGATCCTGCCCGGTGTGACGCTGCAGCAGCTGTGGCAGTCGCTGGGCACCGCCGAGCGCGCACTGCAGCTGATCAGCGCGATGGTGGTGGCACTCGGCATGGTCTCGCTGGTGGCGCTGCTGGTCTCGACCCTGCAGGAGCGGCGGCGCGAGATGGCGATCCTGCGTGCCACCGGGGCACGGCCGGGTTACATCGCCGGCCTGCTGGTGGTGGAGGCGGTGGCGACCAGCGCGGCGGCCTGCGTGCTGGCGCTGGTGCTTCTGGTGGCCGCCAGCGTTGCCGGGCGCGGCTGGGCCCTGGCCACCTTCGGTCTGTCGATCACCCATGTCTGGCCGGACGGCCGCGAGCTGGCCTGGGTGGCAGGCGTGCTGGCGATCAGTGCGGTGGCTGGGCTGGTCCCGGCGTTGCTCGCTTACCGGCGCACCTTGGCCGATGGCCTTTCACCGGGAGGCTGAGCATGCGCTGGATGCTGTCGCTGCCGATGGTACTGGCCCTGGTTGCCTGCGAGCGGCCGGTGGATACCGGTGTGCAGGCCCTGCCACCCGCGCCGGTTGTCGACCGCGCTGACGCTGCGGATGCGGCAGAGCAGGAGCTGGACTGGCTGCAGATGATGCCCAAGGACGAGCTGGCCGCGCTGGAACGCGGCGAGGGCCCGGAAGTCGAACACAACGGCAACCGGCGCATGCCGCAGTTCGGCACCTTCCGCACCGTGGACACGGTGCTGCAGCGGCCGGTGCGCCTGCCGGGCTACGTGGTACCACTGGCCAACGCGCAGGACGGGCGGCTGACCGAATTCCTGTTCGTGCCGTACTACGGCGCCTGCATCCATGTGCCACCACCGCCGCCGAACCAGATCGTGCACGTGGTGCTGCCGCGCCCGATCGACATGCCTGACATGTATTCGCCGTTCTTCCTGGCCGGCACCTTGCATGCCGAACGCTTGGACGACGATCTGGCCGGTTCGGCCTACACCATGCGTGACGCGCAGCTGAGGCCGTATGAACCGTAGTCACCTGTTGCTGGCGTTGGGATGCCTGTGGTTGGCGGGCTGCACGGCGCCTGGCGGCGATGCGGTGGGGGTCACGCCGGAGGACAAACCGGCGCCCTCCGCCACGGGCGAAGCCCCCATCGCCCGTTGGGACGCGTTGCGGCCCGACGAAGTGACCTACCAGCGACCGCCGCCGCAGATCGGCCTGTCACGCAATGGGATGGAGGGTGTGGGTGGCCTGATTGACGACACCGGCTCCGGCACGCCACCGGGGCAGGAAATCGACCATTCCAGCCCGGATCGCGCCAAGCAGTTCGGCTCTTCGCGCGTGGTCGATGCTGTTGATGGTCGCGCGGTGGATCTGGATGGCTACGTGGTACCGCTCGGTACCAACGATGCAGGATTGGTGGATGAACTGCTGTTCGTGCCGTTCTACGGCGCCTGCATCCATGTGCCACCACCGCCGCCCAACCAGATCATCCATGTGACCCTGGCGACACCGATCGCACTGGGCGATCTGTGGGATCCGTACCGCCTTGCCGGCCGCCTGCAGGTGAAGCGCTTCGACGCGGACATCGCCAGCGCGTCCTACGATGCCGCGGCAGCCACGCTGACGGTAATCCGCAACTGATGCGCAGGCGATGGATCATGGCTGCCGGGGTGCTGCTGGGCGGGGTGGTGCTGCTGGTGTGGTGGCAGCGGCAGCGCGCACCCACCGCGCCGCCGGCGGTTGCGTTTCCAGCACCGGCGTCCGATGCCAGCCAGCGCATCGAACAGCGCCTGGGTGACGATCACGCGTTCCGCAACGACGTATTGTTCCTGCTCGCGGCAACATTGCGCGACCGCTGCCAGCCCGCGCAGGCGGGCCTGCTGGCGCGCATGGCCAATCGTGCGTCGCTGCCGGTGCTGGCGGCGGTGAGTGCGGTGACCCAGCAGGATCCATCGCTGGACCGGCCGATCTACCAGTACATCCAGCACCGCGCCGACGCGACGCAGTGCGGCCAGCCGCTGCAGATGCCGCAGGCCGGTGGGCGCAGCATGGCGGTGGACATCGAACAGTACGCGCGCACGTTCCCGGACAGCTACTTCGACCCGCAGCGCAGCAGCGTGCCGCGGGATTTCGGTGGACTGCCACTGCAGCAGCGTGCCGGCAATGCCTGCAACAGCGTGGTGTATTCGGTGCTGCCGCTGGGTGGCACCGACTGGCGGTGCAGCAGCCTGCGCGCGAATGCCCGTGCGCGCGTGCGCGGGCTGTGCGAGGACGAACTGCGGCGCCAGCATGGTGACATTGGTGGCGAGCTGGACGCCGCCGTAGGGCAGGGGATGCAGGCGGCGGTGGTATCGGCCATCGCCGCGCTGCCGGAAGACTGCCGGTGAGCGTCTACCAGTAGAGCCAGGCCACGCCTGGCTGGCGGTTCCGACGAGCAGGCTCGCCTCTACAAAAGCTGAATCGGCTGGCTCTCAAGGTCATAACTATACAGGACATCCTGTATAGTTATGATCGTACTCCACCCCCATCAGGTTCTCCCATGGCTTTGTCCCAGCCCTTGGCCGGTGCTCCGGCCCTGTCGCGTGCCCGTCGCTGGGCACTGTTGTTCACCGTCGCCGCCGGCCTGCTGCTGGTCACGCTCGACAACTCCGTGCTCTACACCGCGCTGCCGACGCTGACCGAGGAACTCTCGGCCAGTGCCGGCCAGGCGCTGTGGATCATCAACGCCTATCCGCTGGTGATGGCCGGCCTGCTGCTGGGTGCGGGCACGCTGGGCGACCGCATCGGCCATCGCCGCATGTTCCTGATCGGCCTGGTGGTGTTCGGCGTCGCCTCGCTGGCAGCGGCGTTCGCCGACACCGCAGCGCAGCTGATTGCCGCACGCGCGTTCCTGGCGATCGGCGCGGCCGCGATGATGCCGGCCACGCTGGCGCTGATCGGCCTGAGCTTCCACGAAGAGCGCGAACGCAACATCGCCATCGCGATCTGGGGTTCGGTGGCCATCGTCGGTGCGGCGCTCGGCCCGATCATTGGCGGCTGGCTGCTGCAGCACTTCTGGTGGGGCTCGGTGTTCCTGATCAACGTGCCGGTGGTGGTGGTCGCATTCGTGGCCACGCTGCTGCTGGCGCCGGAAGGCCAGCGCGACACCTCGCGGCCGTGGGACCTGGTGTCCTCAGTTCTGGCATTGGCTGCACTGTCCGGCCTGGTGCTGGCGATCAAGTCGCTGATCGCAACGCCGCCGTCGTATGCGCTGGGCGCAGGCGCACTGCTGTTGGCCGTCATCAGCGGTGCGGCGTTCGCGCGCCGCCAGCAGCAGCTGCCGTACCCGCTGCTGGACTTCGCGATCTTCCGCAACCCTGCGTTCCTGGCCGGCACGCTGTCGGCGGTGTTCACCCTGTTCGCGATGGCCGGCCTGCAGCTGGTCACCACCCAGCGCTTCCAGCTGGTGGCAGGCTTCACGCCGCTGCAGGCGGGCCTGCTGGTCTCGGTGGCGGCGCTGGGCAGCCTGCCCAGCGCGCTGCTGGGCGGCAGCACCCTGCACAGGGTGGGCCTGCGCCCGCTGATCTGTGGCGGCCTGGCCGCAGGTGCGCTGGGCGTCGGCGTGGTGGCGTTCGGCTTCCCGCACGGCCTTGGTTGGGTGGTGGCTGGCATGGCCATCACCGGCTTCGGCATGGGTTCGGCCATCTCGGTGGCATCCACCGCCATCCTCAACAATGTGCCGGCACACCGCGCAGGCATGGCCTCGTCGGTGGAAGAAGTGTCCTATGAGTTCGGTGGCCTGCTGGCGGTGGCGATGCTGGGCAGCCTGAGCGCAGCGATGTACAGCGCGTTCCTGCCGGTCTCGGCAGACATGCCCGCGCTTGCCCGCGAGGGTTTCACCCAGGCGCTGCATGTCGCGCGCGAGAGCGGGCAGGGCGAGTGGTTCGCATTGACTGCGGCGGCGTATGACCGTGGCTACCAGATCGTGCTGCTGGTGATCACGGCGGTGTTGGCGCTGGGCGCGACGATCCTGGCGCGCCTGCTGCGCGGCCGCGTTGGCAGCCGCGAGGGTGCGGCCGATCGCGTAAAATGAAGCGATGAGAACCAGCAAGCGCGACCGCATCCTCGACGCCGCCGTCAACGTGATCAATCGTGATGGCGTGCGAGCGGTGACCTTCGAGTCGGTGGCGGCCGAGGCCAAGCTGACCCGCGGCGGCCTGCTGTACCACTTCCCGTCGCGCGAGGCGCTGCTGCGCGGCATCGACGAGCACCTGGTGCAGGCCTGGGAAACGTCGATGGAAACGCTGCTGGGCAAGCGCGCGGATGAAGCGACGGCACTGGAGCGCTACCAGACCTTCGTGCGTGTCTCGGCGCAGAGTGCCACCCGTGCCGAACTGATGTTCATGCTCGAATCGGCGGACCCGGACGCCGATGAGCGTCCGTGGGGACCGGCGGTGCGGCGTTGGGCGCCGCTGCCGCCGGAGGCGGGTGCAGCGGAAGACAGCGCCGCGCTCGACAATTTCGTGGCGCGACTGGCCGCCGATGGCCTGTGGATCTACGAGGCGATGTACGAAGGCCAGCTGGACGAAGGCGTGCGCGCCCGTGTTGCCGAGCGCATCGCCGGGTTGTTGGCGAAGTCTGACGGAACCTCCAGTTGAGCGGCCCGCCGGCGCGCAGACATCACCCGTGGTAGAGCCGACCGCTGGTCGGCTGCCCTTCGGTCAGGCCACGAAAATGCGCTTCGGTAGAGTCGACTGTCAGTCGACTGCCCTTCGGTCAGACAACGAAAACCCCGCGCTTCGCGCGCTGGTCGACTGACAGTCGACTCTACCCCTCGCGCGTCTGCCCAGCCTGGCCCCCAGCCGCTTGCGGAACGCCTTCGACAGCGAGAATGACGGAACGCCCAGTTGAGCGGCCAGCCGGCGCGCAGACATCGCCCGTGGTAGAGCCGCCCGCTGGTCGGCTGCCCTTCGGTCAGGCCACGAAAATGCGCTTCGGTAGAGTCGACTGTCAGTCGACTGCTCTTCAATCAGACAGCGAAAACCCGCGCTTCGCGCGCTAGTCGACTGACAGTCGACTCTACTCCTCGCGCGTCTGCCCAGCCTGCGCGGCGCTCGCGGCCAGCCACGCCCTCGGCGATGCTCCCAGCCGCTTGCGGAACGCCTTCGACAGGGAGGCGGTATCGGCAAACCCCAGCTCGATCGCCACTTGCTTGACCGCCACGCCTGCCCGCAGCTGCGCGCAGGCCAGGCTCAGCCGCCAGTCCAGCAGATAAGCGGCCGGCGTCGCCTGCATCACCTCCTTGAACACCGCCGCGAACGCGCTGCGTGACATGCCGGCAGTCGCAGCCATGCGCGGCAGCGTCCAATCGTCTTGCGGCGCCTGGTGCATCGCCACCAGCGTACGGGCCAGCCGCGCATCGGACAGCCCGCGCATCAGCCCATGGCTGACGCCCGCCGCATCCGGGTGGTCCACCACCCAGCGCAGGATCTGGATCAGCGCCACCTCGAACAGGCGGTTGGTCAGCAGCCGTGAACCGCAGCGCTGGCGATCGGCCTCGGCGAACAGCAGGTGCAGGGTGTCATCCAGTTCGCCGATCGCCGCCAGCGGCACCACCATCACCGGTGGCAGCGACTGCACGATCGGATTGCGCGCGCCGCCATCGAAGTCCAGCGTGGCGCAGATGAAATCCGGGCCATCCAGCGGTGCATTGAAGAACACATGGTGCAGCGGCTGCGGATACAGCAGCAGGCTGGGTGTGTCGATCTTCAACCGGGGCAGCGCGATATCGCCCCCGGGATGGCGGACCTCCATTTCACCCTGGCGCAGGATGTGCAGGAAGGCACGACCAGGCTGCGGCTCGAAGACGTGGCGTCCGCACAGCGGACCACTGTGGAACAGCGCGGCCTGCACCCGGAAGCGTTCCAACAGGGAGGAGAGGCGGTCGGGTGCGGAAGCGTCGGCGGACACGTTCATGGATGAATGGACAACATGTGTGGTTTATTGCGCCTGATTCGTCCGGGGAGTCTACCTAGGATGAGCGGGTCGTCCAATTCCGGGCGCTTTCCCAAGGAGATCCACCATGTCCCGTGTCCCCCTGATCGATGCCGCCAAAACCACCGCCGACCGTCAGGCCCTGCTGGGCCAGGTCCACGCCGCCTTCGGCGCCACCCCGGCCATGTTCCGTGCCGTGGCCAATTCGCCGGCCGCGCTGCAGAGCATGTGGGGTTCGTTCGGCGCGCTGGGCGGCGGTCGCCTGTCGCCGCTGCTGGGCGAGCAGATCGCCGTGGCCATTGCCAACCGCAATGCCTGCGAGTACTGCCTGGCCGCGCACACCGCGCTGGGCCGCAAGGCCGGCGCCAGCGGCGAGCAGATGGCCGCTGCGCAGATCGGCCAGTCCAACGACCCGGCTACCGCCGCTGCACTGGACTTCGCGCTGAAGGTAGTCGAGCAACGAGCGCAGATTGCCGATGGCGATGTGCAGGCGTTGCGTGCGGCTGGCTTCGATGATGAGCAGATCGTTGAGATCCTCGCCCACGTCGCGCTCAACCTGTTCACCAACTACGTCAACGTAGCGTTCGACGTCCCGGTGGACTTCCCGAAGGTCGCGCTGCGCTGAGATCTGGCCTGGCCCGGGTGGCAGTGGTCGCCCGGGCCGGTCTGAATGGAGCCGACCGGGTAGACGGGTAGAGTCGACTGTCAGTCGACTATCGCGCGCAGCGCGGGGTTTTCGGGGGGTCTGAACGAAGAGCAGTCGACTGACAGTCGACTCTACAACGCAGCGTTCGACGTGCCGGTGGACTTCCCGAAGGTGGCGCTGCGCTGAGATCTGGCCTGGCCCGGGTGGCAGTGGTCGCCCGGGCCGGTCTGAATGGAGCCGACCGGGTAGAGTCGACTGTCAGTCGACTATCGCGCGCAGCGCGGGGTTTTCGGGGGTCTGAACGAAGATCAGTCGACTGACAGTCGACTCTACAACGCAGCGTTACTTGCAGGTGGACTTCCCGAAGGTCGCGCTGCGCTGAGATTCGGTTCGGCCCGGGTGGCAGCGGGCCGCCCGGGCCGGTCTGAATGGAGCCGACCGGGTAGAGTCGACTGTCAGTCGACTATCGCGCGCAGCGCGGGGTTTTCGGGGGGGGCTGAACGAAGAGCAGTCGACTGACAGTCGACTCTACCCAGTCGACGACTACCCAGTCGATGCTACTTGTCGTCTGCCTGCAGCCGCTCGGGATGGGTATACACATTGAACCCGCTCTCCCGCGCGAACCCGACCAGGCACAGGCCGGCGCTGCGGGCCAGGTCGATCGCCAGCGCGGTCGGCGCCGAAACCGCCGCCAGCACGCTGGCTCCCGCACGCGCTGCCTTGCTCACCATTTCGTAGCTGGCGCGGCTGGAAATCACCAGCAACCCACCGTCGATGGCGTGCTCGTTGTGATGCAGGGCGCCGATCAGCTTGTCCAGTGCATTGTGGCGACCCACATCCTCGCGTACCCAACCGATGCGCCCACTGGCATCGGCCCAGGCCGCGGCGTGGATCGAACCGCTTGCCGCATTCATCGGCTGGTGCTGCGCCAAGGTCGCCACCGCCCGCTGCAGGGCGGCGGCGGAATAGCTGCGGCGTTCGCGGATCTGCGGGAGTGGGCGCAGCACTTCTTCCAGCTGGCGCGTGCCGCACAGGCCGCAGCCACCACGGCCGGGCAGCAGGCGCCCATTGGCGGGGTCCAGGTCGGCACCGGGTGCCTCCTCGGCCACGGTCATCTGCAGTTCGATGCCTTCCAGCTGTGGGCGGATGTCGATCGACAGCAGCTGCGAGGGCGTGGCAATCAGTCCCTCGCTGAGCGAGAACCCAAGCGCAAAGTCCTCCAGGTCGCAGGGCGTGGCCATCATCACCGCGAAGGCGGCGCCGTTGTAACGCAGCGCCACCGGCACTTCCTCGGCCACCACGTCGACCAGGGGCTGTCGCCCCTCGCTGCGCCAGCGCTGCAACGGGCGCTGGGCCGTGCCGGCAGGCGGGGCGTGCGGTGGGGTCGAATCAGGCATGCAGCGCGTCCGGACAAGGGAGATACGCAGGTGGTGGACCACCCACGCCATCGAGAATAGCGCAGTGGCCATGCGCTGACGCAGGTGTAACCGTTGTCATGGCAGGCTGCGCTGAAAACAGCGCGCACCCACTGGCGAAGCCGTGCAGGCCGTGTTTGACTGTGGGGCTGGCTGTGCGTCCGAAAGCGCCGCCGGACCGCGTTGTGCCCATTGTTGCCGCGTTCCTCCCGTCAGGTTCCCGAACATGTCCGAGCAGAAGCCGCCGCGTTACAAGCCCTACAACCAGCCCGCCGGTGGCTGGGGTGCCGCCGGAGCCACCGCCAAGGTGCTGCTGCAGCAGAGTGTGATCGGCAAGGGGTCGAAGGCGTTGCTGGCGATGAACCAGCCCGGTGGCTTCAAGTGCCCCAGCTGCGCGTTCCCCGATGCCGACGAACGCAAGAAGCTGGAGTTCTGCGAGAACGGCGCGAAGGCACTGGCCTGGGAAGCCACCCAGTTCCGTGCCGGTCGTGAGCTGTTCGCCCGGCATACCGTTACCGAGCTGATGGCGCAGACCGACTACTGGCTGGAGATGCAGGGCCGGTTGACCGAGCCGATGCGCTACGACGCGGCCACCGATCACTACGTGCCGTGCAGCTGGGACGATGCCTTCGCACTGATCGGCCGCCACCTGCAGGCGCTGGACAGCCCGCACCAGGCCGAGTTCTATACCTCCGGACGCACGCCCAACGAAGCGGCGTTCCTGTATTCGATCTTCGTGCGCGAGTTCGGCACCAATAATTTTCCGGACTGCTCGAACATGTGCCACGAGCCGACCAGCCGCGGCCTGCCGCCGGCCATCGGGGTGGGCAAGGGCACCATCGTGCTGCAGGACTTCGAGCATGCCGAGGCGATCTTCGTGATCGGCCAGAACACCGGCACCAATTCACCGCGGATGATGAGCAACCTGGTCGAGGCGCGCAAACGCGGCATTCCGATCGTGGCGGTCAACCCGATGCCCGAGCGCGCGCTGATCCGCTTCGCCGAGCCGCAGGACATGGTGCAGATGGCCACGTTCGGTTCGACCGAGATCACCAGCGAGTTCGTGCACATCCGCATCGGCGGCGACCTGGCCCTGATCAAGGGCATGATGAAGGTGATGTTCGAGCGCGAGGCGCAGGGTGAGCGTGTGCTCGACCATGCATTCCTCGCCGAACACACGGTGGGCCTGGAGGCGCTGCGCGAAGACGTGATGGCGCAGGACTGGGACCAGATCGTGCAGGTGTCCGGCATTTCGCAGGCGCAGATCCGTCGCTGTGCGGAGATCTACATCCGGTCCAACGCCACCGTGATCTGCTACGGCATGGGGCTGACCCAGCACCAGTACGGCTCGCGCCTGCTGCAGCAGGTCGCCAACCTGCTGTTGCTGCGTGGCAATTTCGGCAAGCCCGGTGCGGGTATCGGGCCGATCCGTGGCCATTCCAATGTGCAGGGTGACCGCACCGTCGGCATCGACGAGAAGCCCAAGCCGGCCTATCTGGACCGTGTGCAGCAGGTGTTCGGCTTCGATCCGCCGCGTGAGCACGGCCACCATGTGGTCGAATCCATCGAGGCGATGCTGGAGGGCAGTGCCAAGGTGTTCATCGGCCTGGGTGGCAACTTCATCCATGCGGTGCCCGATACGCCGCGTGCGTACGAAGCGATGCGCGGCCTGGACCTGACCGTGGGGATCGCCACCAAGCTCAACCGTGGGCACCTGGTTCATGGCCGCGATGCGCTGATCCTGCCGGTGGTGGCGCGCTCGGAGCGCATCTTCACGCCGGCCGGCGAGCAGTTCGTCACCATCGAAGACGCGATGTCCAATGTGACCGCCTCGCGCGGCGTGCTCGAACCGGTCAGCGCCGATGTGTTGCCCGAGGTCGAAATCGTCTGCCGCATGGCGCTGGCCACGCTGCCCGACAGCAGGGTTGACTGGGCCGGCTGCATGCACGACTACGCACCCATCCGCGAGCTGATTGCTGCGGTGTATCCGGAGATCTACACCGGCTTCAACGAGCGCATCCAGCAGCCACACGGTTTCCATCTGGACATTCCGCCGCGCCGCCGGGTGTGGCCCACGCCGAATGGCAAGGCCAACATCCTGGTGATGCCCGGCCTGGACGTGGACGATCCCGTACATGATCCGGACATGCTGCGGTTGGCCACGGTGCGCTCGCACGATCAGTACAACACCACCATCTACAGCTACAACGACCGCTACCGCGGCGTGTACAACGATCGCATGGTGCTGTTCATGAACATCGAGGACCGACTGGCACGCGGGCTGGAGAAGGAGGCGCTGGTCAGCCTGGAGACGATCAGCGGCGATGGTGTGCAGCGGCGCGTCGAGGGCCTGACGGTGCTGGACTACCCGATGCCGCGCGGCGCGCTGGCCGGCTACTACCCCGAACTGAACCCGTTGTTGCCGCTGGACTACTACGACCGCATCAGCGGCACGCCGGCGGCCAAGTCGATCCCGGTGCGGATGCGGGCGATGGCGGCGGTCGCCTAGCAGTGGATGAATCCAGTCCTATGGGCCTTCGGCATGTGGGTTGGGTTCATCCAGGGCAAAGGAGCAACGGAAATAGTTGGCCGTATCCCGCCAAGCGCCAACGATCGGTTCCTGGATCTGCGCCAGCAGTTCACGGGCCTTGACGGGATCATTGGCCTGGCAGGCGAAGTACGCGAATGATTGCAGGTTCCATGGCGAGGGATAACGTGACAGCACGTCTTCGAAGCCGCGTTTCATGGTCGGCCAGTTCACTTTCGACTCGGTGAACAAACGGTCCTCGTACTCCCGCTGCGAGGCGACCCAGTAGATACGGGCGTACAGCATGTATTGGTCCTGCGGTGGGGCCGCGGCCATGACCCTGCGAGCATAGGCTTCCAGGCCAGCCGGATCGCCGCCCCACTTCGGAGCGAAATAGCGCACGGCAGCAAAGTAGAGCGGGAAGTAGCCCGGATAGCGCGCGATGCCTTCGTCATGCAATGCGAAGAAGCGGTCTGCATCCCAACTCTGTTCGATCGCCCGGTGTTCCATCGACTCGTACCAGTACGGGTCCGTGCTGGCGATGTCCTTGTATTTCAGCAGGTAGTCAACGGCCTGCTGCTGCAGCGCCTTGAACGGTGCCCAGTCCTCTTCCTTCACCGTATTTGCATAGCCGGGGCCGCGGATGCTCCAGCCTTGGCGGCTGAGCATCTCAGCCATGGCCAGGCGCGCCGACGGCGACCTGGGGTAGCGCGAGATCCACGCCTGCACGAGCTTCTCGCGACCCTGCCAGTAGGCCGGGTCACGGTTCCTCATGCTGAAGACATAGCCGATGCCTACGTAGTACGCCGAAAGCTTCCAGACACCACTGCTGAAGTAGCGATCCGTATCCCGGTAACGACTGGCGAGTTGCTCCAGTCTGGCGAAATCCTGCTTCTCCAGCAGTTGCTGTGCCTGCCGGGAGACTTCAGCGCGTTCGCTTGCTTCATCTTCGCTTGGTTCTTCGGCGTGGGTGATGGTCGCGCACGACAACAGCAGCACCACAAGCAGTGTTCGCATGAATCCATTCATGAGGGAAACTCCGTGTCGGGGACAGGGGCAGGGGCGTGGCAATGCAGGGTGCCACGATTGCCATCACGCCATAGCAATGGGCATCGCGCAAGTCGGCCGCGTGGTTGTCAAGCTGTCAGGGTCGTTGCCACCCCACGTTCAGGGCGCCTGCATCGGCTATCATCGGCCGGTGAACCTGCCTGGCCTGCTGCTGCGATGGATGTTGCTTGTCGCCCTGGTGCTGAATGCATCGGCGCTGGCGCTCGCTGCGTCTCCGTACAGCGGCCCGTCCAGCCAGGAGCATTGCGCTGCACCGCACTCAGCCGCGATGGCTGCGGCCGGCTGCTGCGATGATGCGGCCCCGGCGGCCTGCCAGAGCGGTGAGTGCGAATGCCCGCCGGCCTGTCTTGGCATGCTGGCGACATTGAACGGAACACCGGCCTCGCCCTGGCGCGAGGCGCCTGTTCCGGCCAATACCCAGCAACGCGCACCGCCGCCGAGACTCGACCCGTTGCGGCCCCCCATCGCGTGATTTTCTGCAGGCCTCACGCGCCTGCCGTAGCTGCTCGACTTTTTCTCGACTCTGCCCGCGCCTTCGATGCGCGGGCGGCGGGCTACGTTGCCCGCCTCTGCAAAGGAATCACTCAATGAACCGTACTCTCTCCCTCGGCCTGCTGCTGGGCACCGTGCTGGCCACGACCGCCTGCGCTCGTGCCGCTGAAGAATCCTCCGCGGCACCCGTCGCCAGCGAGGCACCGGCACCGGCCCAAGCCAGCCCGGCCAAGATCGATCCAGCCTTGCCGGTCGCCATCGTGCACAAGACCGCCAGCTGCGGTTGCTGCGGCATCTGGGTCGACCACCTGAAGGCCGCCGGCTTCCAGGTCGATGTGCGCGACACCGATGACATGAACCCGATCAAGGTCCGCCTGGGCGTGCCGGTCGGCAAGGCGTCCTGCCATACCGCCGAGATCGGCGGTTACGTGGTCGAGGGTCACATCCCGGCCGAGGACATCAAGCGCCTGCTGGCCGAACGCCCGGCCGCGCGCGGGCTGGTGCTGCCCGGCATGCCGGCCGGTTCGCCGGGCATGGAAATGCCGGACGGCTACGTGCAGCCGTACACCGTCGAGCTGGTGCGCAACGATGGCATCACCGAACCGTTTGCCCAGCACCGGCAAGGTGGCTGACAGCCAGTGGTGGTGCCGGTCGGTCTGACCGGCACCTTTCCTCGCGGCCGACTTGCTCTTTGCAGAGTCGAGCCGTGCTCGACTGCTCTGCGGCTCCGTCGAGCAAGCTCGACGCTTCGGAATCAGCGGGTCCCGGCCGTTTCCCTGGCCAACTGCGCGTCGAACTTCTTCTCGGCCGCATCCGCGTAGGCGTTGCAGGTCAGTGCCTCGGCGCTGGCCTTGCTGCCGGCGGCATAGTTCCAGTTGCTGGCGCCCGGATGCGGGGTGAGCAGCAGATCGCAGGGCAGCGCCCGTACCGTTGCGAAGCTGCGCTTGTAGTCCTCGATCAAGCGCGGATAACGGGGATTGCCCTTCAGCTGGTAACCCGGTGCACTCAGGCTGTCGGCGTAGGCGATGCGCACCGGCTTCCCATCGCGGGTGTCGGTCCAAGTCCAGGCGGTGCTGCCCGGGGTGTGCCCCGGCATGAAGTGCGCGGTGAATGCGATGCCGCCCACCGTGACCACTTCGCCATCCATGATGATGCGGTCGGCGCTGGCCGGCGGATAGGTGATGCCGTCGCCAAAGTGCAGGTCGTTGCTGCCGCCGCGCGCCAGCAGCACCGCCGTTTCTGCATTGGCCGCCACATGCGCGCCGGTGCGACGCTTGAGCTCGGCGACCGGGCCGGCGTGGTCGGCATGCGCATGGCTGAGCAGGATCAATCGCAGGTCCTGCGGGGCCACGCCGCGCAGCTTCATGTTGTCCAGCAGGTGACCGGCCATCTGTGGCATGCCGCCATCCAGCAGTACTGCGCCCTCGGCGGTCTGCACCAGCAGCGCGGTCAGGTCCTCGGTGCCGATCTGCCAGGTGTGGTCGGCAACCTGCAGCGGCGCCATCGGCTGCAGCCAGGACGCATCCACGGTATAGGCCCGCAGTTGTGGCAGCGGTGCCTCGGCGGCGCTGGCGTGGACGGCCGGAAGAGCGACGGCCAGGGCGAAGGCGAGCAGGGTAAAACGCATGATCCAAGTCCGCTTGAAGGAGGCCCAGAAACTAGCATGGGCCTCCTTCATCGCGTCTCGCATAGATTTCATGGCTCCCATAAGGACGCCATGGATCAGTACCGGTACTGCCATCCCAGCGTCAGCACCCGGCCGCGGCCGGAGAAATAGCTCGGGTTCGACGGCGTGGTCTGCGAGTAGTAGCTGATGTACTGCCTGTCCGCCAGGTTCTGCACGCCCAGCGTGAAGGCATGCTTGTCCAGCGTATAGCGCGCGACCAGATCCACGGTGGTGTAACCCTTGAACTCGGCCACCTGCGCGCCACGCAGGTCGAAGTCGCGGTCGAAGGCGTGACTGGCCTGCAGGCGGGTGCTCAGCTGCGGCGTCCAGCTCTGTTCCCAGAACGCAGTCAGCCGGTTCGGCGCGATGTTCACACCAGCCAGGTCGCTGTCGAGGCGACCGTCAACGTCGGCGTCGTAGCGGCCGTTGGCGCGTGCATAGCCCAGTCCGAGGCGGCTATTGCCCAACCGCAGGCGAAGGTTGCTTTCAAAGCCTTCCACGCGGGTGGCCTGGCGCTGCACCGCATAGGCATCGATGCCCGGATCGTAGATCAGCACCGAGCCCAGCTTGGATTCGGAGGTGTAGTAGGCAATGTCACCGCTGAAGCGGCCATCGTCGTACTCCAGGCCGATCTCGCGGTTGTCCGACACCACCGGTGACAGGTCGACGAGGCTGTCCACGCGTTGTCCGTCGCGGTTGATCGCGCGCAGCACGCGGCCGACGTCGGCCACGGTGTAGCCTTCCGAATACGAGGCGTAGGCGTTGAGGCGATCGTTGATGTACCAGACCGCGCCGAAGTTGGGCAGGGTCTCGCTCATGGTCGGCTTGCCGCCGGCCACCTTGCGTGCGCCGTAGCGGGGCAGGGTGGTGTAGTCACCCACTTCCAGCTCGCCCTTTTCGTAACGCAGGCCGCCGGACAGCATCAGGTGATCGGTCGGCCACCAGTGCAGCTGCAGCAGCGGTGACAGGCTCTGGTAGGTGGTCTGCGGCACCCAGTTCATGCCACTGGCCAGCAGCACCTGGTGGGTGCGGTCGCGCAGGCCGTCCAGGCCCAGGGTCACGTCCAGCGTGGTGTCGGCGATGCGGCTCCAGCTCTGGGTCAGCTTGAAGCCGCGCTTGTCCGATTCGTTCTGGGTCTGGTCCCAGGCGGCATTGGCGCCGGTGTTGCCCCAAGGATCCCATTGGCTGGCACCGTAGCGGCCTTCGAAATCGACCGCGAAGGCCTGCGCCTGGAAACGGCCGCCGAGCAGGTCGGCGGCGCTGTAGTCCACCGTCAGCGAACGCGAGCGGTTCATCGGCGGATCGAGCGGCGTATCGCCCGGGACCGAAATGGTCGGGCGACCGGTCCGGTAGTCACCGTTGATGGCCAGGTAGTTGTCCAGCCCGCGCAGTTCATAGCGGTTGGCCATGACCTGCAGGCGGTGGCCGTCGGCAATGTTCCAGCCCAGCTTGGCGAATACGTTCGATGAGGTCGAGTCCATCAGCTCGCCCTGCGCGTTGGTGCCGATCGATCGGCCCTCGCCGTCGTGGTACAGGCCCTGCTTCTCATAGGCCAGGCCGGCGACCAGGTCGAACTGCTCGCCGCGCACGCCCACCAGGGCCGAGCCGCGCTGGCCATTGTCGTCGTGGCGGCTGGGCAGGGCAGCGCTGTAGCTGACGCTGGTGTCGAGCAGGAACGCGCCCGGCTCACTGGGCGCACTGCGGGTGATGATGTTGACGATGCCGCCGGTACCGCCGATGCCCTGTAGCGCGTTGGCACCGTGGATGACCTCGATGCGTTCGATCATCGCCGGGTCGATGGTGTGCGAATCACGCGAGCCATCTCGCAGTGGCGTGGACTGCGGCACGCCGTCGACCATGTACAGGATGCCGCGGCCGCGCATGGTTTCGCCGTAGTTGGACATCTTCTCGCGCGCCGGGGCAAACGCCGGGATCTGCGACGACAGCACCCGCGACACATCCGAGCCCAATGCCAGCTGCTGGGCGATGTCCTCGCGGGTCAGCACCGTGATGGTATTGGGCATGGCGGTCTCGCCCTGCGGCATGCGCGCGGTCGAGGCCGAGACCGTGACGCGGGCCAGCGACGTCGTCGAGGCGGATGACGGCGCCGATGATGCGGCCCGGGCCGGGATGCGCGGCTTCGCCGGCGCTGGCGCGGCACTCACCACGAACACCCCTGGCGAACGTTCCTGCATCGCCAGGCCTTGGCCTGCCAGCAGCCGCTGCAGGGCCTCACGCGGGGTGTAGCGGCCATCAACAGCCGGGGCGCTGCGGCCGCTCACGCTGTCGGCGGCGAACAGCAGCTGGATGCCACTCTGCCGCGCCAGCGCAGTGAGCGAGGCCTGCAACGGGCCGGCCGGCAGGTGCAGCTCGACGGGCGCGGATGCAGCGGTCTGCGCCGTGGCGGGCAGGGCCGCACAGAGGCAGGCAGCGAGCAGGGTGGGGGCCAGCCGGCGCAGGGCGGCTGGCGGAACAGGGCGGGTCATGCGGGGGTCCTTCGGAAGGGTTCAAGCACTTGCCGGATGGGACGGCGCGCAACCCACCCTCGGTGTGGCATTCAATCGCGGGCGCGCAGATGCAGGCTGCCATCGGAAGCGGTGTGCACCTGTACCGGCAGGATCTCGGGCAGCAGCGCGAGTACAGTCTCGGCGCGGTCGGCATCGAAGACGCCTGACACCTGCAGCGGCCCCAGTACCGGGTCGTCCAGCACGATGGGACGGTCGTGATAGCGCTGCAGGATGCGCAGCACCTCGGCCAACGGCATGCGGTCGAATTGCAGCCGTCCACGGGTCCAGTCGGCTCGATCCGGGTCCACCGCTTCCGGCGGAGACAACGATCCTGGCTGGGCCAGCACGCGCTGCCCCGGCTTCAGGCGCTGCTCTGCGCCCCCGCCATCCACACGCACGCCCACCTCGCCGCGCCACAGGGTTACCTCGCTGAGGCTACCCTGCCGGTCAACGTCGAACACCGTGCCATAGTTGCGCACATGCACCGCCCCGGCCTCGACCTCGAACGGGCGCCAGGTCGAGTGCTGCACCTGGAAACGGGCCTGGCCCTGCACCAGCACCACCTGCCGCGAGCGGATGTGCCTGCGAACCTGCAGATGGGTACCGGCGTCGAGCAGCAGATGGCTGCCATCGGGCAGGCGGATGCCGCGGCGTTCGCCCACCGCGCTCCGATAGTCGTGCACCTGCCATGCCGGGTCGGCAATGAACACGCCCGTGGCCGTGATCAGCAGCAGCGGCAGGACGATCTTCGCCGCACGCCCACCGCGACGACGCTGCAACGCATCCGCGCTGGGCATGGGGAAGCGTTCCTTCAGGGCATCGCGATGCTGGTCCAGCACCTGGTCGATGGTTGCGGGTTGGACCGGCGGTTGCGGTGGGGACGGCGGCGGTTGTGGGCTCATCGCAGGCCAGCCGACCGTTGGCAATCGGCCATGGCCAGGCGCAGGTGGCGCTCCACCGCCTTCTGGCCGATACCCATGCGGCGGGCAACCTCAGCCTGTGGCAGTTCGTGGATCTTGTGCAGGATGAAGATCTGCTGGCGGCGGCAGGGCATGCGTTCGATGGTGGCGCCCAGTCGTTGCAGTGCCTGCTGTCCCTGCGCCTGCTGCTCAGGCCCGGGGCGCGGGCAGGCGTCATCGGGCAGCTCGGCACGCGCTTCCACCCAGTGCCGGCGCAGATCCTCGGCGCGGCAGCGATCCACCGCCGTATCGTGCGCGATCCGCCGCAGCAGCGCGATGGGTTGCCGTGCATCGTAGGCGGCCGGGCGTTCCAGCAGGCGCACGCAGACATCGTGCACCACCTCACGAGCCAACCCCGGCGAGCGGAAACGGCGGCGCAGGTACTCCACCAGTTCCTCGTAATGGCGCACCAGCGAGGACATCAGCGGCAGCGCGGGAGGGGGTGGGGAAGGCAGCTGGGACATCCGGACCGGAAGCAAGGGCAAGGGGCGCGCGCGGGGGAGGGCATCCCTGCGCGATGACGCAATACTAATGGGAACCGTTCGCGTTTGCCATGTGGGGCGCGGGTCGGGGATTGTTCGTCGGAACTGGAAAGTGAAACCACGATCATCGTCTGGAGCGCAGAATCGGCCGCGGCTAGCCTGCAAGCAGGCTCAAGGAGATGGACCATGCACGTGCTTCTGGTGATGGTGGGTGGGGTGTTGTTGTTGGGGGTATTCCTGCTCTTCGGGCGGCTGTGGAGCGTAGGCCAGTCACAGCTGCCCACGGCGCTGCTCGCGTTCATCGCCACCTGGCTGCTGGTGACGCTGGCCAACATGTGGGTGGGCGTGAGCAAGGCCGGTTACGCCGTGCGGGAAGAACTGCCGATCCTGCTGCTGGTGTTCGCGCTGCCGGCCCTGCTGGCTGGACTGCTGTACTGGCGCCTGGCGCGCTGAAGGACGGCCATGAGCACACGACTGAGACCGCCTGCCCTGCGCCAGCGCGATGGCCACCACGCCCGCGTGACTTACGAAGAGCTGTTCTTTGATCTGGTCTACGTCTTTGCGGTTACCCAGCTCAGCCACCATCTGCTGCATCACCTGGACCTGGTCGGGGTGATGCAGACGCTGGTGCTGTGGTTCGCGGTCTGGCTGGGCTGGCAGTACGCCTGCTGGGTCAGCAACTGGTTCGATCCCGAGGCGCCACGCATCCGCAGCCTGCTGTTCGTCACCATGTTGCTGGCGCTGTTGATGTCCTCGTCCATTCCCGAGGCCTTCGCTGAACGCGCCTGGGTCTTCGCGGGGGCGTACGCCACCATGCAGGTCGGGCGCACGGTGTTCGTGCTGCTGGAGGTCGGTCGCAGGCATCCGTTGGCGCCCAATTTCCGACGCATGCTGGCGTGGGTGAGCGTGTCGGCCTGCTTCTGGCTGGCGGGCGCCGCCGCCGAGGGCAATCTGCGTCTGGCGTTGTGGGCGGTGGCGGTGGCCTGCGAATACATTTCGCCGATGTTCGGTTTCGCGTTTCCTGGCCTGGGCCGGTCGCACACCCGCGAGTGGACCATCGAAGGCGGGCACCTGGCCGAGCGTTGCCAGCTGTTCGTCATCGTCGCACTCGGCGAGACGCTGCTGGCTACCGGTGGCGTGCTCAGCGAGGTCGAGCAGTGGAGTGCTGCGGTGGTGTCTGCGGTGCTGGCCACCTTTGCCGGCACCATCGCCATGTGGTGGTTGTATTTCGGCATCTCCAGCCGCGATGCCACCGCGGCGATCACCCATTCCGAGGACCCCGGGCGGATGGGGGCCAACTTCCACTACGTGCATGCGCTGCTGATCGCCGGCATCATCGCCACCGCGGTCGGCAATGATCTGGTCATGGACCATCCTGGCGCAGCGGTGACCCCGGTCTACGCCACGGTGCTGGTAGCGGGGCCGTTGATCTATCTGCTGGGCAGCGCCTTGTACAAGCGCATTGTGTACGGGCGCGCCCCGTATTCGCATCTGATCGGTGCCGTGGCGCTGGTCGTGTTGGGCGTGGTCTTGCCGCACACCCATCTGCTGGCCGCTGGCTGGTTGACCAGTGCGGTGCTGCTGGCCGTGGGGTTGATGGATACGCGGTTGAAGCGTCGCCTGAAGCGGGCGTGATCCGCACGCGTCGCTGCCGTGCTTGCGCGGGCGGGCAATGGGAGTAGCGTGGGCAGTGGGTGCTCTGGGAACCGGGAGTGGCGCAGCATGCAGAACGTTCCGCAGTGGCTGGTCTGGGCCGGCCTGTCAGCCTGTTTCGCCGCGCTGACCGCGCTGTTCGCCAAGGTGGGCGTCAAGGGCGTCGACTCGGATCTGGCCATGGCCATCCGCACCCTGGTGGTGGCGGCGGTGATCCTGCCGCTGGTGGTGGTCACCGGCAAGTGGTCCAATCCGTTGCTGCTGCCCGGGCGCACGCAGCTGTTCCTGGTGCTGTCGGCGCTGGCCACGGGTGCGTCGTGGCTGTTCTACTTCCGCGCGCTGCAGAGTGGTGAGCTGGCCAAGGTGGCAGTGGTCGACAAATTCAGCGTGGGGCTGGTGATCGTGCTCGCCTATCTGTTGCTGGGTGAACGTCCGACCCTGCGGGAATGGAGCGGCATCGGCCTGGTGCTGGCCGGGGTGATCGTACTGGCGACGAAGAAGTAGCAGCGTTCAAACCCATCGACGAGGGAGAGCAGGATGCAGGGCGAAGCGCGCGGTACCTTTGAAGTGAACCTGCTGCCGATCAGTGGCAACGACGGCCCGATCGGGGTGATGTCGATCGACAAGGTCTTCCATGGTGACCTGCAGGGCAGCAGTGTCGGCCAGATGCTGGCCTTCCGCAGCCCGGTGCAGGGCTCGGCCGGCTACGTGGCGATGGAGCGGGTGACGGCCACGCTGGCCGGGCGCCACGGTGGGTTCACCCTGCAGCACAACGGCTTGATGACCCGTGGCACGCCGCAGCTGAGCGTGGTGGTGGTACCCGATTCCGGCAGCGACGGGCTGCTCGGCCTGGCCGGCACGCTGGAGATCACCATCAGCGAGGGCCGCCATGACTACCGGTTGCTCTACAGCCTTCCGGAAGAACCCTAGCGGAGTTCCGCTGCCATCGTCGCGAGCCGGGCGACGGTGTTGAGGTTGCGCGCCGTGCCCTGTGCCGCGCCGGGAATGCGCAGGCGCGAGTCGGCCATGCCGGCGCCGTAGTGGATGAAGATCTCGCGCGTGCCGAGTGCGAGCTGTTCGTCGCGCCGGCCGGTCACGCCGTCCAGCGGGTCGGCGGGCAGGCTGCCGTCGAGGAACAGGGCGACCACACGGTTGCCGGCCGCCTGCGCAAACGGATTGCGTGCCACCACGCCGGCAATCTCGTTGGCCGAGCGCACCAGCACGCCCACCGGCTTGCCGGCATAGGCCTGGAGCCGCTGGCCGAGGGCCTGGCGCACGCCTGTTTCGTCGAGCGAGCTGCGCAACACCACGTTGCCGCTGGCGATGTACGTGCGGACATCGGCGAAGCCTGCGTCCTCACACATCGCCACCAGTTCGCGCATCGGCAGCTTGCCGGTGCCGCCGACGTTGACCGCGCGCAGCAAGGCGACGTGGACGTTCATGGCGTCCCCGCCTGCAGGCGGTCATACATGCGTACCAGGTCAACCAGGGTGCGCGCGCCCATCTTGCGCATCACCTGCGCGCGGCGCACCTTCACCGTGATCTCGCTCACCCCGAGGTCGCCGGCGATCTGCTTGTTGAGCCGGCCGCGTACCACGCCATCGACCACCTCGCGCTCGCCGGCGTTGAGGGTGTCCCAGCGCAGTTGCAGCGCGCCGAGTGCCTCGCCGTCGCGGCGGCGCTGGCGGTCGATCTCGATGCCCTTGTGGATGGCATCGAGCAGCTCCTGGTCACGGAAGGGCTTGGTCAGGAACTCGATGGCACCGTCCTTGATCGCGTTGACGCCCATCGCGATGTCGCCGTGGCCGGTGATGAATACCACCGGCAGCTGCAGGCCGAGGCTGCCCATCGTGCGATGGAACTCCAGCCCACTCTGGCCGGGCATGCGCACGTCCAGCACCAGGCACGCTGGCGCGTCTTCCAGGTCGTGTTCGAGGAAGGCCTGGGTGGAGGTGAAGGCCCGCACCTGCAGGCCCATCGAGGCCAGCAGGTCTTCCAGTGCGGCGCGCACCGACGGGTCGTCGTCGACCACGTAGACGATGGGCGCTGGATCGATGGCTGGGGCAGCGGGCTTACGCATGTTGAACGTCCGAGGCAATGGGCAGGTCGAACACGAAGCAGGCACCGCCGCCTGCTGGTCGTTCGGCGCGGATCTGGCCGTCATTGGCTTCGATCATCGAACGGCTCAGGCTGAGGCCCAGGCCGAGCCCATGTGATTTGGTGGTCCAGAATGCATCGAATACTCGCTCGGGATGATCGGCGGGCAGGCCGACACCACGGTCGCGCACGCTGAGACTGACCCGCTGACCGTCACGCCGGGTCAGCAGCGACAGTCGCCGGTCCGCAGCAGGGACTGGCTCCATCGCGTCCACCGCATTGAGGATCAGGTTGCCGATCACCTGCTGCACCTGCACGCGGTCGGCGTGTACCGGCGGCAGGTCGGCGTCCAGCAGCAGCGCCACCGCCACGCCGTGCTGGTCCAGCTCGCTGCGCGACAGCGCCAGCATTTCCTCCACCGCCTGATTCAGGTCGAAGGCGCGTCGTTCCGGTGCCGCGCCCTGGGTCAGGCCGCGGATGCGGGCGATCACGTCACCGGCGCGGTGCGCGTCGGCCAGGATGCGGGCCACGGTCTGCCGGGCCTTGTCCACGTTCGGAGGGTCCTGTGCCAGCCAGCGCTGGCAGGCTTCGGCGCTGCTGGCGATGGCGGCCAGTGGCTGGTTGACTTCATGGGCGATGGAGGTGGTGAGCTCGCCTACGGTGGAGGCGCGTGCCACCCTGAGCAGGCGGCCCTGCGCTTCCTGCACGGCGGCCTTGGCCGCTTCCATGTTCAGGGCGAGATAGGTGGTGATGCCGATCACCAGCATGCCGATGACCGAATTGACCAGGCCGATGCGGTAGGTGCCGAAGCGGGTCAGGAAGAAGCTCAGTCCTGTCAGGGCGATGCAGGCGATGGCCAGGGTGATGAGCCCGCGCGCGCTCAGCACGCGCGACGCCGCGAGGATGACCGCTGCGTAGAAGCAGGCCGCAGCGACGGCGTAATCGGTGACGGTGTCGATCAGGAAGATCGCCGCCATCACGACGATCAGGGCCAGCAGCACCAGCGGGCGACGGGGCGACAGCGATGGCATCGGGACGGCTCCCTGACGTGGGGTGAAAGGATAGCAAAGCCGCCATCGGCAGATGCCGATCTTGGTCGGCAGGCTCTTGTGCTGTGGGTGCCGACCGTTGGTCGGCACAAGCCAGAACGATGCCTGGTAGTGCCGGCCGCTGGCCGGCAACTGCACGGTGTTGCCGGAGCTCATGAGGTTGCCGGCCAGCGGCCGGACTACCGCAGGGATGGACACGGTCTCTGAAGGTTCTGTGCCGACCAACGGTCGGCACCCACCAAAGCGATGCACGGTGCGTCCGGGGATCATGGGGTTGCCGGCCAGCGGCCGGCACTACTCCTCCAGGCTGGCGTTCCAGAACCCCTGCAGCACGCCGGGCGTGGTCGCCAGCGTCGCCAGTACCGCATCCAGTTCGCCGGCATCCACCGTGGTGGCATACAGCACCGCTTCGATCTCCACGTCGCGCTCGCCGAACGGGCGCTGGTCCACCGCGCGTACCGGGTACTGCGCCTGCTCAAGCAGCAGCAACAGCTGGTCCAGCACCTCGGCCTGCTGCTCGCGCTGGCAGACCACGTTGATCGCATAGGTCGCCTCGCTGAACGCTTCCGGCAGCGGCTGCCGCTGGATGCGGTTCACCACCGGCCGCAACAGGGTGTTGGCGGCCAGCACAAACACCGCAGCCAACACCGCCTCGGGCAGCAGCTTGATGCCGGCACAGGCGCCCACCGCCGCCGATCCCCACAGGGTGGCGGCGGTGTTCAGGCCGGACACCTGCGCACCGTCCTTCATGATCGCGCCGGCGCCGAGGAAGCCGACGCCGGAGATCACATAGGCCACCACATGCAGCGGCGAGGGTGGTCCGCCATACAGGTCATGGAAGCGCACGGCCAGGTCGACGAACACCGCCGCGCCCACCGCCACCAGCGTATTGGTACGCAGGCCGGCGGTGCGTTGGCGCAGCTGCCGTTCCAGGCCGATGGCCGTGCCCAGCACGAACGCCACCGACAGGCTGATCAGCGAACTCAGGGTTGCGCCGGCGTTGAACGCCGGCAGGTTCGGATTGATGTCCATTGTGATTCTCCCTGGACAAGGCGGCGGGCGCTTACTGCCAGCCGTAACGACGGATGTAGAACCGCTTCAGCGCAGTGGTCAGCACCGCATAGCCGAACAGGATCGCCACCAGGAACGGCCAGTAGCCGGCCGGCAGCGCCTGCAGCTTGAAGTAGCCGGCCAGCGGGCTCATCGGCAGGGCCACGCCAATGGCCATGATCAGGCCGGTCATCAGCAGCAGTGGAGGCGCGGCGATGCTCTGCAGGAACGGCAGCTTCGGCGTACGGATCATGTGCACGATCAGGGTCTGGGTGAGCAGGCCGACCACGAACCAGCCGGACTGGAACAGGCCCTGGTCGGCCGGCGTGCGCGCATCGAACACGTACCACATCAGCGCGAAACAGGTCAGGTCGAAGATCGAGCTGATCGGCCCGAAGAACACCATGAAGCGGCCGATGTCCGCCGGGTTCCACTTCAGTGGCTTGCGCACCAGCTCCTCGTCCACGTTGTCGAACGGGATGGCGATCTGCGAGATGTCGTACAGCAGATTCTGCACCAGCAGCTGCAGCGGCAGCATCGGCAGGAACGGCAGGAAGGCCGAGGCCACCAGCACCGAGAACACATTGCCGAAGTTGGAACTGGCGGTCATGCGGATGTATTTCAGCATGTTGTTGAACGTGCGCCGGCCCTGGATGACGCCTTCTTCCAGCACCATCAGGTTCTTTTCCAGCAGGATGATGTCGGCCGCCTCCTTGGCGATGTCCACCGCGCTGTCCACGCTGATGCCGATGTCGGCTGCGCGCAGCGCCGGTGCATCGTTGATGCCGTCGCCGAGGAAGCCGACCACCTTGCCCTGCGCACGCAGCTCGCGTACCAGCCGCTCCTTGTGCAGCGGCGTCAGCCGGGCAAACACGCGATGGTGGTGCAGCGCCCGCGACAGCGCGCCGTCGTCCATGCGCTCGATCTGCGGGCCGGTCAGGATGGTGTCCGCGTCCAGCCCCACCTGTGCGCAGACACGGGCGGTCACCAGTTCGTTGTCGCCAGTGAAGACCTTGACCTCGACACCGTGTGCGGTCAGCGCCTGCAGCGCCTGCGCAGCGGACTCCTTCGGCGGGTCCAGGAAGGCCACGTAGCCGACCAGGGTCAGCCCGCACTCGTCCGCTTGCGAGTAGGCGCTCTGACTGGCCGCGGTCTCCTTCATCGCCACCGCCACCACGCGCAGGCCCTGCTCGTTCAGTTCCTCGGTGGTCTGCCGCACGCGGGCCAGGCGGTGCTCGTCCAGTGGCATGTCCTGGCCGTTCTCGCGAACGGTGCTGCACACCGCCAGCATCTCTTCCACCGCGCCCTTGCAGATCAGCTCATGGTGGTCCTCGCGCTCGGACACCACCACCGACATGCGGCGGCGCTCGAAATCGAACGGGATCTCATCCACCTTGTGGTAGTCCTGCGACAGCCGCAGCGAACTCTGCAGCTCCACGTGCTCCAGCACCGCGCGATCCAGGAGGTTGATCAGCCCGGTCTGGAAGTGGCTGTTGAGGTAAGCGAACTTCAGCACGTCTTCCGAATCGTGGCCGAACACATCGGTGTGACGCTCCAGTGCGATCCTATCCTGGGTGAGGGTGCCGGTCTTGTCGGTGCACAGCACTTCCATGGCGCCGAAGTTCTGGATCGCATCCAGGCGCTTGACGATCACCTTGCGCCGCGACAGCAGCACCGCACCCTTGGCCAGGGTGGAGGTGACGATCATCGGCAGCATCTCCGGCGTCAGGCCCACCGCCACCGACAGCGCGAACAGAAACGCCTCGGTCCAGTCACCCTTGGTCCAGCCGTTGATCAGCAGCACGAACGGCACCATCACCAGCGCGAAGCGGATCAGCAGCCAGCTGACACTGTTGACGCCGGCCTGGAATGCGGTCGGCGCACGGTCGGTGGCGGCGCTGCGCTGGGCCAACGTGCCGAAGTAGGTGCGGTTGCCGGTGGCCAGCACCACGGCGGTGGCCGTTCCGGACACCACATTGGTGCCCATGAACAGCAGGTTGTGCTGTTCCAGCAGGCCGGCCAGGCCGTCGCCCGGGTGCGCGAACTTCTCTACCGGCAGCGATTCGCCGGTCATCGCGGCCTGGGCGACGAACAGGTCCTTGGCGGTCAGCACGCGGCAATCGGCCGGAATCATGTCGCCTGCCGACAGCACGATGTGGTCGCCGGGCACCAGCTCACGGATCGGCAGGTCCAGCAGGCGCGCCGGACGGCGGCTGTGCAGGTGCGCACCGAAGTACTGGTCAGCCACATCGGCGGCTTCGGTACCCGGATTGCGGCGCAGCACGCGTGCGGTATTACCGACCAGTGCCTTCAGTCGTTCGGCGGCACGGTTCGAACGCCCCTCCTGCACGAAGCGGATCAGCGTGGACAGCAGCACCATCGCACCGATCACCACGGTGGCCTTGATGTCCTCGGTCAGCCAGGACACCGCCGCCAGCACGGTCAGCAGCAGATTGAACGGATTGCGGTAGCACTGCCACAGGTGCCGCCACCACGGCAGCGGCTTTTCGTGATCCACCTCGTTGGGGCCAAGCGTGGCCAGCCGTTCCTCGGCCTCATGCGGGCTGAGGCCGTCGGCGTGCGATTCCAGCGTGGCCAGCAGCTCGGCTTCCTCCTGCTGGGCGAGGGTGACCAGGCCGGTGGTAAGCGCGAACGGCGCAGCTTCGGCGCTGCCCGGGCCGAATCCAGCTTCGGGCATCGCACGGCGGCGGAACAGGTTGCCTGCGCGACGGCTGCGCAGGAAGGCATTGAACCAGGCGTTGAGCAGGCTCATGGGACTCTCCTCGAATGTCAGAGCCGGCCGCGGCCGGAACACGAACGGAACGGTTGGAACAGGTCAGGCGTGGCGCATCGCCAGCACCGCCGGCGACCACGGCTGCATGTGCAGGCGCTGGCTGCCGCCGATGCACAGCGGCTTCATGGCATCGCGCAGGGGGTAGGGCAGATGACGCAGCACGGTGATGCGCTCGCTGATCGGCAGCAGCGACAGCGCATCGGCCACCACGCGCGGCGAACCGAGCGACAGCGAACGGGCGAACATCACGGGGCCGTGTTGCAACAGTTGGCTGCGCAGGCCGGCAACATCGCGCTCGCCGATCAGGCGGCGCAGGGTGATGTAGAGGATCTTGTAGGACATGGGGGCGATCTCCAGGCAAGCGGCGCCTGGCGGTCCCCCGTCACTCAGGCAGGCAGGGACCGGCGGGCAGGCGCCAGGAACAGGCGGATTGCGGGCATCGGGGGCGCGGTGCGCCCGGCAGGGTCGGGGTCCATCTGCGTCTCCAGGAGGGGAGGGTGCCGGCCAGGATTGCCCTGGCCAATGGCGCTATTGTCCGCCCCTGAATGGGGCTGGCCTAGAGGCTCGTGGGTTAGCTGGGCTATACCTTGGTATTGCCGGGTGGTGTGACTGGCACCTGATACCCGGCCCCGTAGAGTCGACTGTGAATCGACTATCGCGCGCAGCGCGGGCCTCGAAGCAGTGTCGCCAACTGCAGTCGACTCACAGTCGACGCTACTACCTCGCACGGTGGGATGCCGGCCAGCGGCCGGCACTACCCACCTGTTCAGAAGCGGTCGGCAAAGGCATCTGTCGCGCGCACGAGCGCATCGACCGTGGCCGGCTCGTTGGCGCTGTGGCCGGAGGTCACCATCTCCAGGCGCGCTTCCGGCCACGCCTTGGCCAGGTCCCACGCGCTGCGCGGCGGACAGATGATGTCGTAGCGTCCCTGCACGATCACGCCGGGCAGGTGGCGGATGCGATCAATGTTGCGCAGCAGCTGGTCCGGTTCCAGGAAGATGCCGTTGCGGAAGTAGTGCGCTTCGATGCGGGCCTTGGCCAGCGTATCCAGCGGATCATCGGTGGATTGCGCATCCACGTCGTGCTGCAGGGTGGCGGCGTTGTCTTCCCAGCCCAGCCAGGCCTGCGCGGCTTCGACGCGGGTTGCCTCATCCGGGCCATCCATGCGCGTCCAGTAGGCCGCAATCATGTCGCCACGTTCGGCGTGCGGAATATAGGCCTGATAGCGGTCCCAGCGCTCCGGGAAGATCCAGCGCGCACCCCCATCGGCCTCGGCGAACCAGCGGTTCTCCATTTCGCGGCCGAGGAACACGCCACGCACGATCAGGCCGGTGGCGCGCTCGGGATGCGCCTGCGCGTAGGCCAGTGACAGGGTCGAACCCCAGGAGCCGCCATAGACCAGCCAGCGTTCGATGCCCAGATGCTCACGCACCTTCTCGATATCGGCCACCAGGTCCTGCGTAGTGTTGTCGCGCAGCTCGCCGAACGGCGTGGAACGGCCGCTGCCGCGCTGGTCGATCAACACGATGCGGTAGCGCGTCGGGTCGAAGAAGCGGCGATGGGTCGGCGAGATACCGGCGCCCGGGCCGCCGTGCAGGTACACCACCGGAATGCCCTCGGGCGTGCCGCACTCTTCTACATGTAGCGTGTGCAGATCGCTCACCTTCAGGGTGAACTCGCGGTAGGGTTCGATGGCGGGGTACAGGGTGCGCATGGCGGGCATCTCACAAGCAGGGTGGCCAGCATAGCGCCGCCACCTGCGGCTTGCAGCGGTGGCCTCCTGCGCGGCGCTGGAAATGCGCTGGCCGATGCGCATAAGCTTCCGCGATGCAAGCGACCACGACCGGGACGTCCACGTTCAACCTCACCCTCGGCAGCGGCGCGCGCGAGCTGCTGAAGTGGATCGCGCTGCTGGCCATGACCGGCGACCACGTGGCCAAGGTGGTCTTCGGGGGCTACGTGCCGGTGGTCAGCGAACTGGGGCGTATCGCCTTCCCGCTGTTCGCGCTGGTGATGGCCTGCAACCTGGCCCAGCCGGGCGCCGACCTGCGCAAATCGATCCGCCGGCTGGCGCTATGGGGGCTGATTGCGCAGCCATTGCACGCACTGGCGTTCGGTTCCTGGCTGCCGCTCAACATCCTGCTCACCTTCACCTTGGCAGTGGTGGCCGTGCATGCGTTTGCGAACAATCGGCCTGTGCTGCTGTTGCTGGCTGCCGGCGTGCTGCCGATGTTCGTGGACTACCAGTGGGCCGGTGTTGGCGCTGTGCTGCTGGCCTGGATCGCGTTCCGGCATCGGGCGTGGTGGCTGTTGCTGGTTGGGCTTGCAGCGGTGTGCGGGGTCAACCACAACGGCTGGGCACTGCTGGCTGTTCCGGTGGTCGTGCTGGCGACGCGGGTGCCGTGGCGACTGCCGCGCTGGCGCTGGGTGTTCTATGGGTACTACGTGGGGCATCTGGCGGTGCTGGCGGTGGTGGCGCGCGTGCTTTCGTGATCAGTGCGTGCGTGGTCGTGCCTTGTGTCGGTAGATCCACGCCAGGCGTGGATGCGTTTGGCGGATCACCATGGAACCCAGCCAGGCATGGCCTGGCTCTACAGTTTCCGGCAGATCCACGCCATGCGTGGATCCCGTTGACAGTTTGTCGCCCGGCTCAGAAGTCCATCGTCGCAGAGAGCAACACCGTCCTCGGTGCACCCAGCGCCAGGCTTGAAAGCAACGGCATGCCCCAGTACGCCTTGTTGGTCACGTTGTTCACGCTGGCGCGCAGCGCAAGCGGTCGACCCGCCACGGTGGTGCTGTAGCGCGCCCCGACATCGAACAACGTACGCCCCGGCACCGACAGACTATTGTCGGCACTGATGTACTGCTTCGACATCGCCGTGGCATTGCCGGTCAAGGTGAGGCCCTGCAAGGTCGGCACATCCCATTCCATGCCCAGCTTGGCCTGCCGCTGCGCCACGGCGGTGGCTATGCGTCCTTCATTCACGCCGCCGGCCGTGCGGGTCAGCTTCGGCTGCACATAGGCCACGCCACCGAGCAGGCGCACGCCGTCCATCGGTGCGCCGAAGAAGCCCCATTCCACCCCGCGGTTACGTTGTTCGCTACCAAGCGAGAAGATGTTCGTGATCGGATCGGTGTAGCTGCTCGGTCGCTTGATCTCGTACACGCTGAAGGTGTGCGCGAAGCTGCCCAGGTCCAGCTTCAGGCCCAGCTCCTTCTGCTTGGTGCGGAACGGTGCGAACACATCGCCGGCGTTGGCTGCGGTCATCGGCGCGGTAGCACCCTGGCTGAGGCCTTCGACGTAGTTGGTGTAGAGGGAGAGCGTGTCGGTGGCCTTCACCAGCAATGCAGCCGCAGGGGTGGTCGCGCTCTTGTCGTAGCGCGAGGTGCGCGCACTGGTAGCGACGCTGAAGGTCTCGCTGACCACCTGCTGGCGACGCACACCCAGCGTCAACTGCACGCGGTCATCGGAGAAGGACAGGGTGTTGGCGAAGCCGAGGCTGTCCAGCGTCAGCTCGGTATGCGAGATGTGCGGTGCCATGAACGGCGCGGCCGGGCCCCACACCGGGTTGTACAGATTGGTGGTCCAGTCCCAGCCGGGCACGCTGCGCCGGCCGTAGTCGTTCTGGGTGTGCTGGTAATGGGTCACATTGGCGGCCCACTGGTGGCCGACGCTGCCGGTGTGGAAGGAACCGCGCAGGCCGGCATCTCCGGACTGCTTCTTGATGTCGAAGGCGAGCTGGCCGATCACCGTGGTGAAGTCGCCAGCCGGATTGAGGATCTGCGCGCTGATCGAACCGTTGTAGCGGTAGTCGGTCTTGCTGGTGCCGTAGGCGAGGTAGGCCATCAGGCTATCGTTGATATCCAGCTCGCCGCGCAGCATCGCGCCCTTGTCCTGGCTGTCCACGTAGGCCCAGTCCGGGTTGATCAGCGTATCGCCACGCGGTGGCCGCGGAATGGCCACGCCCGGTGCGAGGCCGACGCCACGTGCCGGGCCGTCCACGCGATCGTCGGCGCTGTACAGATCCGCCGACACCCGCGCACGTTCGCCGCGCCAGTCCAGTGCCAGCGAACCGAGCTGTACCTTCTTGCTCTGCTTGCCGACTACGCCGTCACCATCACGGTAGGCACCGTTGAAGCGGATGCCGAACTGCTTGTCGGCGCCCAGACGACGGCCCATATCCACGTGGGTGCCGAACTGCGCGTCGGAGGCGAAGTTGGCACTGACCCGCAGCAGCGGTTGCTCGCTTGCGCGCTTGGGCACCAGGTTGACGCTGCCACCGACCGAGCCGCCCGGCGGCATGCCGTTGAGCAGCGCAGACGGTCCCTTCAGCACCTCGATGCGCTCGAACATTTCCGGCGAGGTGCGGTAGTAGGGCGCCATGCCGCTGAGGCCATTGAACGTGGTGTCGCTGGTGTTGGAGGCGAAGCCGCGGATCGCGTAGTTCTCACTCCAGGCACCGGTGACGCCATTGCTGAACACCGTGGGGTCGGTGGCGGCGATGACGTCGGTCAGGTCCTTGGCCTGGCGATCACGGATGAAGGACTCGGTGTAGCTGACCGTACTGAACGGCGTGTCCATGAAGTCCTTGTCACCGAGCAGGCCGACGCGGCTGCCGGCAGCCACTTGCCCGCCCGCATAGTCTGCAGTGACCCGGCGCTGTTCCTGCACCTGCACCGAGGGCAGGGTGGACGGTGCAGTGTCGGCCAGGGCGGCAAACGAGGCCAGCAGCCCTAACGCCAAGGCGGACACCCGATAACGCAGGGGCATGCCCGGCGGATGCATCAGGCCGGAGGATGCGGCCGCAGCGCGAAGCTGCGCAGAAGTGAAGTTGTAAACGGTCATGCCAGAGTCCTGTGAATCGCAGGCGCGAGCGCGCCTGGCGCGCTGCCGACGGCAAGCACGGGGGTAGGGCGCAGCGCAGGGTTGTTGGCTGGGTGGGGACCTGGCGGGAAGTGAGCCATGGGCTCGACTACGGGCAGCGTGCTGGACGCCTTCCGAATTAGTTGGGTAAGTTAAACTAAATCAATCGAAGCGGACAAGAG
Organism: Stenotrophomonas sp. YJH_SMC_25; assembly: GCF_059369595.1. Lineage (NCBI taxonomy): Bacteria > Pseudomonadati > Pseudomonadota > Gammaproteobacteria > Lysobacterales > Lysobacteraceae > Stenotrophomonas > Stenotrophomonas sp. YJH_SMC_25. The sequence goes on along the minus strand of NZ_JCAFSV010000004.1, from coordinate 146,689 downwards.
GGTCCCTTTACTGGCACCCTCAGCAGGGTATGGACGCGCACCGTAAGAGCAGGCACCGTATGAGCACGCACCCCGATCCAACGGCGCCGAGCCGTGGCCGCCCGCCCACCATCACCCCGGAGCGCCTGGCCGACATCGGCATCCGTCTGGGCCTGCCCAACCTGACCATGGCCAACGTGGCCGCCGAACTGGCGGTGACCCAGGCAGCGCTGTACAAGCGCGTAGCCAACTTGGAGGCGTTGAAGCGCCTGGTGGCGGAGGCGGTGTTCCAGCGCTGGCAGATTCCTCGCGCGTCGGTCGACGCACCGGGTGGGCTGGAGGCCTACCTGATGGGGTTCGTGCAGTCACTGTGCGAAGTGGTGAAGGCGCATCCCGGGCTACCGCCCTACCTGCTGCGGCGCACGGTGGCGACCGCGCCGATGCTGGAAAAGATCGCATCGCACCAGGCGCACGTGGCCGAGGTGTTCGGCCTGCCGGTGGACAAGGCGCGCTGGCTGCTGGCCACGATCGCGTTCTACTGCATCGCCGGCGCCGACACGATCTACGCGATTGCGGACGACGAGGAGGGGCAGGTGATCACCGAGTTCAAGCAGGGCATGCGGGCGTTGGTGATCGGTTCGCTGGAGGTATCGCGGCTTCGGTAGATCCACGCCATGAGTGGATGATCGTGGCCGTTCACCATGACGCCAGCCAGGCATGGCCTGGCTCTACTGGACGGATCGCGTAGTGTCGAGAATACAATGCGGCTATGCCTGCCACGCCCACTCTCGATGATCTTCGCCGCTACGCGGTGGCGCGCACCCTGTTCAAGCCGACCACGCTGCTGACCGCGATCCGGCGGCTGGGCTTCGTGCAGGCCGACCCGATCCGGGCACCCGCTCGCGCGCAGGACCTGACCCTGCGCCACCGGGTGAAGGACTACCGGGCCGGTGACCTGGAGCGCCGCTACACGCGTCTGCCGGTGGAAGAGGATTGTCTGGTGAACTACGGCTTCCTGCCGCGCGAGCATCTGGCACTGATGCACCCGCGTGTCTCCAAACGCGAGTGGGACGCCGAGACCCATCGCCGTGCGGCCGACGTGCTGGCCTTCGTGCGCGAGCGTGGCAGCGTGCACCCGCGCGAGGTTGACCAGGCGTTCGCGCATGGGCGGGTGACCAACTACTGGGGCGGCACCAGCAATGCCAGTACCCATCTGCTGGACGGCATGCACTACCGCGGCCTGCTGCGCGTGCAACGGCGCGATAGCGGTACGCGCATCTACGCGGTGGCCGATCATGCCGAGCCCGATTCCAGCGAACAGGCGCAGATCGAACGTGCTGCCGCCCTGATCGATCTGGTGGTGCGCAAGTACGCACCGCTGCCTTCGGCCAGCCTGACCTATCTGGTGCGCCTGCTGGGCTATGGCGCTCCGCACCTGGCCGAGCAGACCCGCAAGGCATTGGCACTGGCCAAGCAGCAGCTGGCCAGCTGCACGTTGGAGGGCACCACCTGGTACTGGCCGGCGGACGAAAATCCGCGCTCGCGCCGCCATGCGCCGGACGAACAGGTGCGCCTGCTGGCGCCGTTCGATCCGGTGGTGTGGGACCGCCGCCGTTTCGAGTTGCTGTGGGATTGGGTGTACAAGTTCGAGGCGTACACGCCTGCACCGAAGCGCCAGTATGGCTACTACGCACTGCCGGTGTTGTGGCACGACCAGGTGGTGGGCTGGGCCAACCTGAGCATGCGCGAAGGTGAGTTGGTGTCGAACGTGGGCTATGCCGGCAAGTCGCTGGCCCGCGACAAGGTATTTCGTGGCGCGCTGGACGACGAGCTGCAGCGCATGGCGGAGTTCCTGTAGCGCCGAGCGGCGCATGGGTACCCATCGCGCCCGGTAGCCGCCAACCTTGGTTGGCGCGGGCTCCCGCCGGTGCCCACCAAGGTGGGCATCTACCGGTCAAGCGGCGTCCTTGTGGTCCGCATCGTCCATGCCGGGGCTGACTCGCCGGCCGATGTCCTTCAGCCGCGCGAGCTGATCCACCATCGACGGTGCATCGTCCAGGCTGCCGGCGAAGGTCCACAGATAGGTCATCACCGCATAGACGTGACCGGGGGTAACGCCATCGGTGGTGGCAAGGCGGCCGATGGTCAGTGCGAACAGGGCTGCTGCCGTCGCGCCGACGGCCAGCACGGCGCCGGCTTCGCGATCGGAGAGCAGGATGCGCAGGCGTGACAGCGTGGTGTAGTGACGGCGCAAAACCGAGGGACTGACCCGGTCCACCAGTCGGATTTCCTGTTCCAGGCGGTTGTTGAGGCGCCCATGCAACTGCTCGTTGCGACGCGCGAACGACGGCAGCAGCAGGAGAGCACCGAACAGCGCGAGGAGGGCGGCACCCCCGACCAGCGGTTCAATTGCGAGCAGCATGACCGCAGCGCCAAACATGGATACCAGTGCGGTGGCGATGATCGGCACGTGCTTTTCGAAGAAGTCGACGAACTCGCGGGCCAGAACGACGCGGGCCGCCGAAGTGGAGGTCGCCTGGCCCAGGCGGCGCTGCGCCTGCACCACGCTCACTGCCAGATCGGCATAGATGCGGGTGAACGTCCGGGTATCGACCGCGCGGCGGGCGGCACCGACCAACCAGAACAGCAGCACCACGCCGGCGTAGGAGATGGCATGGCCGATGTTGCCGCTGATGATCGCGTCTACCGCGAAGCCGGCGAACAGCGGATAGGCCAGCAGCAGTGCGTTCTCCAGTGTGACCAGCGAGAACGTGCCGGTGAGCTGCCAGGGGTAGGTGCGCAGGATGGCCTTCAGGGTGGCGGCCGCATTCTGCTGGCCGATGCTGCCGGCGGCGGCCGCTGGATCATGGAGGTGTTTCATGGAATGCCTGGGTGGGTCTGGGGTAGAGTCGACTGTTGGTCGACTGCTCTTTGCGAACTGCTGGAAGAACCCGCGCTTGCGCGCGCAAGTCGACTGACAGTCGACGCCACCCAGGCAGTTCCGGCATTTCGGGCTTTCCAGGGCAGCGATGGCCCTCAACGACGCGCGTGCACCGGCCAGCGGATCTCGAACGCGCTACCACCGCGTTCGGTCGCCCTGCATCGCGCCGTTCCGTGATGGGCCACGGCAATCGCGCGCACCACCGCCAGGCCAAGCCCGGAACCACCACTCTGCCGCGAGCGCGAGACATCGGTGCGCTGGAAGGCTTCGAAAATGCTGTCGCGAAGGTCGTCCGGCACACCGGGACCACCATCCTCAACGGTCACGGTGCAATGGCCTTCGGCCAGCGTGACGCGAACCCGCAGTGGGCAGGGGATCGCATGGCGTCGTGCATTCTCCAGCAGCGCCAGCACCGCCTGGCGGATGCGTGCCGGATCGCAGTCGGCAAGCGACGGCCGTGCATCCAATGTCACCGAGAATCCACTCTCGGTCAGCGCCTCGGACATCGCTTCGACCACCGCCGCCACCTGCACGCTGACATCGCTGCGCTGCAGGCGCAGATCCAGGTGACCGCTTTCGGCAAGGCTCACCACGCGCAGGTCTTCGATGATGCGGGTCAGGCCCTCCAGCTGGGTGAGCATGCTGTTGAACTGCTCCGGCCCGGGCTCGAACACGCCTTCGGCGATGCCCTGCAGGCGGCCGCGCAGGATGGTCATCGGCGTGCGCAGTTCGTGCGCGATCGCTGCATTCCAGAACACGCGGTTCTCGGACATCCGGCTGAGCCGCTCGGCCATGGAGTTGAAGTCGCTGACCAGTGTGGCGGCCTCGGCCATCGAGGTGTCGCCGCCGCGCGCACGTGCCTCAAGATCACCGCTGGCGACGCGACGCAGGCTTTCGGCCACCGAGTTCAACGGAGTGATGATGCGCCGGGTCAGACGCGAGGCGATCAACGTGGCCAGTGCCACCACCACGGTGGCGGTCAGGCCGATCCACAGCCACTCCAGCCCTGACGGCATGATGGTCTCCGGCTCGTCATACCAGCGTGGATAGAACACCTCCATGAGGTAATAGAACAGGTAGAAGCCGCTGATCGACAGTACGGTCGAGCACAGCGATGCGACCGTGATGGACAGCGTGATCTGGCGCCCGATGCTCTTGCCTTTGCGGTTCATCGGTTCAGTCCAGGAAGCGGTAGCCGACACCGCGGATGGTGGCGGGAATGCCGATGATGCCGACGTCCTCCAGCTTGCGGCGCAGCTTGCTGACGTGGCTGTCCACGGTGCGCTCCTGCGCATCGCCTTCCGGCAGGCAGGTCTGGAGAAGATCCAGCCGGCTGTGCACCATGCGCGGTGCGCGCGCCATGTGCACCAGCAGACGGAACTCGGTGAGTGTGAAATTCAAAGCGTGCACATGGTCATCGGTGCGCACGGTGACCTCATGGCTGCGCAGGTCGATCTCGAACGGGCCCTGCCGGATCAGCCCGTTGGGTTCTTCTGCCATGGGCTTCGCGCTACGGCGCAGCACCGCCTGGATGCGGGCGACGATCTCGGCCGGATTGAACGGCTTGGCCACATAGTCGTCGGCGCCGACGCGCAGGCCAGTGAGCTTGTCCACGTCCTGGTCCAGTGCGGTGAGCATGATCACCGGGGTTTTGCCGCGCCGGCGCAGCTCACTCAGGACCTGCCAGCCATCCAACTTCGGCATCTGCACGTCCAGCAGCACCAGGTCGGGGCGCAGCTGGCGGTGGCTGGCGAGGGCGGCTTCGCCATCGGCGGCGCGGGCGCTGCGCAACCCGGAGCGGGCCAGGTAGGCGCCGAGAATGTCAGCAATTTCGCCTTCATCCTCGGCAATCAGCACCAGGGGCGCCTGGCGCGTGCGTGCATCGGTCTTCATTGAACGCTGCAGTTTCAAGTACGAGATGGGGAGTGCTGGCGGCGGTGTCATCGTGGCCGTTCCAGGGTCTGTGCTTCTTCGTGGGCGGCCCAGGCGAGGGTGGCCAGCACCAGCGTGTGCTGCAGGGCGGGCGCCAGCGTTGCGGTCCCGCGCAGGTGCTGTGCGAGCAGGGCCGATACGGCCGCAGGCAGCTTGCTCCACCGTGATTGCATGCCCGTTGCGTCCACCCGGTCCTGCAAGCGGCGGGCCATGCGGACCAGGGCCCGCAGGCGCCGGGCAAGCAACGCAGCCACCAGGACCGCCGCTATCCCTGCAGGCATGAGACTCAGTCCAGCGCTGGAGGCGGACCAGGCCGCGAAGCCGATCAGCACCAGTGACGCCAGGGTGCCCGTGCGCGCCGAATGGGCGGGGCCTTCGCTGCGGAAGCACACAAGCGCGGCGGCACCGGCGCCCGCGAGCAGGGGCGGCGCCGGGTTCGCGCTGGCAAGCATCCAGGCGCTGGTCGACGCCATTACCAGTGCAAGCAGCCACGGCGAAGGCGCGCACCAGGCGAGGTAGGCGCGGCGGACATCGATGGGAGGCAGGTCAGGAAACGGGAGGGACACGGCGGGAACGCAGTCGGCGAGGCCGACAAGGCTAGGGGCCGTTGATGGAGACTTGGTCGAGATTGTGTCGAGATTTCATGGACGCGATCCGTGCCGTTCAGGAGCGGACGCCGTGCCTGAACGGATGTGCGGCCTCCATGCAATCTCCACAGTGGCTCCAAGAAACATCCACCACCACCTCCCAGACTGCGGCTTCTGCGGTCACATCCGGTGGCTGCGTGCATGCGAGCCTTCCGATGAACAACCGCAGGACCTGGATCATTGCCGCAATCGTTGCGCTTCTTGCAGGCGGCACCGGCTGGTGGCTGTTCGCCGAAAGTGATGATGCCGCGCTGATCACGGCCCCGGCAAGGGTGGCGGACCTGGAAAGGACCGTGCAGGCCGTTGGCCGGGTCAACCCCAAGGAACTGGTGGCGGTGGGTGCGCAGGTATCGGGCCAGGTCAAGCGCCTGCATGTGGTGTTGGGCCAGCGTGTGCACGCTGGTGATCTGATTGCCGAAGTGGATTCGCAGCCGCAGCGCATCGCCCTGCGCAGCGCCGAAGCGGCTGCCAATGCGCTGCGTGCCCAGCATGCCGCCAGCCTGGCGCGCTACGCCCAGGCCATCCGCGTGCATGAGCGCCAGTCGCAGCTGGTGGCGTCTCGGCTGGTCTCGCAGGAAGGTTTCGAGTCCGCGCGGGTGGCGCGCGAAGCGGCGCGCTCTGACGTCGCAGCGCTGCAGGCCCAGATCGAGCAGGCGCTGACCCAGGTGGAAACGGCGCGGATCAACCTGGGCTACACCCGCATCGTCTCACCTTCCGATGGCTACATCGTGGCCATCGTCACCAAGGCCGGGCAGACGCTGAACTCGATGCAGACCACGCCGACCATCGTAATGCTGGCACAGATGGACACGATGACGGTTCGCACCGAGATCGCGGAGGCCGACGTGGAGCTGATCGCGCCTGGCCAACCCCTGTGGTTCTCTACGCTGGGGCCGGGCGGACGCCGCTACGAATCGCATCTGCAGCAGCTTGAACCTGCGCCATCGTCGATTGCCGATGTGGCCACCGGCAACACGGGTGGATCGGCGCAGACGCCGAAGGCGGTGTACTACGCCGGGCTGTTTGACGTACCCAATCCAGGCCTGAAACTGAAGCCGTCGATGACGGTGAAGGTGACGATCCAGCTGGCGCGCGCCGCCAACGCGCTGCAGGTGCCGTTGACAGCAGTGTCCGAGAGCGATGACAAGGCGGGCAACCGCGCGACTGTACAGGTGATCGACGCCAAGGGCCGTGCCCGCGAGCGCGCGGTGACGACCGGCCTGCGCACAGCTACTGCGGTGCAGATCCTGTCCGGCCTCAAGGCAGGCGAGAACGTGGTGGTCGGGCAGGCGCCCAGTGGCGCGGAAGCCGAGCCCACCAGCCTGCTGGGGATGTGAGCATGGCCGACGCGCTGCTGGAACTGCATGGCGTATCGCGCGCCTACCGCTCGGCCGCCGGCGAGGTGGTGGTGTTGAAGGACGTGTCGCTGCGCATCGCGGCGGGCGAGTTCATCGCCATCATCGGCCCGTCCGGTTCGGGAAAATCCACGCTGATGAACATCCTGGGCTGCCTGGACCGGCCAACCGAAGGCAGCTACCGCGTGCACGGCGCCGCAACCGAGCAGATGTCGCCCGATGAACTGGCGCACCTGCGTCGCGATCATTTCGGCTTCATCTTCCAGCGCTACAACCTGATGGAGAACCTGAGCGCCACCGAGAACGTGGCCTTGCCCGCCGTCTATGCCGGGGTGGAGGCCGATGCGCGCACCACGCGTGCCCGCCTGCTGCTGGAAACGCTTGGCCTGGGCGAGCGCACCACGAACCGGCCCAGCCAGCTGTCCGGCGGCCAGCAGCACCGCGTTTCCATTGCGCGTTCGCTGATGAACGGCGGCGCCATCGTGCTGGCCGACGAGCCGACCGGCGCGCTGGATCATGCCAGCGGCAGTCAGGTGATGGTCGAACTCAAGCGCCTGCATGCGCAGGGCCATACCGTGATCCTGGTGACCCATGATGCGGCGATTGCCGCGCACGCTTCACGCGTGATCGAGATCGCGGACGGCCGGGTCGTATCCGACCGTGGTACGGGTGATCCTGCGGTTGCACGCAAGGCCGTCGCGCCCGAGCGCAGCACGGAACCGGGCGCCGAGCGCCGCGCGCGCCTGGATGCGACCAGGGAAGCGGCACGGATGGCGGTACGTTCGATGCTGGCCCATCGCCTGCGCACCTTGCTGACCATGCTGGGCATCATCATCGGCGTGGCTGCGGTGGTGACCGTGGTCGCGTTGGGCAAGGGCGCACAGGCGCAGGTCGAGTCACAGATCAACGAACTGGGTGCCAGTACGCTGGAGATCTTCCCGGGTGCGGATTTCGGCGACCCGCGCTCGGCCGAGATCGAAACGCTGGTCGTGGACGATGCCGATCACCTGGCCGCATTGAGTTACGTAGACAGCGTAAGCCCCAACCTGAGCAGCTCGGTGGCCGCTCTGCAGGGCAACCGGCGCGCCAACACACAGGTGCTTGGCGTGGGCGCTGATCTACCCCGTGTGCGCGGGCTGCGCCTGAAGGCGGGCCGGTTCTTCACCGATGCCGAGGTGGAGGCGCATCGCGCGGTGGCCGTGCTCGACCAGAAGGCGGCCAAAGCACTGTTCAACGGCAATCCGATCGGCGGCACGGTACTGCTGGGCGGCATGCCGGTGGACGTGATCGGGGTGGTGGGTGCCAGTGCATTCGCAGGCGGCGCGACGCCCACGGTCTACGTGCCTTACACCTCGGCGGCCTCGCGCCTGCTTGGCAGCCAGCGGCTGGAGAGCATCACCGTACGCGTGCGCGATGACGTACCAACCCGTGCAGCTGAAGCCTCGCTGGGCGCAGAGCTGCAGCGGCTGCATGGGCGCCGCGATTTCTTCATCTACAACTCGGACCAGATCCGCAAGGCGGTGATGAAGTCCAGCCAGACCATGGCGGCGCTGGTCTCGGCGATTGCGGCGGTGGCGCTGGTGGTCGGAGGCGTGGGCGTGATGAACATAATGCTGGTGTCGGTGAAGGAGCGCGTGCGCGAGATCGGTGTGCGGCTGGCAGTGGGGGCCCGGCAGGGCGACATCCTGCGCCAGTTCCTGATCGAGGCCGTGCTGATCTGCCTGTTCGGTGGGGTGCTGGGCGTGTTGTCCGCGTTGGGCGTGGGGGCCTTGTCCAGTCTGCTGTCACTGGGCGTGCCGTTCCTGTTCACGCCTGGGCCGGTGCTCGCCGCGCTGGCATGTTCGTCTGCAATCGGGCTGGGTTTCGGCTACTTCCCGGCCCGCAATGCCGCGCAGCTGGACCCGATCCAAGCATTGGCGGCGGAGTAGGCTCGCCTGCTATGGCACGTGTAAAGCCGAACCCACGCTCGGCTGCTCTCCGTTCAGACCGCGATGCGCCCTGCGCCGCGCGCAGCGAGCCGAGCATGGACTCGGCGCTACAGCGACTCAGCGCGCCTTGCCTTTGATCGGCACGCTTCCTGGCAGCTGCGCATAGCCGCTGTCGCCCCAGTGCCGGGTGATGCGCTGGAAGAACAACGAGTTGGGCACGCGCAGCAGGCAACCGCGCGCGCCTTCGCCACGATCACTCAGCGTGGTGTAGATCAGGTTGATGTCCACCACCTGACCACACAGGCCCGGTTTGTCCACGCTTTCCAGCACTTCGATGGTGTCATTGATGCGGAATGGGCGCGTGGCGACGATCAGGAACGAACAGAACAGGTTGGACAACACGCTCCACGCGGCAAAGAACGCCACCGCGCCGACGGCCATGAACCCGGTCAGCGCGGTCCACAGCACCGAGCGCGAAACGCCCAACCGCTCCAGTATCAGCAGCGCGGCCGCCAGATACAGCAGCAAGGCACCGCCGCGACGCAGGCCGACATGAAGCTCTGGAGCCAGCCTGCCGCGCTGCCGGGCCTGCACCAGCAGCCACGCCAGCGCACGCACCTTCACCCACGCGACGCCGAGGATGGCCAGCACCTCGGCCACCGGCACAACCACGGTCAGCCAGTCCTCGATCCAGGCAGGCAATCCGGTCATGGAGGCTACAGCGTCGCCGCGCCGCCAGAAATGGTCAGCAGTGCACCAGAGGTATAACTGGCGCTGTCCGAAGCCAGCATCACATAGGCCGATGCCAGTTCGGCTGGCTGGCCGGGGCGGCCGAACGGCGTCTGCGAGCCGAACTGCTCGACCTCCTCGGCGGCCATGCCTGCCGGAATGAACGGCGTCCAGATCGGGCCGGGCAGCACCGCATTGACGCGGATCTGATGCTCGGCCAGCAGGCCCGCCAGCCCCAGCGTCAGGTTGGCCACCGCGCCCTTGGTCGCGGAGTACGGAAGGATGTTCGGGGTCGGCCGCTTGGAATTGACCGATGCGGTGTTGATGATCGCGCCGCCACCGCGCAGGTGCGGGACGCACAACCGGATCAGATTGAACACGGCATGGACATTGGTATCGAACGTCCGCTTCCAGTCATCCAGGGTGATGTCGTCGAAGTGCTCGTAGTAGCGCTGGTAGGCCGCGTTGTTGACCAGGATGTCGAGGCCGTCCAGTTCGCTGGCCACGCGGTCCACGAGCGAGCGCGCCTGTGCCGGGTCGCTGATGTCACACGGCACCAGCACGGCCTTGCGCCCGGCCTGTTCGATCTGCTGCTGCACATGGCGGGCATCGTCCTGCTCACCATCGAGGAACGCGATGGCAACGTCGGCGCCTTCGCGCGCAAAGGCGATGGCCACGGCTGCGCCGATGCCGCTGTCACCGCCGGTGATCAGTGCCTTCTTGCCCTGCAGCAAGCCATGGCCGCGATAGCTGTTCTCGCCGTGGTCCGGCCGCGGCTGCATCTGCGCGGTCTTGCCGGGGAAGGATTGCTGTTGGGCGGGGAAGGGCGGGCGTGGGTAGTCGGACAGGGCCATCGTCACTCTCCGTAAGGAAACCGGCGCCAGTCTCCCCCTATACGGGTAAACGGCCGGAGGGCGCGGTGTCGTTGCAGCGTGGACGCCTGCGCGGAGGACTTCACAACGGATGGGCGATCGTGGTCATGATGCTGTTGGCCGGTTGCCGTGAATCCAGCCGCGTGTGCTGCACGATGATCGGCTGGTCGGATTCAACGAGGGTGGCAAAGCCGGTGCCGCGCGGCACCGGCGCCGGATCCTGCAGGTCGTTGAAGCGCAGGTGACAGGTGCGTCGCGCCGGCACGGTGACCCGGTAGGGGCCCACCGGATCACGGTCTTCGAAGTAGAGGGTCAGCGTGACATGCGCGGGCTCGTCGCCGGCATTGAGTACGCAGCAGGTTTCGTGACTCTGCATCTCCGGTGACGGGCCGTTGCTCCAGGCTGGAATGTAGCCCTCGGCGATAGCCCAGCGTCGATGCCCGATGCAGGAAGCGTTCGTTTCCATGACGCTGTTTTAGCTGGAGGGGTGTTGCCATCGTGTCCAGTCCCCGCACGGAATCCGTGATGACCATCGGCTACCACGCATCGCATGAGCAGTTCCCGCCCGCCACCTTGATGGGCCTGGCGCTGCGCGCCGAACAGGCGGGATTCGAGGCCGTGATGTGCTCGGACCATTTCCATCCATGGACGACTGCGCAAGGGCAGTCCGGCCACAGCTGGGTGTGGGCCGGTGCGCTGGCGGTGCAGAGCGCGTTGACCCTGGGCATGGTGACCTGCCCGATGCTGCGCCAGCACCCGGCATTGGTGGCACAGGCAGCGGCGACGCTGGAGCAGCTGGCGCCGGGCCGGATCTGGCTGGCGCTGGGTACCGGCGAGGCCCTGAACGAGCGCATCACCGGCCAGGCGTGGCCAGCCAAGCGCGAGCGGCAGAAGGCACTGCGCGATGCGGCCGAGGTGATGCGGCGGCTGTGGGGTGGCGAGCACGTCGACCACGACGGTGGCTTCCAGGTGCGCCAGGCACGGCTCTACAGTCGCCCGGCGCTTCCCCTGCCGCTGCTGGGTGCAGCGGTCACGGAGGAGACTGCACGTTGGATGGGGGGCTGGGCCGATGGTCTGATCACCATCAGCCAACCGCTGGCGCAGTTACAGCGTGTGGTGGCAGCGTTCGAGGCAGGCGGTGGCAGGGGCAAGCCGATGTACCTGCAGGCCAAGCTCTCCTACGCGCGCGCCGAACAGGCGGCGCTGGAAGGTGCGATGGAGCAGTGGAGTGCCAACGTGCTGTCGCCGGAACTGGCCGAAGGCCTGGACCAGCCCGAACAGTTCGAAGCACAGGCCCGATCGGTCAGCGCCGAGATGGTGCGCCAGCACGTGCATGTCTCGGCAGACCTGGGCCAGCATCGGGCCTGGCTGCAGGAGCTGCAGGGAATGGGGTTCGATCGCATCTACCTGCACAACGTGAACCGCGAGCAGGAACGCTTCATCGATGACTTCGCCGAACACGTGCTGCCCGCGCTGCGCACTCAGGCACCTTCGGCAGCCAGCCACGTATAGCCGTGGCCCTCCAGGTAACAGCGGCGACCCTGCAGCTTGGCGCCGTGGCCCACCAGCGTGTTCAGCGGACCGCGCAGGGGTACGTCCACCTCGACCGGCTCGTCGCCGAAGTTGATCAGTGCCAGTGCCTGATGGGGTGCCTCACCGTAGCGGAGCATCAGCAGCGCAGGTGAGGGCGGGTCGAGCGTGTGAGGACCCTGCTGCAGCGCGGGATGTGCATTGCGCTGCTGCAGCAGCTCGCGCACCCGCAGCAGCAGTGAACCTGGCGTCGCGCGTTGCGCCTCGACGTTCACCGTGCGGTAACCGTAGGGGCCGTCTGCCGGTGGCGCGCGCCAGGCATGCCGCGGTTCGTCGGTGAACCCAGCCCCTGGGCCGTTATGCCAGTGCATCGGCATGCGCACGGCATTGCGCTCGGGCAGTTCCAGGCAATCACCGAGGCCGATCTCTTCGCCATAGCGGATCACCGGCACCTGGCCCAGCGACAGCAGCGCCGCCCAGGCCATGGCCTGCCATGCGATGTCGCCCTCCAGCATCGGTGCCAGCCGGCGGCGGATGCCACGGCCATAGATGCGCATGCCACGCTCAGGGGCGAAGCGTTCCATCACCGCTTCGCGCTCATCCGGCTCCAACTGCTCAAGGTCCAGTTCATCATTGTTGCGCAGCCAGGCAATGCGTGTGTCCGGCGGCGCGTGCGGGCCGTACTCGGCCATGACCCGCGCCACTTCGCTGGCATCGCCACGTGCCAGTGCGAGGAAGAAATGATTGTTGAGGTGGAAATCCAGCAGGTGCGAAAGCCGCCGCCCGTGGCACAGGAAGTCACCGTAGTGGGACGCGCGGACATCCGCTTCGCCGATCAGTGGCAGCCCTGGTTGCTGCGCGTCTGCCGTGGCGCGCATCGCCTCCAGCAGCCACAGCCCACCGTCGCGCGGGTCGGCGTGGCGGGCGCGCTTGACCATGTACGGAACGGCGTCCACGCGGAAGCCGGCCACGCCGCGCTGCAGCCAGAACGTCATTACCCGCAGCAGTTCCTCGCGTACCGGCGCATGGGCCAGGTCGAGGTCTGGCTCGTGCCGGTAGAACATGTGCCGGTTGAACGCGCCGGCCTCGGCATCCCATGTCCAGACAGCGGTCTCGATCGGCGGGAACATCGGCTGCAGGCCGTCGTCAGGCATGTGGTCGCTCCACAGGTACCAGCGGCGCCAGGCCGGGTCGCCCTGCTGTGCGGCGACGAACCACGGGTGCGCGCTGGCGGTGTGCTGCATCACCAGTTCGACGATGATGCCGATGCCGCGCAGGTCGGCCGCATCGACCAGGCGCTGGAAGGCGGTCTCGTCGCCCAGGCGTGGATCGATGCGGTAGTGATCGGTGACATCGTAGCCGCCATCACGGCCGGCGTTGCAGTAGAACGGCAGCAGCCACACATGGCTGATGCCGAGCCACTGCAGGTAGTCCAGCTTTTCGGTGATGCCATCCAGGGTGCCCCAGCCGCGGCCTTGGCTGTCGCGGAACAGATACGGGTCGACCTGGTAGATCGCGCGCAGCGGACGCACCGCCATGGGGCTTCTCCGGCACTGTTCACGGGTGACCAGCCTGCTGTGCGCCGTGGCAGCGGTTCGTGAACCGAATGGCACCGCATCATGACGTGGCATCCACGGCCCGTGCATGCCCGGGCGCGCAGAGTGAATGCTCGTCCCGCTGCGCCGAGGAACCTTTATCCATGCCCCGCCGCAAAACGCTTCGTATTGCGACGTTCAACGTCAACGGCATCGGCACGCGCCTGCCGCAGCTGCTGGACTGGCTGCACAGGGAATCGCCGGACGTGGTTGCCCTGCAGGAACTGAAGGCGACCGACGCCGCGTTTCCCGCTGCGGCATTGGAACAGGCCGGCTACGGTGCACTCTGGCAGGGTGAGGCGCGCTGGAACGGCGTGGCGCTGCTGGCCCGGGGCACCATGCCGGTCGAGAGCCGCCGCCGATTGCCGGGCGAACCCAAGGATACGCAGAGTCGCTACCTGGAGGCGGCGGTGCACGGCGTCATCGTGGGTGCCCTCTACCTGCCCAACGGCAACCCGCAGCCCGGACCCAAGTTCGACTACAAGCTGCGCTGGATGGAACGCCTGATCCGGCATGCACGCAGCCTGGTCGAGCTGCCGCACCCGGCGCTGCTGCTGGGTGATTTCAACGTGATTCCCACAGACGCCGATGTCTATGATCCCAAGGCCTGGCGGCGCGATGCGCTGTTCCAGCCCGAGGTTCGCGATGCCTTCGAGCGGCTGCTCGCGCAGGGCTGGACCGATGCGCTGCGGAAGGTGCACGGCGACGCCACGATCTATACCTTCTGGGACTATTTCCGCCAGCATGCCGAGCGCGACCGTGGGCTGCGCATCGATCATCTGCTGTTGAATCCCGTACTGGCGGAACGACTGAAGGATGCGGGCGTCGACCGTTGGGTGCGGCTGCAGGAAAAGGCCAGCGACCACGCACCGGCTTGGGTGACGGTGCGTGCGTGATCAACGCGCGGCAGGGTCTTCGCGTCGCTCCCGACGCACGCGCGCGCGGGTTCGGTACAGGCGGCTGTCCGCCTTCTGGATGGTGTCGGCCACGGGCTCACCGGCCGTGTTGATGGCCGCGCCCATCGAGAACGCGCTGGGCGAAAGCGCGGCGTGGTCCTGGTACCAGTGCTCGAGTTCGCTTAGGCGGCCATTCGCTGGCGCGACCAGCACTACCATGAACTCGTCGCCACCCAGCCGTACCACGGTCTCGTCCTTGCCCAGCGGCGAGCGCAGGAAGGTGGCGAACTCGACCAGCACGGCATCGCCACGGCGGTGGCCCTGGGTGTCGTTGATGTGCTTGAAATGGTCCAGATCGAACATCACGCAGGCCCAGCGCTCGTCAATCAGTTCATCCAGCCGGTGCAGGTAACGCCGGTTGTAGCACTGCGTGAGCGGATCCTTGAAGGACATGTCGCGCAGCTGCTGCTCCTGCATCCTCAGCGCGGTGACGTCCTGTGCATGCCCCAGCACGTAGGGCGGGCTGGCTTCGTTGTCGAGCACGTTGTGGTACGCCCAGTAGTGGCGCGTACCATCGGCGGCAATCAGCTCGATCACGCCAGCGTCGGTGTGGTTTGCCTGGACCCGGGCGAGGTAGGCCCTGAAACCTTCGCGTTTTTCCGGCGGCATCAAGTCACACAGGCTGCGCCCGATCATCTGGCTTTCCTCGAAGCCCAGCGACTGCACCGCCGCCGGATTCACCGAGGTCAATGTCCCATCCAGCGTGTGGGTGCAGATCAGGCCCAGGCTGTAGTGGAACAGCCGACGGTAGCGGGTTTCGCTCGCTTCCAGCGCGTCCAGCGCGGCTCGTTCGTCCGTGATGTCCTGGATCGCCCCGACCAGGCGCGGATGGCCGTCGACCTGTTGCCGGCTGCCGACCACCCGGGTCCAGATCGCGCGCCCGTCGGCCGTGGTCATCGGCAGCTGTACTTCCCAGGATGTCCCCTCGTCGATGCAGCGCTGTACCGCCGCCTGGATGATATTGCGGCTGTCCTCGCGATAGAACGAGAGTGCGGTCTCCAACGTGGGCGTGAAGTTGCTGCGTACGCCATGCAACTGCTTGGTTTCCCGTGTCCAGCGCACCTCGTTGGTCAGCAGGTCCATCTCCCAGCCGCCTACCCGTGCGGCACGGTTGGTACGCTCCAGGAAGTCCTCACTGCGTTTCAGCTCGCGATGCAGCGCCTTGGCCTGGCCAACCTGCGCCATGAGGGTGCTGCGCTGTTCCAGCACCTGGGTGGTGACCCGAGCCAGATGCACCATCAGTTCGCGCTGGGAGGGTGACAGCACGCCGGGCATCGGGTCGAGCAGGCACAGCGTGCCGATGCGTGCGCCGTGCGTCGATCCCAGGGGAATGCCGGCGTAGTGGCGGATGCGCGGCCCACCGGTGACCAGTGGATTGGTGGAAAAGCGTGGGTCCTGGCGCGCATCGGGAATCTCGAACAGCTCGTCCTGGCGTATGGCATGGGTGCAGAAGGAGATCTCGCGGGCGGTCTCGCTGACGCCCTCCAGGCCGATGTTGGCCTTGAACCATTGGCGGTCTTCGGCCACCACGGTGATCAGGCCCATGGTCAGTCCGGTCCCGGCGCGGGCCGCGGCGACGATGGCATCGAACACCGGCTCCGGTGGCGTATCCAACAGGTGCAGTCGTTCGATTTCGAGCAGTCGTTCGGCTTCGTCCATGGCGCTTTTCAGGGCTGGGTGGCGAGGGCGGTTGCAGCGGCTGTCTGGCGCTACGCTAGTGTGCTCGCCGTTATGTATCGCCACGGCGGGGTGATGCCGATGTGAGGTGGGCGCGCCGGCTCAGTGCTGTTGGAGCGATGCCTGCAAGGCGGTGGCCAGTGCAGCGTCTCCGGATACCAGGTCCTGCCAGCGCAGTGTGATGCCCTTGCGTCGCCCCTTCTCAACCAGCTTGAGGCCCTCAGGGGCCACGGTGAGAGTGTAGGGTTGGCCGTCGATGTGCAGTTCGCGGCGCAGTGGCTTGTCGAGCGGGGTCATCATCGTTTCCTCGCTGGGGCGGAAGCGCGACGTGGCTGGATCGATACGTGACGGTGATCACGGATGTGCCAACGCCAGGGGAAATCAACAGCGCGGGTGATGCCGATGCGGGGCCCAACCACTGGATCCTCCGGCGGCGGCACGCCGTCGCTGGCGATGACAATGCCGTGGTTGCCGGTCACCAGATCAGCGCCGTCGAAGCTGCGGTCCAGCCCGAAGGCCTGCGAGAGCTTGCCGGGCCCGCTGGCCAGATCGTGGTCGCGGCGCGCGGCGGGACGCAGTTCGCGCATGCGCTCCAGGTCCAGCAGCGGCTCGATGGCCCGCAGCAGCACCGCCACGCCTTCACCCACTTCGCCGCAGACAACGTTGCTGCCCCAGTGCATGCCGTAAGTGAAGTAGACATACAGGTGGCCGGCCTCGCCGAACATGCTGGCCGTGCGCGGCGTCTGCCCGCGATAGGAGTGCGCCGCCGGATCGACGCTGCCCGCGTACGCTTCGACTTCAACGATGCGACCCGTTCGGCCATCGTCACGGACCAGAAGTTTGTTGAGCAGCTCGGGCGCAACCTCAACGGGCGGGCGCCGGTAGAAGCTGCGGGGGAGGATCTGAAGAGCGGAGGGCAACCAATCCGGCACGGTAGAGGCAGGCTCGGGCAAACGGTGATGGCACTGTGGCACCAGACAGGTGAAACGGGCGCAGACGCAGTGTCATTCCTGCGCAGGCGGAGCGGCCAGTGCCGCGCGGCGGGAGGCATAGACCTCGGGCGTCTGCGGCTTGATGAACAGTGCCACCAGTTCCGGATACTCGCGCTTCACGGCTGATTCGATGCGGGTGATGCACGCCTCGATCTGCGGTGTCTTCCGGTCATCCTCGAACTCGGCGCTGAGCATGGCCACGACCTGCTCGGGGCCCATCTGCATGGTGGTCACGCCATTTGCGCGGCGCAGGTCCGGATCGGTTTCCGCCACGGCCATGATCCGCTCGGCCACCGCCGGATGGGCCGGCTCACCCACCAGCAGTCCCTTGGTTTCGCGTGCGAGAAGAAAGGCGGTGGCGGCAAGCACGCCGGCGATGCACAGCGACGCCACACCATCAAGCACCGGCATGTCCAGGGCCTGGGCGGCCACGAGCCCGACCAGTGCGAAACCCAGGCCCAGCAGGGCCGCGCTATCTTCCAGCAGCACGGTGAAGGTGGACGGGTCCTTGCTGCGACGGAAGGCTTCGAAGTAGCCCAGTTTGCCCTTGGTACGCCGGAACTCCCGTAGCGCGACCCACCACGAAGCCCCCTCGAACAGGATGGAGATGCCCAGCACGCTGTAGCTCAACGCGTGGTTGGTGGCCGGCTCCGGCCGGCGGATGTGCTGGATGCCCTCGTAGGCCGAAACACCGGCGCCGGCGGCGAACACCAGCAGGGCGACGATGAAGCTCCAGAAGTACAGCTCGCGGCCGTAGCCGAACGGATGCACGGGATCTGGCGCCTTGCCGGCGCGGCGCAGGCCGTACAAGAGCAGGAGTTCATTCAACGTGTCGACCAGCGAATGCACGCCCTCACTGAGCATGGCCGAGCTGCCGGAGATGCCGGCAGCAATGAACTTGGCGATGGCGATGGCCAGGTTGCCCGAGAGGGCGGCGTAGATGACCAGACGGGAACCGGTGGGAGCGGACATTTCGGCGGCGGGGTGAGGCGGATTCCTGATCTTCCTGATCAGCGCGTGCCTACTGTGTGCACGGTGCGATCAGCGCCCCTTGGGATTGAGGTACAAACGCGCCCCATCCGATTCACGGTAGCCCGTCCAGCGCCCACCGCCTGACGCGCGGAAGCGCCCGAACACGGTGTTGCTGGTGTCGGTGAGCAGCAGCTGATTGCCCGACAGTACCCAACGGTTGGCCGAGAAGAAGCCATCCGGGCAGCCGGCGGGCACGTAGGCACTGTAGCCGCCGAACCACTCGATGTTCTTCAGCTCGATGGAGCAGGTGTTGCCGTTCTCCTGGCCCAGCGTCCAGCTGCCGAACAGATCGCTGTCGCGCACATCGCGGCCGCCACGGTGGCGGTCGTGGCCCCAGTCGTCGTTGTCGTCGTGGAAACCGAAGCCCACGTCGATCTCTTTGCTTTCGCTGCGTGACTCGGACTGCGAGCTGCCGCTGGTGATGGTCTGGGTGGTCACCGCGCCACTGCTTTGGGTCTGGGTGCTGCTGGATTGCGTGGTCTGGTCGGTGTGGGTGGTCTGTTCGCCGAAGCCGAACGAGGCGTCCTGGGCAAGGGCGGGCAGGGCCAGGAAGTACAGCGCCGGCAGGCAGCTACGGGCAAGCAGGGCAGCCATCGCAGGATCCTCGGAAGGGTGGATCGCGCGAGTATCGAACCGGTGGGGTGGGAGACGGTGTGAGGGCGCGCCCTGAGGCAAGCCAGCCAAGAACAGGTGCTGTCCGCCGAAGGGTAGTGCCGGCCGCTGGCCGGCTCCCCTTTTGACGCCCAGAGACCGAAGGAATGCCGGCCAGCGGCCGAGCACTTCCAGCAGCCAGGCATCGCCTGGCGCTACGGGTCGGGCTTCACCCTCACCACCCGTTTCCGGTACTCGTACACGTTGTCACCGCGGATGCGCTTTTCCTCGGTGCCGGTGACCCGGCCCACCTGCTGGTCCGAACCGGTCACGGGCTGTGCCTCGATTTCGGTCTCGTGCTCGAAGGAATGCGATTTGTCGGTGTTGCGGTAATAGCGGTACAGCGCCCAGTACAGCGCGGTTGCGCCGGCTGGACCTGCCGCCAACAGCCAGAGGCCACTGTCGTCGCTCATGTCGATGCCACCAGGAAGGCAATTGCGAGGGCTTCAATGACGGTGCCGGTGGCCAGTGCCGCCAGCAGCATCTTCCATTGCTGCACGGGCACGCTGCCCATGGTTTCGCCGGTACGGCCGTTGACTGCGATGTAGTGCAGCATGCCGCCGTTCTTTCCGGGCTGGTGGTAGGAGTACAACCACACCGGCAGGTACATCGACACCCAGCGGGTGCCATGCACCTCCAGCTGTTCCTGCTCCCAGCGCACGCCACGGTTGTAGCGCTTCACCGAACCTTCCACCTGCGCGCGGGCAATCGACAGCAGCTGGTCTTCCAGCCGCGGCCGCAGCTTTTCCACATCCAGGTTGCGCTTCTCCGAAGTGAAGCCGGCCAGATAGGACGCGTTCCACTTCACCGCGTTCTTGGTATCGAACGGCAGGATGGTGTTGATGATGTTGTTGGTGTTGGCGCGGGTGTCCAGATTGCCGCGCTCGGCCGAGGATTCCAGCGGCAGGTCATCAACGGTGAAATCGACCTGGCGCTCCACCTGGTAGACATCGGCGTCGTAGAGGGTGCGCTTGTTCTTCTCGCTGCCCACCGTGTACTCGCGCGTCTTGATCTCGCCCTTGCCGGCCACGGCCGCGCTGACATTGCTGTCGACGATCATGTAGGGCAGGAACACGCCCACCACGTTTTCCGGGGTGAACTGGTCCTTGAAGGCCTTCAGCGCGAACATGCGGCGCTTGTCGACGAACTGGCGGATGCGCGCGACCGCGTCGTCCTTCTTGATATGGAAGGGCAGCACCGCATCAGGCACCGCGCCATTGCTGATCTGTTCGTTGACGCCGAACACGTGGCGGCACCAGTGGCAGCGCGCCGTCATCGTGCTTTCGGTATTGACCGTGACTTCGGCGCCGCAGCCGGTGCACTTGAACGTCATCAACGCCGAGGTGTCGGCATCGATGTCGCGTGCGCCGGACGCGATGACGGTGCCGCGCAGCTGGTCGATGGCCTCGCCCAGCCCGAATTCCTCCTCGACCCGCGCGCCATGCCATTCGTGACGGCAGTACAGGCAGACGAGGATGTCGGTGCCGGCCTTGGGCCGGATGTCGGTGGCACCGCACTTCGGGCAGCGGTTGAGGCCGTCCTTCAGCTCGCTGGCCGAGGTATCGATGGCCACGGGATCGGGCGCTTCCACTTCATCGCGGATCGCCTGCGGCAGCTTCGAAGTGTCCAGCGGGAAGCTGCCGGGCAGGGGAGGGACGTCCTGCGGCGAACCGGGCCCATCCAACGACGCCGCCGGCAGGGGCGGCGGCGTCGCGGGCGCGGATCCGGGCAGCGGCGGTGGGCCGTTTCGGGGATCGGACATGTCGGTTGTGCGTCCTGCTGTTACAGGCCCAGTGCCTTGGCCTTGAGCGCGTCGTAATCGCTCTGGGTGATCAAGCCCAGGTCCAGCATTTCCTTGGCCTTCTTCAGCTTGGCGACCGGATCGTCGGCAGCCGGGGTGGCCGGCTGCTGCATGCCGCCGACACCGAACATGCCCGAGGCCATGCCGACACCGACCAGGCCCGCCGCACCGCCGTTCTCGCCGGCCGACTGGATGCCCTGGGCGACGCTGGCCTGCAGGTTGGAATTGCCGCGCGAACCGGACAGCGCATCGGCGCGCTGCACGGTCTTCAGCAGTTCGCGGGTGTTGGCGTCGTACTCGATCGAGACGATGGCGGTCTTGACGATGGCCAGGCCGCGGTCGGACTTCCACTGGTAACCTTGCTCGACGGCGGCCGACAGGCTCTGCGCGAAGCCCAGCGAGTCCTGCTGCAGCTTGGTGATGCGGTTGCCCTTGCCCGGATCGTTGGTATACAGGCTGAAGGCCGGGGCCAGCGAACCGACCACTTCATTGAACAGCTGGCTGGCAGCGGCGTTGTCCAGATCGGTGAAGTCGAACACCTGGCCCGGCCGCAGGTAGCTGGCCGGTACGAAATTCTTCACGAACAGGATCGGGTCGACGATCTTCAGAGTGTACGAACCGCGGGTGATCGCACCGACCTGGGTATTGAGGAAACCGTCGTCCCAGTAGATTTCCGACTGGGTGCCGAAGCGGTTGTCCGGCAGTTCCTTCAGCGAGACGAAGTAGGCCGCCTGCTGCGAACCCGGCTGGCCGCCGAACTTGAAACGCTCCCAGCTCTGCTTGATGAAGGTGCTGACCAGGCCGTCGCCGGCGAAGATCGACTGCGAGTTCAGATCGTCGGAGCGCCACTCGTAGCCACCCGGTTCGGCGACGAACGCGGTGATCGCGCCGTCCTGGAACAGCAGCAGGCCGTAGCCTTCGGGCACGATGATTTTCGAGCCGTTGGTGATGATGTTGGACGAGCCGCTGGTGTTGGAGCCGCGGCCGGCATTGGTGCCCTGCGGCACCGCCGCGAACAGGGCGGCCGTGGACGGCAGGCCCGCCGGCACGGTGTAGAAGTCCTTCCACTGGTCGGCCAGCACACCGCCAACCGCACCCTTCACCGCCTGTACCAGACCCATGTCCAACTCCCTGTGATTCGAGGGCAGGCACCATGCCTGCCGAGCTGGACTGAATATAGCAGTGGCCGGGGGCGGCTGTGGTGCCGGCAGGTGAATGGGCGCCACGGGGCCCCGGTAATAGTCCGGACGTTGATTCCGCCGCCGACTCCGGGCCTAATCGGAGGAGGGGCAATGACGTCCCAGCCGACGCTGTGTCGGGCCTGGCCAAGGAGGGTGCAGAGCATGCCGCGCTACAAATCCGAGGAACGCAGTGCACAGTACTACGCACTCTTCGAGCCGACTGACATTCTGGAAAATGGGCGCTGGAACCTTGACGCTCCGGTTCTGATTGATGCGATGCCCGTCGCATCGGCCGAGTCATTTGCCACGATGGACGAGGCACCGGATAACGTCGACTTTCTTCTACTGAGCGTCGACGCGCGTGAGGTTGAAGACTACGAGCTGAGCGATGAAGAGTATGCGCGTGGCGAAGACGCTTGGTGCCTAATCACTCTTTCCAACCGCAACTTCGCCGGCGCCATCTCTGTGCGGACACTTCCAATTGGTGATGGCTCTGGTGAGGGAAGTAGGCCTGAAAGACTCTACATGTCCGTGCAGAAGGACGAGACAGGACGCGCGGCGACCTCGAGCAATAACCTGCGCTCCTTTCTGAGTGAGGCTGCCGAGACGTCGCAGGTCGAGGCAGCGCTTCGTAGCGTCGATGTGTCGCTGCATGGCGTTGCGGTCTACGACGTCGGGCAGGCCAACTTCAATGCCCTTGTGGATCAATACGAACATCCTCGTCTTTTCTTTGATTTTGGCCGGCCCATATACATAAAAGGCTTCAGCTCTCCAGCATTGGATAACTTCAATCCTCTGGTCTTCAGCAAGTCGTGGAAATCCAACGAGCCAGTGGTCCTGTCTCATTTGGATCAGGATCATTGGCATTTCGCATTCAAGTCTGGTGTGGCTCGCTGGGACAAGAGCAAGGGTGCCTGGATAGTGAATCCTGTATACCGTCGTACGGCTCGGGAAAGGCCATGGGTTGTCCGCTTGCCGCCATCGACGGTGGCCCTGGGTGCAAGTCACCTCCACCTTCTTTTGTCTCTCAAAGGCAGGAGACTGGCTGGAGGGGCGAGCGCGCTTCACATCTGGAACAGTAATTGGCCGGATATCAGTGTTGGCTCTGTGGTGATCCATCGATGCAATCCGGGCCCGAATACGCCCAACACGCCTGCATATCTGAAGAACAACACTTCCCTGGCGCTAAGAGTGGAATCCGATCATGCGCGCGTTCTGCTGACCGGTGACGCTGACTATCCATCCATTCCGTCATCTGCCAAGCAGGATCTCACCGGAATGGTAGCTCCTCACCACGGCGGTGAGGTTACTGCGAACAGCACGCCAGCAGGGGTCGGCCCAGGTCGAATGGTATTTTCAACATTCAATGGTGCGTATCCCGGCAATCCATCCTCCCAATCATCGTCAGAAGCTCAATTGGCTGGCTGGATCGTGACACAGACCAATTGGCGCTCCTATTGCAGCAGATGCCAGAAGCAGCACGGGCATAAGTACATACCTTTGCTCGCAGCTCCACCTCGATGCGGCTGTACCCACGTGGAACATGCGCAGATATGCATGCCCACAGGTCCGTGACACTTCAAGTGCGCCCTTACAACATGTACGGAATCTTGAACGCCAGCGTGAAATCCGGTGCATCCGGGGTCAGCCCGATGCCCAGTAGCGTCACCAGCGTGGTGTGCTGGTTCAACGCATAGGTCACGCCCAGATTCAGGGATGCCGCATTGGCGTCACTGCCGATCACCTTCATCCACTTGCCGCCCTGGAAGCGGGTGGAGGCGCGGGCGCTGATGCGGTCACTGAAGGACAGGCTCAGGCTGGTCCGCTCGTTGAATGCGAAGGCCACGCCTGCGCCGAAGTACACCGAGCCACCCAGCTTCACGTCGCCCGGGTTCACCGTGTCCGGATTGCTGTCGATGTCGTTGAATCCGCGCGGGATGGAGTGCACATAGCCGATGTTGGCGAACAGGATGGCCGGATCGGCGGTCTTCACCATCGACAGGCCGAGGTTGGCCTGCCATACACCGTTGCCGGTGGGTTGCTCGCGCGGCACGGCGAAGCGGATGTAGTCATCGTCATCGCGCTCGATCACCTTCCAGTCCAGGCCGTAGGGTGCGCGCCCGGTGGGGGCGGTGACGCCGGCCGTGAGCACGGTCTCCGGGCGCCAGCCGCGTTCGCCGAACAGCCGGTAGTTCGCGCTCAGGCCAATGTCGCCCAGGCCGTTGCCGTTGGTCTGCTCCTGCGCGATGGCAGCTGCTGCACCGCCGGCGCCGCCTTTCTGGTACACGGTGCGCCGCGCCAGGTAGGGCACATCCAGGTTGAGCGTCAGGTTCGGGCTGACGCCCCAGCGGGCCGCCACGTTGTAGGTCAGCGAGTCGGACTCCACGTTCTCGATGGCGATATTGCCGAGGAAGATGGCGTCCAACGCGAGGAAGCCGTTGAGGGTGAGCTGCTTGCGGTCGTAGCGTGCGTAGGTGAGGCTGTTCTCGATGGTGAAACGACGCGAGAACAGGGCCGATTGCTGCTGTTTCACGTCGTCCACGCTGCGGCGCGACTCCTGCTTGGCCTGTTGTGCTTCTGCGGCGGAACTGGCGTAACCCTCGCTGCTCGGTGGAGCCGCGGCGGCCGCTGCCTGCGCCAATGGCGCGGCCGGTGGGGTCGAGGCTGGGCCAACCCGCCCGCCCAGGCGCGCCTGCATGGCCTGCACCTGCATGTCCAGTTCGCGCAACCGCCGCACTTCCTGTGCGTAGTTGGCCTTCAGCTGTTCCAGCTGGTTGGCCAGGGCCTGCACGTCAACGCCATCGTCCGGCGTCGTCGGTGCGGCGAGGGCGGTGCCCGCCAGCGCCGCCAGCGCCAACGGGGTGATCCTCATCAGGGTGTGCATGATCGTGTCCTGCGTTGTGGAGCGTTTCCCCCAATGCCGTGCCGTGCTACTGGCCCGGCCCCATGCCGCGGTTCAGCGCAATCGCCTGGGCCACGTTCTGGCTCAACGGCAGGTTGCCGCCTACGGTGTCGCGTACCAGTTCCAGCCGCAGCTGGTTGCTGGCGATCTGGCCGTCACCGGCGAGGGCGATGCCCTGGCCGACGCTGCCATTGCGGATCCACTGCTGTACCAGTCCCTGGCCGTCCACCTGCAGCAGCAGGCGTGCCTGGTTGCCTTCCAGCACCGCCGTCGCGCTGGCGCCGCCCTGCTGCGCACTGACACTGCCTGCGCCATCAGAAAGAGCCGCCGGCACGCCACCCTCGCGAACCGTCAGCGTGGTGACGTTGCGCGCGAGATTGCCATCGCCGGCCACCTGCACGCTCTGCACCAGGCCGCTGGCGTTGGCCAGGCCGCTGCTGTCGATGCTGCGTCCGTGGGTATCGGGCAGCGGCGCATCGGCTGCCGTGACATGCACGCTGGGCTGGAAGCTGAGTTTCGGCGCGCCACCGCCACGGAAGTCCATGCCCAGGGTCAGGTTGCCCTGCAGGGTCGTGCCGTTGCTGACCTGCCACTGCGACACCATGGTGACCCCGAACCAGGCGACGTTGTTGCCGCCCACGGTGTAGCGCCCCCGCATCAGGCTCAGCTCCGGATCGGGGATTTCCGTGAGGCCACGCCCGGTCCTGCCGTCGGCGGCCTGCAGGGGCAGGGCAGGGGCCATCAGCAGCAGAACCATCCATACGTGTTGGCGGAACATGGTCATACCTCCTCAGAACAGGTCGGCGTGGCTGAAGCCGAAGTCGACCAGTTCGGCATCGGTGATCGGCCCTTGCCGCGCGAAGAGCGCGCGGGCACTGGGCCGTTCGCTGGGTTGCAGAAGAGCGGTGTTGCGATCGAAGTCGCTGCCGATCACCACGAAGACCGCGCGCGATGGCCAGGCGGCCAGGAACTCTGGCAGCGCCAGGCTGCGGTTGCCGAGGATCGGGTCAGCCACTTCCACGATGCCGTTGCGCACCTGCTTGAGCACCACGAAATGGCGGAAACCGCGCACGTCCATCAGCACCAGTCCCGGCACGCGAAGGGTGCGCAGTCGTGTTTCATCGATGCGGTAGCCCCGGCCACGCATGCCCAGCGATTCCACGTAGCGCTTGATGTCGAGCAGGGAGAAGCCGCGTTCGGCCACCAGCGCTGGATCGGAAACCCCCATCATCCCTTCAATCACCGTCGCCTCGTCGGTCTGCAGGTGGTAGGCGTGGCGAAGGATGGTCGCCAGCGCCGCAGCCCCGCAGCTGTAGTCGGTGTGCTGGCGTACCACGTTGCGGTAGCGCCGCTCCTGCATGCTCTCCACCTTCTGCTGCAGCAGCGCTCCATTGGGCAGTACGCCACTGAAGCGCACGTCGCCCGCCCACGCAGGAACAGTGGCCAGCAGCAACAGGCAGGCCAGCAGGCACATCGAAAGACGGCAACGGATCATCACGGTCTCCGGCAGCAGGGGGGAGCCCCTGCCCCAAGGGGGAGGAGGGACAGGGGCTCCCGGGAACCCGGCCATTGGCGGACGGCCGGGGTGTTGCGCTTACTCGCCGCTGCCACCACCGCCGCCGGTGCTGGGCTGGGCGACTGCCAGGGCCAGGCTGTTGGCCTGCAGGTTGCCGGTGCCTGCAGCCACGTTCACGCCGATGTTGCCGGAGGCGCCGGAGAAGGCGCTGCCGGACAATGCCGAGGTGTTGGTGGCGTTGACGTTCACCCAGCGCGTGGTGCTGACCGTGCCGCTGAGGCTGGCATACAGGTCGGCCACGCCCAGTTCGACGAACTGGCTGGTGCCACTCTCACGCGTATCGAAGCCCAGGCCGCCCACCCCCGGCCGGTTGGGGTTCATCGTGGCGTTCTGGATCTGGTTGTCCAGGTCGATGTGGCCGGTGCTGTTGCCACCAGGGTGTGGCAGCTCGCCACTCCACGTATCCAGGTAGTAGTTGGCCATCTGGTAGGCGTTGCCGGTACCGCGGTAGGTGCCCGCGCCATAGGCCAGGGTCAGGCCGCTGACGCCGCCATGCATGCCGACCTGCACGGTATCGGTGTAGGACTGCACGAAGCCGGCGTTGCTGACCGTGTTGCCAGTGGAGACCTGGTTGGAGCTGATGCTCGACTGGGCCACCGCGGTGGTCGCGACCGAGGCCGCGAGCGCGTTCTTCTGCTCGTTGTTGTTGCCCGAGGCGATGTTCACGCCGATGTTGCCGGACGCGCCGCCGAAAGCGTTGCCGCCAAGACCTGCGGCGTTGGTGACGCCGGAGTTCATGGTGGCGTTGCCGAAGCCGGCCTGGTTGACGAACACCTCGGCGTCAGCCATGCCGAAGCTGAAGGACGCATCGGCAGCGGACAACGACGCGGCATTGTCCTGGGCATTGTTGTCGCCGGAGACCACATTGAAGCCGAGATTGCCCGATGCGCCGGCACCCACGCTGTCACCGATGGACGCACTGTTGGTGACCAGGCTGTTGCTGGTGGCGTTGTTGCTGATCGACTGGCGGTTGTCGATCACGGCAATGGCCGCCGAGTCGAGGTCGATGTCGCCGGTGATGTTCGGATCGCCGGAGAAATTGATGTCGGTGCTCAGCCGCAGGTCCTTCTCCAGGTTCACGTCGACGCCGTGGTTGTTCTTCTCCTTGCGTTCGTCGGCCTGGATGTTGCTGTGCTTCTGCACATTGACGTTGACGGTGCGGTTGCGCACGTCGTTGTCGGTGTGGTTGTGCGTATCGTTGCGGGTTTCGCTGACGGTGTGGTTGTGGTTGATGTTCGCGTTGGCGTTCTGGTTGTCCCAGCCATTGGCCGCAGCGGCGGTCGAGGCAGTGGCAATCGCCATGGCGAGCATGGTCTGTTTGACGGTCGCTTTCATGGTGCCCTCTCTCTCATCAGGTGGTGCATCGGTTGGGTGGTTGTCACGGGCGGTCCTGCACGACCAGGCCCAGTACGTTGGCCGTATCGTTGCCGTTGCCCGCGATCTGATTGAGTTGCAGGACCCCGTCGAATCCCCGCAGCGCGGTGCTGGCTACACCGGCGCTGCGGGTGCCCGTCGCGACGCCGCGACCGGTGTCGTCCCGCCCCCCTGCCAACGCGGAACCCTCGGCGGCCAAGGCCGTATCGTCGGTTTCGCGTATGCCCTGTCGGGCCAGCGTCGCGCTGACGACGTTGAGCGTCGTGTTGGCGATGCCGCTGGCCTGGTTGATGGATGCGATGCCACTGGCACCGGCCAGTGCATCACCGCCAATGTATGCAGTGGCCTGCAGCGGCCCGGACAGCACGCGGTTGCCCTGCTGCAGTTGCCGCGCATTGATCGCCACGTCGGCGCGATCGCCCTTGGCGATACCCCGCAGGTTGGCCTGCACGTTGAGGTCGCCGGCGGCCTGGTTCACGGCGATGGCGCCATTCGCCCCGGCCAGCGCGCGGCCGTCGATCCGGGCCACGTCGAGATAGGCGAGCATGCCGCTGTAGTCATCGGCCCGGGTCGCCGAGGGCGCGGCAGCGAGCAGCAGAAGCACGCCGTGCAGGGGCTTCATTTTCCACCTGCCGGGGCCGTGCCCTGCAGCGGGAACTGGGCCAGTGCGCCGCGCACGGTATCGGCGATACCGCGGGTGCTGCTGCCGACCGCACCGAGCGGCCCACTCATGGCGCCCCCCAGGCTGCTGCCGACCATGCCGTCGCCACTGCGGCCCAGCGTGCCGCCCAAGGCCTGCTGGGTGACCCGTTCAACGGTGGTTCCGCCCGGCGCCGCGATGGACGCGGCCTGGCCGGCGCCCATGCCGGCATAGTCCTCATCGCTCAACTCGTCCATGCCGGTCGTCGTGCCGCCGACCCCCAATGCGGCGGCGATCTCGCGCTGTGGCTTCGGGTCGGCTATCAGCGCCATGCCCGGTGGTGCCATGCGATAGGCCGGCCGCGCGGAGACGTCCCGCAACAGGACGATTTCGCCCGGTTGTGCCTTCACGCCCTGGCGGGCGCCCGATGCGGACGCGTCGGCGCCAACCGACAGCAGGGCTGTTGCCAGTGCTGCGGCCAGGCCGCGAATCAGGGTGGTGCCGTCCATGCCGATCTCCCGCGATGGGTGCGGCGGAACCACGCATCAACCGTGCCAACTTCGAAGTGTCCACCCGCCAACGCCGTGATCGTGCAGCACCTGACCGGGCTGCTGCCATGCTGTTACAGGCACGTCGCGGAATTGTTGGGATTTCGAAGCCCCAGGCACCGCAGGGCAAGGGCGGCGGGCGACTGTCGCATCGGTGTTACAGGTGGCGTCGCCGTCTGCAACGGTGCAGCTTCAGCCTCGAATTTCTTGACGCACTGCTCATTGCGCCGCCGTTTAGGGAAGCGCTAGGATCCGCCCAACAAAGGCCATCCCGGTGGCCGTAGAGGTCCCGGCGGGGGGCGGCACGCCGGTGATTGCCTGACAGTCCGCCGACGGTGTCCGGATGCTGGGGGAAGCATGGCAGCGGTCCCGGAGGCTTCTACGTCGCGTTGCGTGCTCTGGTTTGGCGAGCCGTTGGCGAACGAGCGCAGTGCGCTGGCGGCAGCGGGCTGGTATGTGCGCAGCATCCATCCCGATCCCGCCATGGCGATTGGCCTGCGTGGGCGCGATCGTTTGCTCGCCGTGCTCGATCTGCGCCATCTCGATGCGGTCGCGCTGCAGCTGCTGGCGCCGTGGATCGAGCAGCACCAGCATCTGCCCTGGTTGGCGGTACTGCCACCGGGTGCCGGACCCACATCGCCTGCTTGGCTGCCGTTGCTGCAGCGATGCTGCGCGCGCTTCACGCTGCCGTTCGGCCTGCAGGACCTGGTCTGCGCAATGCGCCAGCAGTTCGACGCGGATGATCCGCCTGTCGACGCAACCTGCGGTGGGCACGGACCGCACGCGCTGATTGGCGAAAGCGCCGCGTTGCATGCGGTGCGCACGGTGCTGCACAAGTTTGCGCCGGTGGAGCTGCCGGTGCTGGTCACAGGTGAAACCGGTACAGGCAAGGAACTGGCCGCACACGCGCTGCATGCGCTGTCGGGGCGTGCCGGCAAGCCTTTCATTGCAGTGAACTGCGGTGCGATTCCGGCCAACCTGGTGCAGTCGGAGCTGTTCGGCCACGAACGTGGCTCGTTCACCGGTGCCGACAAGCGGCAGATCGGCGTGTTCGAATCGGCCCACGGCGGAACGGTGTTTCTTGATGAGGTGGGCGATCTGCCGGCAGAGGCACAGACCAGTCTTCTGCGTGTGTTGCAGGAAGGAACCTTCGAGCGCGTGGGCAGCAGCCAGCCGCTGCGCGCAGACGTGCGTGTGCTTGCCGCGACCCACGTCGAACTGGAACACGCGGTGGCGCAGGGGCGGTTCCGCAGCGATCTCTACTACCGCCTGAATGTGCTGCGCCTGCTGATGCCGCCGCTGCGCGAGCGCGGTGCCGACGTGCAGCTGCTGGCCGAGCACTTCCTGCGCTGCTTCCGGTTGCGCCACGGCGTGCGTGCACGCGGCTTTGCACCGGCCGCAGTACAGGCCATGCGGCGCTTCGACTGGCCCGGCAACGTACGCGAACTGCTGAACCGTGTGCAGCGTGCAGCGATCATGGCCGAAGGCGAGCTGATCAGTGAGCGTGACCTGGAGCTGGGCGCATCGGCGGCGGTCCTGCCGGCGGCGATGCTGCACGATGCACGGGGGCAGGCCGAGCGCGATGTGCTGCTGCAGACCCTGCGCCAGACCGGCTACAACGTCTCCGAGTGTGCGCGGCAGATGCAGATATCGCGGGTGACGGTGTATCGCCTGTGCCGCAAGCACCGGCTGGAGCTGCCTGCGCAGCGCTGATCAGCCGGCCGCGAGGTGCTTGAACAGGCGCAACGGCTTGCCCGCGACGCGCTCGATCACGCCCTTGGCTTCCAGGTCCAGCTGCACGGCCTTCAACCACCAGCCGGCGGTGGCACCTGCCGGGAACAGGGTGGCGGGCAGATGTGGCAGCAGTGCCTGTTTTGCCTGCGCAACGGTCAGGCCGGGCGGTTGCGCAGGCAGGGCCCGCAGCAAGGCATGGCGCATGGCGAGATACTTGGCGCG
The DNA here is from genome assembly GCF_059369595.1 of Stenotrophomonas sp. YJH_SMC_25. Classification (NCBI taxonomy): domain Bacteria; kingdom Pseudomonadati; phylum Pseudomonadota; class Gammaproteobacteria; order Lysobacterales; family Lysobacteraceae; genus Stenotrophomonas; species Stenotrophomonas sp. YJH_SMC_25. Next base: position 115,895 of record NZ_JCAFSV010000004.1, on the reverse strand, counting down.
ATCCACGCGCTGGATGTGCCCGGGCGTGGTGATGCTCTCGATCTCGATCCGCTCGGGCTCAGACATGGGTATCTCCCGCGACTTCGATGCGCGGGCTGCGGAAGCCCATGGCGATCCACGCCTTCATCAGGCGGGCGTAGAACCGCAGCGAGTGGGTCTTCAGGTTCGGCACATCGTCTGGAAGGACAGACGGGTCAGGAAGATCACTGACCATCGTCCGCATCTCCACGGCGGGTCTTGCCGACGCCGGCCACAACAGGCCATACAGGCTCAGCCAATGGCCACCGCTGAACTCCAGGAAGAGCGGTGTATTGCAGCATCCCGCCACGACGCGGCGGCTGCCGCCCTTGCTGGACAACCGCAACGCGCGCAGCATGGCATGTCCGGCATCGATGCTGACGCGATCCTTGCGGTGCATTACGAAGAGCGTCTGGCCGTGCGGGCCCAGGACGTCCGGTGCTCGGGGCATCGACTGCAGCATGGCGCCGGCCTTGCGGCAGCTATCGCAGCAGCATTCGAGGGTGGCAATGGGTTGGCCCGTGGCGGTCAGGCGCACCTGGCCGCAGGCGCAGGCAAGGGACTGGTGTGAGGCCATCTGCGTTTTCTCCTGGGGTTTCATCCTCTCGACGAACCGGGGCGCCGAAAATCGACAACATCTACCTTCAAGGGTGCATCATCCGATAGCGGATGCGATACAGGTCCAACCCTGCACCGTCCGCGCGCCGCGCCGAATAGGTCAAGGTGTCGGGTTGCGAGCCATCCAGCATCGCGCCGTAGCTGTCGCCGGAGGCCTCGTTCAAGGGGGAGGGCAATGCAAGGCCCGCGTCATAACGGTCTCCACGCGCGTAGGCGATGAACTGGCGTACCGGTGCACTGCCGAAGTCCAGGGCGCGGGCAAACACCAGCGTCCGGCCGTCGCCCAGGAAGGTGGCATCGAACTCCTGCGCTGCGGTATTGAGGTCTCCCGGCAGCGGCCGTGCCGGCTGCGCCATGCCACGGACCATCGCTGCGACGTAGAGGTCATGGCCACCCGCACCGCCTGCGCGATCGCTGGAGAACAGCAGCGTGGCTGCGTCGGGCGAGAGCATCGGCGCGAATTCATCGGCCGCGCTGTTCACTGCCGGGCCAAGATTGACCGGCTCCCCGAATCGACCGTCGCTCCCCATGCTGACCCGGTACAGATCGTCGCCGCCCTGGCCGCCTGCGCGATCCGAACAGAAATACACCACGCGGCCATCGGCGGAAAAGGCGGGATCGAAGTCGCGCCCCGGCGAGTTGAACGGCACCGGCATCGCCGGCCGCCAGCGCTGACCATCGTTGCGGGAGACCCAGATGTCATACCCGCCTGGACCGCCGGGCCGGTTGCGGCTGAACCACAGTGCGGTTCTACCATCCGGGCTCAAGGTCAGTCGAATCTCGTCGTATTGCGTGGATGCAACGCCCGGGGCGAAGCGCTCGGCGGGGCCGACGATCCGCAGCACCCTGGATGGAGACGCGGGAGGCGACGCAGCAACCAGCAGCATCACGGCCAGCAGCACCTTCATGCCTGTCGCTCGAAGTCGCTGACCCAGTTGGTTTCCCAACTGTGTCCACCATCGGTCGAGGCCGCCTGTTCCCAGCGCGCCGAACGCGGGGTGATGCGTGACCAGATCACCCGTGTCCGGATTGTTCGACCGTCGTGCTGGTCTTCGCCGAAAAAGCGGCCGACACCAGCCTGGAAACCACCGCGCAGTGGCGCGCCGATCCGGGTCGGCTCCCGGCCATCCAGCCACCAGCTCAGCCAGTGCCGCTCCGCCGCATTCCAGGCGCGGATGCCCATGCCGCGCAGCGGCGCTCCAGGCATGTCCATCAGGTTGTCACCCACGTTGCCGGATCCTCCCAGGACCGGCCAGTTGTGCAGGGTGCCGTTGAACGCGTCCCATGCATCGCTGCCTGCCAGCCGAGCGCGCAGGCGACGATGGCGCACGTTCCAATGGCCCACCAGGAAATCAAAATCGCCCGGTGCATCCGGCAGCTTCGGAAGCGGAGAGGGGACCGCAGCAGTGCGGCGGAACCAGTTGCGCCAGTTCACTTCCCAGTGCGCACCGGCATCGTCGGAGAACGCCTGTTCCCACCACGGCTCCTCGCCGTGGATGTCGTGCCAACGGAACCAGACCTCGATGGGGCGCCCGTCGATCCGGTCGGTGCCGCGGAAGCTGCCGGCATCGCCCTTGAAAGCGCCGCGCACAGGGGCTTCGATATGGGCAGGGTTGCGGCCATCGATCCACCAGATCGACCACGTGGAAGACACCGGATCGAATGCGCGCACGCCCAGGCCCCTGTAGGGGCCCGAAGGCAGCGCCATGACGTTGTCATCGATGGTGCCGAGTCCGCCCAGGGTGAGCCAGACCGCGCTGGAACCGGTGAAGGACTCCCAACGGGTATCGCCGACCAGGCGCTCCTTCAGGCGTCGGTGCCGGACCTGCCAGTTGCCCTGCAACCATTGCCAGTCTTCGCTGTGGCTGGGCAGGGCCCACCCGGGGGGCAGCGCCGTAGATGCCGCCGCGGCGGCCAGGGTGGCCAGGAACTGCCGTCGATCCATGTGCGTGATCCCCTGTCGAAGGTGCCTCCATCGTTGCGCGTACCAGGGGGATTGACCACGCAGATATCGGGGCTCAGGCTAAGTCACACTTATGGTCACCCAACGCCAGCTGCCATCGCTTGCCGCCATCCGTGCCTTCGAGGCGGCGGCGCGGCTGGGCAGCTTCGCGCGCGCCGCCGAAGAGCTTGACACCAGTGCGGCGTCGGTGAGCTACCACGTGCGGCGGCTGGAGGCCCAGACCGGGATCTGCCTGTTCCTGCGCCACGCACAGCACGTGGAACTGACGGTGGCGGGTGCCAGCGTCGCCCAGGAGGCGACCCGGGCATTCGATGCACTGCGCGCCAGCTTCATGCGCGCCGCTGACAGGGATGCGGCGCGACTGCGCCTGTCCGTGCTGCCGACGCTGGGCACCAGCTGGCTGACGCCGCGGCTGGGCACGTTCCGCGCCCGCCACCGGCAGTTCGTGCTGGAACTGGACCTGTCGGCAGCGCCGCAGGATCTGGCCGCCGGTCACTTCGATGCCGCCATCCGCAATGGCCAGGGCGAATGGCCGGGTCTTCAGGCAACTCCCTTGTTTCCAAGCGTGTTCACACCGTTGTGTGCGCCGGCGCTGCTGCACGAGGCGCGTGGGCTGGGCAGCAGCGCGCTGGAGGTTCCCCTGCTCGGGCGGCCGGATTGGTGGGCCCTGTGGTTTGCCGCGCACGGGCACATCCCGCCGCCGGCACCGGAGAGTTTCGTCGCGCCCTTTGCCGTCGAACATCTGGATGTCGGCGCCGCGATCGCCGGGCAAGGCATTGCCATTGGTTCGCCGATCCTTTTCCAGGCCGAGCTGGACAGCGGGCGGCTGGTGCAGGCGCATCCGGGTGTCGCCAGCGACGGTCGCAGCTTCTGGTTCGTGGCACCCACGGCGCGAAATGGCAGTGCCAAGGTCATTGCATTGCGTGACTGGCTGGTCGAGCAGGCCGCTGAGGCGCGGCACGCGGCACGCCACTACCTGGCCCAGGCGGTGGTGCCATGAACCAGAGCCCCGAACTGCTGCGGCGCCTGCTGCGTGCCAAGGACCGGATGGACCGCGCCAGCCATGAGGAATGGCCGGTCGCGCGCCTGGCCGAGGTCAGTGCGGTGTCGCCGGCGCACTTCGCCCGCTCGTTCAAGCAGGCCTTCGGGCTGCCACCGCACCGCTATCTCCTCAGCCGGCGCATCGAACGGGCCGTGGCGATGTTGCGTGACACCGAGTTGCCGGTCACCGAAATCGCCGCGCAGACCGGGTGGAACAGTCTGGGTACCTTCGGCCGCATCTTCCGTGACATCACCGGTGACAGCCCGGGCAATGTGCGTGAGCGTGAGCGTGCAACCCGGGCGGCGTCGGCCAGCGTGCCGGAATGCCATGCACGCGCCGCGCAGCGTCCGGACCTGAAGATCGCAGTTTTGGAGAAGCGCCGCCGCGAGGCGGTTGCTAACGTGGACCCCACCTGAGGGAGGTCCCATGACGAACACTGTGAACACGGTCGGCCTGTATGTGCGCGACCAGGATGAGGCGCTGGCGTTCTACGTCGGCAAGCTCGGCTTCGAAGTGCATACCGACGTACGCAATGGCAGCTACCGATGGCTGACGGTACGCAGCCCGGGCCAGGACGGTTTCCAGCTGGGCCTGTTCGTGCCAGGCCCGCCCACCCACGACGCCGCTACCGCGCTTTCGCTGCAGCAGCTGGTGGCCAAGGGCGCAATGCCGCCGCTGGTGCTGGCCGTGGATGACTGCCAGGCGCGCTACACGCAATGGCTGGCACAGGGCGTGGAATTCACCCAGGAGCCGATCGAGCGCTATGGCGCCGTCGACGCCGGATTCCGTGACCCGTCAGGCAATGGCTGGAAGATGATCGAAGCCCGTTCCGAAGCGAGGCGCCGGCAATGAGCCGCGGTGGCTGGGCACGGCCCGTGCATCGTTGGACCTCGATCGTATTCACCCTGGCGGTGATCGCCAACTTCGCCGTTCGCGGGCTGGGGCAGGGCGAACCTGCAGCGTGGATCACCTATTCGCCGCTGCCGCCGCTGTTCCTGCAACTGTTCACTGGCCTGTACCTGTTCGCGCTGCACTACGCCGGAAAGCGCCGCAGCGCCGCACTGGGCACTGCGGGCTGAGCAGGGTCAGGCGACGGCGTCCACCGCGTAGGCGGCAAGCAGGTCCGGCAGCTGGTCCATGCGCTGGAAAATCACCTTTGCACCGACTGCGCGCAGGGCTTCGGGTGTACTGTGGTGCGGGCCACCCTCACTGAAGCCGAACACGGTGGCGCCTGCGGCAACGCCCGCAGTGGCACCGGTGACGGTGTCCTCGATCACTGCACAGCGCGTCGGGTCGACGCCCAGCGCTGCAGCTGCAGCCAGGTACACGTCCGGGTGCGGCTTGGTGCGCGGCATGTCCTGGCCACTGAACACATTGGCACCGAAGGCATCAAGGATGCCGACCTTGCCCAGCTGCAGCTTCACCTTGTGCAGGTCGGCACCGGAAGCGCAGGCGATCCGCCCGCCGGTGGCCGCAGCGATCGCACGCACGGCCTCGGGTGCCCCCTGGATCGCTTCAAGGTCACGTTCCAGTGCCTGGTTGCGCTGCTGGCGGAACTCCTCCAGCCATTCCTCGGTGAATGGCTTGCCGGTGCGCTCTGCGATCAGCCCTGCCAGATGGGCCACGGACTGGCCGAGGAAGACTTCACCCGCCTGCGCCGGGGTCAGCGGCCAGCCGCGTGCGGTCAGCATTTCCGAGAGAACGCGGGCGACCAGCGGCTCGGAATCGACGAGTACGCCGTCGCAGTCGAACAGCACGGCATCAAACGGGAAACGGGACATCTACAGCTCCAGGGGGCAATGCAGTGGCGCAATTGCCCGCCATTTTCCCACAGCCATCCCTGTGTGGCACCCGGACCGGGTGCCACCCATTCCCGGCCAGCCGGTCAGCCCAGGTCACAACCCGCCGGCTGCGGCCAGGTGCTGGCCGGCAGCATGTTCTTCAACGAGGCCGGTGCGTTGATCGCCACGTAGCTCGTACCCAGCAGCTCCTCCAGATCGGCGATGGTCACCAGATAGCTGTCGAGGCTGCCCAGATTGGCTTCGTTGGGAATGATCCAGCTGATCGCCTTGGCGGTGCCGGTGTTCGGGTCTCGGGTGATGATGGTTTTCCAGAAGAACTCCGGCGTCGGGATGCCGTGACTGGAAAGGAAGTAGTCGTTGGAGGCGTCGCCGTAGACCACGCCACCATAGACATCCACCGGCGCGATGTCGCGGTAGCACTCGGCCACGTTCTCGGCCTTCACCCAGATGCCCTGGTTGAAGCTGGACACCTGCGGAACGATGTTGGTCATGTAGTTGGCGCGGCGGATGTAGGTCGCGTTGTAGTCCATGTGGTTGGACGTCACCAGATGGCCGCGGTCATAGCCGGACTTGATGCTGGCGTAGGATGTGGTGCTGGTCTGGCCGAGGCAGCCTGCCGGCAGGTCCGGATCCTTGTAGAAGCTGGACGGCCGCGCGGCCGAACCGGTGTCTGCGGTCAGGGTGTATTCGTAGCGGGTGGCGCTGTGGATGCTGCAGTCGTAGGTGAGCACGAAGCCGCCCTTGTTGAGGGTGACGACCTGGGCCTGGGCAGCGCCGGCGAAGGCACTGAGGACGAACGCGAAGAAGAAGCTTGCAAGGCGCATTGAGGTTCTCCAGCAGAAGTTCAGGGCGCAGCCGTCCGCCACGACCAGGCCGAGGCGAAGTCATGGGAGGGCGTTGCGGAGACGGGTGCTACGGATTGCGGTGGGACCTGACCGCACGGTGGGGCAATGCAGGCCCTGCGGTGTCGCAAGCGTCACAAGCTGTCGCCTTTCGGTCAACGACGAAAAGGCGAAGCTGTGACAGCGCGCAAGCACTGGAGAGGTGTCAGATCATGCGCCGCGTGGGTGACATGCGCGCGTGCTAGGGCGTCGTAGCGCAGGGGGTGTACGACTCGATATCCTGCGCAGCAGGACCGGAAACCGCAGGATCGAGCAAGGCGAATGATCCACAGTGAACTGCTTGCAGGGGGCGCTGCTGCTGCCCTGATCGGGGTTGCAATCGTGGCTGCGCTGCGTCGACAGAGACGCCCGCCCCATCGCAGCTTCAAGTGTGGGCGCTGCGGCAACGCTGCCCTCCATGACGAACGTACCAGTGGCGCCTGGCGCGCCGGGAAGCAGCGCTTCTACTGCAGGGCGTGTCATGCCACCTGGCTGCGATCGCATCCGCAGGCGTCCGCGCCGCACCGCGGGGCGTCTGGATGCCTGGGCGTCGTTGCCGCACTTGCATTGATGCCACTTGCGGGCATGGTGGCGTGGGTGATTCACCGCGCCTGAATGTGATCCTGCATCGATCCAGCCGGCCGCCGGCTTCGAAAGCGCCATGCTGCGTCGCAAGGTGCCACCCACCATTCGCACTGGTACGGTCCGATCCGTTGCACCACCACCGACGGGGAGAGACCACGATGCGCAAGGTAGTGCTGCTGTTGATCCTGCTGACCGGGCTGGCGCCCACCGCCTGGGCGGCCACGGTCAAGACCACCCATCGCACCATTCCCAGCTGGGATGGAACGCCTCTCGGGGCCTTCGTCATCGAACCGCAGGACGCGGGCAGCGGACGGTATCCGCTGCTGGTGATGCCCAGCAGCTGGGCCGTGCCCAGCGTGGAGTACGTGGGCGTGGCGCAGTCGTTGGCCCGGCGCGGCTATGTGGTCATCAGCTACAGCTCGCGTGGCTTCTGGGAGTCCGGCGGCAGCATCGACATCGCCGGGCCGGCCACGGTCGAGGACGTCAGTGCACTGATTGACTGGGCGCTGGACAACACCCGCGCCGACCCGTCACGAATCGGCGTATCGGGCATCTCCTATGGGGCCGGTACCAGTCTGCTGGCGGCCGCACGCGATCCGCGCATCAAGGCAGTGGCTGCACTGAGTGGATGGGCCGACCTGCAGGCCTCGCTGTACAGCAACGACACCCCCAGCGCACAGGGCATCGCGCTGTTGGTTGCCGCAGGCCTGGCCACCGGTCGCCCGGGACCGGAGCTGTCCACCATCAATCGCAATGTGCTGGTCGGCAATTACCAGGGCGCGGTGGACTCGCTGTTGCCGGTGGCGGCGCAGCGCAGCCCCGGGGCCAGCATCGATGAGATCAACGCCAACCAGCCAGCGGTGTTCCTCGCCAACGCCTTCAACGACAGCCTGTTCCCGCCGGGCCAGCTGGTCGATTTCTTCAACCGCCTGAAGGGCCCCAAGCAGCTGCAGTTGCGCCACGGCGATCACGCGCTCAACGAAGCCTTTGGCGCACTGGGTGTTCCCAACGAGGTCTACGATTCGGTGGGCGACTGGTTCGACCATTACCTGAAGGGGGTGGCCAATGGCATCGACCGGCAGCCTGCGGTGCAGCTGAAGTCACAGAAGGGCAGCTGGAGCCACTATCCGGATTGGCAGGCTACCCGGACCGGCGCGGTGAGCTACGGGCTGACCGCGCCGAGCGGGCTGTTGCAGCCCACCGGTGGACTGGTGGCGAACGGTGGCGGCACCGGCTGGAGCTACCGCATCGGCAGCGGCCTGCTGACGGCCGCCAACTCGGGCGTGGTGATGGCGTCCGGCGCGCTGCAGATGATCAACCTGCCACCGGGCGCCTATGTGCCGTTCGTCGGGCGCAACGCCGCGGGCGTCTGGCAAGGGCCGATCTACTGGAGTGCACGCCGTCTGGATGGCGCGCCGGAAGTGCGGGTGACGGTCACGCCAAGCCGCGCCGACACCACGTTGTATGCGTATCTCTATGCCGAGGACGTGCTGGGCAATGGCCAGCTGATCAGCCACAAGCCCTATACGCTGCGGGGTGCCACGCCGGGGCAGGCGAAGACCATCGACCTGCGGCTGGAGGCCAGCAGCTGGGACGTGCCGGCCGGCAGTCGTCTGACCCTGGTGATGGACACCGTGGACCTGCGCTACGCAGGCATCAGCCAGTTGGGTGGCACGGTGACCTTCAGTTCACCGGCGAACGCGCCGTCGATGCTGAAGCTGCCGCTGCATTGATGGAAGGCCGCGCCCGTTGCGGCGGGCGCGGTACGCCAGGCTGGAAAACTGCGAGACTGGCGTTTGTTCCGGCAAAGGGATGAATCCATGGTCATTGCAGGGCTGCTGCTCGGTGCGGTGCTTGCGGCGCCCGCCGCGCAAGGCGCGCCGAGCGATTGGTCGGACACGCTGTTGAAGGATCTGGACGCTGCCGACGCCGCCATGCGCGGCAGCCATCCGGGCGCCGTGGATCTGCGGAATCCGGGTTTCGTTCCGCAGCTAAAGGCCGCCTCGGCGCTTGCCCGCTCGAGCGCGGCCAATGTCGACAGCTTCGCAGGCTACTGGTGGGCGATGAAGGGTTACGCAGCCTCCTTCAATGACGGCCACGTCAGCCTCAACGCGCTTGCCGACGCTCCCGATCTTCCAACGCAGTGGCCGGGGTTCCTGACGGGTTTCGACGGTGATGCGCAGGTGGTCATGACCATGGACGGTGGCCCAGGCCATCCGCCACTTGGAGCACGATTGCTGTCCTGTGACGGCATCGATGCGCAGACACTGGCTGCGCGCCGGGTGGGTGACTTCAGCGGGCGCTGGAACCTGCAGGCCAGCCGCATCCAGGGTGGTGGTGAAGTGCTGCTGGAGCAGGGCAATCCGTTCGTGCCCACGCTGCGCAGCTGCGTTTTTCAGGTGGATGGACGCGAGAAGCCCTACGCGCTGCAGTGGCAGCCACTGCAGGCGGCACAGCGCAAGGCGCGCCTGGCCGATACCCGTCGCAGCTTCCGCCCGGCCAATGGCTGGCACATCATGCCCGATGGCGGCTACTGGATCACCACCAGCAGCTTCAATGCCGACCCTACGGAGCAGAACTTCAAGGAACTGACCGCGCTGCTCGAGCAGCTTGCTCCAAAAGCCGAAGCACTGCAGCAGGCACGGTTGGTCGTGCTGGATGTGCGTGGCAACAGTGGCGGTGCTTCGCAATGGAGCATCGAACTGGCGCGATTGATCTGGGGCCGTGCCGCCGTGGACGCGCTGTCCGATCCCAGCTGGGTGGAGTGGCGGACCTCCGAGGCCAACATCGCCCAGTTGCGCGGCTTCCTGCAGAAGCTGGTGCAGGCGCCCGACGCGTCGCCAGAGCTGCGTCGCATGCTGGAATCGGTGACGACGGGCATGGCACAGGCACGCGGCCGGGGTGAGGCAGTGTGGCGCGAGCCATCCGAGGCCAGGGCAGATACAGCTGCAACCGCAGGCCCGGCCGCTCCGCTGCGCAGGGGCAGGGTGGTGATCGTGGCCGATGCCTCCTGCGGCTCGGCCTGCCTCGATGCACTGGATCTGTGGAAACGGCTGGGCGCGATGCAGGTCGGCGTCGAGACTTCGGCCGACAGCCTCTACATGGATGTCAGGCCGGAGCGGCTGCCGAGCGGCCTGGCCAGGATTTCCGTACCGATGAAGGTTTTCCGAGGCCGGGTGCGCGGTTCCAATGAACCGCATGTTCCGGATCGTCGCTATGACTGCGACATGCGGGACACACGCGCACTGGAAGCGTGGCTGCTGGCGCTATGAGGACGCGCTTGCCCGTGACGCGGGATTCCCACGTGCTGTTGCCGGACGCAACGCTGGGTCAGCGCAGGTCCGGTGGATTCATCGAAGCGTCGCGGACACAGGGATCACCAGCGTCCGGTGTCAAGCGCGCCTCGATGTCCGGTGGAAACCGCGGAATCCTGCTGGTCTGCATCACCACCCAGCGCATGATCGTGTGCAGGTAGTTGAGTGGCAGCATCGTGAGCCACATGAAACCCGGGAGCTGCGCGTCTTCGGCGAAGATGCGCTCCTTGCCGGACGCGAAGCTCTCGTGCTTGCCGTCCAGCGGCATGCAGTAGTGCACCGCGTCCACGACGGCTGCCGGTCCTTCTTCCATGTAGCGCCGCAGGAACTCCCAGTGGGCATGTGCGTTCTCGATGCGAGAGGTCGCGATGGAGAACGCGAACGTCTCCCGTACTGTGACGCCATCCGCGTCCAGGATCAGTCCGCGGACATCCCAGTTGTACCATCCGAAGGTTCCGGTTCCGCGGCCAAGCGTAAAATAGACCTGGTCCCAGGGCACGCTGAGGGTGGTGCCATCCAGCCGGAACACGTGTATCTGCCGGTGCTTGCGATCGAGCGCGATCGGATAGTAGGTCCAGCGGAACAGCTCGAGGCAAGCCACCCAGATGCTCGCTGCAGTGAAGGCGGCCAGCATCGCCATGCCGATGAATATCGCCTCCCACAGGCCGTTTTCGTTGGGCAGCCTGTTCACGATCAGCAACCAGAGCAGCATCAGCATGCCGCCCAGCCCGAAGGCAATGCCGATCGCGCCCAGCAGGGCTGCAAAGCCACGCGCGGCGAACCAGCGATCCACCGAAACCAGGCCGTTCGAATTCATCTTCACCACGCACAGCTGCGCCAACGGCACGACATCCAGCCGCTTCTTCTGCAGCAGGCGGTGCTCGCGATCAAACGCATTCAGTGGGCGGTTGTTGGGAAACTTGCGCGTGTATCCGGTGTAATCCATGGGCGATTCCTGCGCGATTCCAGCGCCCGTTGGATTCTAGCGGGATTCTCCCGGGGGGAGATCAGCGACGAACGTCGAACGGGTGGCTCTCCATCAGTGCCCGGACTTCAGCTTCGCGGGCAGGGCTGAAGTCGCCGGGAATGGCGTGCTTCAACGCGCCCGCGGCCAGTCCGAAGCGGACGGTGCTTTCTGCGTCCAGACCGGACAGCAATCCGTGCAGGATGCCGGCGGCAAAGGCATCGCCACCGCCGATGCGATCAACGATGCCGGGCAGCGGCCTCGGAGCAGCCTGCGCGCGGGTTCCATCGCGTCCCAGCAGCAGCGCACCGAGCACGTGATGGTCGGCGCTGATCACCTCGCGCTGGGTGCAGGACAGCCACCGCAGGTGCGGGAACGCGGCAAAGGCAGCGGCCGCAGCGGCCTCGGTTCGGGCGATCGCATCGTCCTGCGCGAAGTGCAGCCCCAGCACCAGTTCGATGTCCCGATGATCGGCAAAGACAATGTCGGCCTCGGCGAAGACCTCGCGCAGGATCGCCGCTGCGTCGCCATCCCAGCGTCGCCACAGTGAGGGACGATAATTGCCGTCGAAGGACACCTGGACACCGGCCGCGCGAGCCGTACGCACGGCACCCAGCACCGACTCGGCCAGGTTGGCGCCCAGCGCCGGACTGACGCCCGAGACATGCAGCAGGTGCGCGCCGGACAGCAGGGCGGGCCACGCATGGTCACTGGCATTGCTGTTTGCGAATGCAGAGCCGGCCCGGTCATACACCACTTCACTGGCGCGCTGCACCGCCCCGGTCGCCAGGAAGTACAGGCCCATGCGGTCACCCTCCACTTCACGCACGGCGCCCACGCCCACGCCATGCCGCCGCAGCTCGGCCACAGCATGCCGGCCCAGCGCGTTACCGGGTACCGTGCTGACCATCTGCACATCGTGGCCCAGGCTGGTCAGCGAGACCGCCACATTGGCCTCGGCGCCTCCCACATGGACCTGCAGCTGCGGCGTCTGCAGCAGTAGTTCACGACCGGGTGCGCCCAGGCGCAGCAGCAACTCACCGAAACAAACGACGTGGCTCATCGGTTCTCTCTCACTCGGGGGTAGTGCAGCCCAGCATGCGCAGATCGATGGCATCGGCCATGCGCCGGTAGCCTTCGTCGTTGGGATGCAGATGGTCGCGGGTGATCTCGTTGGGCAGCGATTCGGCTGCCTTCGGGTCACGCAGCGCGGCATCGAAATCGATGATGCCGTCGAAGCCGCTGTTGCCGCCGCGTGCCCACTGGTTGATCGTGGTGCGGGTGGCGGCGGACACGGGCTCGTAGCGCTCGGAACCGCCGAACGGGGTCAACGTACCCAGCCAGGCGCGGATGCCGTGCGCATGCAGCCGCGCCGCAACCTGTTGATAGCCCAGCAGCATGTCCGCCGCATTGCGTCCAGGCAGCGGCTGCGCGCCACCGCCGTGGCGGATGTCATTGATGCCTTCGAACAGGATCACCTGATCGGCGTCGGCCACCGCGATCACATCGCGATCCAATCGTGACAGCGCACTGTGGCTGCGGCCATGGTCAAGCAGCTTGTTGCCGCTGATGCCCTGGTTGAGCACCACGAACCGGTTCGGGCAGGCCTGCTGCAGGCGCTGCGCCAACCGCTCCGGCCACTGGTTGAAGGTGCCGCGGCGTGCGGTGGCGCCTTCCGTGATGGAATCGCCCAGCGCCACGATTACCTGGGGACGATCATCACGCTGCACCATCACTGCCGAGAACACGTTCTGCTGGTAGCTCAGCCGCACGCTGTCGGCGACGGCTGTCTGCCTGCCATCTGCGACCCGCAGCTCGGTGCGGCGCACGGCGGGGCGGGTGGGCTGCGGGAAATAGGCACTCACGCTGATCTCCTGCAGCGCCGCCACCGGCATCCGCACCGGGTCGCTCAGCAGCGCGGCTCCGACCGGCACCTCGATGACCGCGCGGCCATCCACCGTTACCCGCAGCGGTGCGGCCTTGCCGTTCTTCACTCCCACGCGCAGGTCCTCGACCCGCAAGGGCGCCGTGCCGAGCTCGTTGCTGATGCGCAGCCGCAGCGCATCGCCACGGCTGCCGATACGCATGTCCTGGCGCACGGTCTGTGCGGCGAACTGTACCGGCGCATCGGACGTTCCGTCCTTGCGGTCGGGCGCGGGCGCGGCCGTCCAGGCAGTGACCCACACGGGTGCGGCCCACGTAGCGGGCGCCGTCATGGCGGAGCAGAGCGTCAATGAAAACAGAAGTGTCCAGCGCTGCATGGGCAGGAGTCCGGTCAGGTGTCAGGAGAAGTAGGTGCCGCCGTTGACGTCCAGATTCGCGCCGGTGATGAACGCCGCCGCATCCGAGGCCAGGAACACCGCAGCGTCGGCGGCTTCGTCCGGCGCGCCCTGGCGGCGCAACGGGGTGGCGCCGGCAACGGCTGTGCGTACTTCCGGCTTGGTGAATTCATCGTGGAAGCGGGTGGCGATCATGCCGCAGCACAGCGCGTTCACCCGGATACCCTTCGGCCCCAGCTCCTTGGCCATGGCGCGGGTGAAGGTCATCACCGCCGCCTTGGCGGTGGCGTAGATCGATGCGCCCGGGCCGCCGCCATCACGACCTGCCTGCGAGGCGAAGTTGACGATGGCCGCGCCTTCGCGCATGTGCGGCACCACCGCGTGGGTGGTGAGGTAGGTCGAGGTCAGGTTCAGGTCCATCACGGTGTGGAAGAACACCGGGTCGATGTCGGCCAGCGGCCGGCGCTGCACCATGCCACCGGCCACGTTCACCAGCAGGTCGATGCGCTCGCCGAACGCGGCCTGTGCCGCAGCGACCAGGCCGGCGACGGCCGTGGCATCGGTGACGTCGGCGCGATGCACCATGGCCTGGCCACCGGCCGCCTGGATCCGTGCCAGCGTTTCCTGGGCACTGGCCTCGTCATTGGCGTAGTTGATGCAGACGCGTGCACCGGCGGCAGCCAGCTTGATCGAAACGGCGCGACCGATATCGCGGCCACCGCCGGTGACAATGGCCACCTTGTCCTGGAACGACATGCGGAAAACTCCTTGGTTTGCGGGGGAATGAAAAACGTGGGCTCAACCGCCGCGGCGGTCGAGCTTCCGGATAGGGCCGGTCCACCACCACAGCGCGGCCAGCGACAGCGGCACCAGGGCGGCAACGAGGATGAAGATCGGGGCATAGGAGTGGCGGGTCAGCACCGGCACCAGCCAGGTGGTGATCAAGGTGCCGGCCACGGCGGCCAGGCCACCCAGGCCTGCCAGCGTGCCCACCGAGCGGCCGTCGAACAGGTCGCCCGGCAGGGTCTGGATGTTGCCGATGGCCACCTGGAAGCCGAACAGCACCGCAGCGATTGCCAGCACCGCCAGCAGCGGCTGGTTGGCCAGCACGGCACCCAGCAGGGCAGGAGCCATGACCACGCAGCCCAGCGTTATGGACAGCTTGCGGGCGCGGTCCACGCTGTGCCCGGCGCGTATCAGGCGCCCGGACAACCAGCCACCACTCAGGCTGCCCAGCATCGCGCCGACAAACGGAACCCAGGCGAACAGGCCGATCTGCTTGATGTCGAAGCCGAAGGTTTCAGCCAGGTAGATCGGCAGCCAGGACACGAACAGCCACCAGATCGGGTCCAGCAGGAAGCGGCAGGCGAGCATGCCCCAGCTCTGCCGGTGGGCCAGCAGCTCACGAACGCTGGCCTTCGGCGCCACCACCGCCTGTTGCCCGGCCTGGTCTTCCTGGATCAGCCGGCGCTCGGCATCGCTCACCCACGGGTGCTTGTCCGGGCCGGCGCGGTAGACAAACAGCCATGGCAGCAGCCACAGGAAACCGATTGCACCGACCAGCACGAAGGTGCCGCGCCAGCCCAGCCACAGGTACAAGCCGGCGATGGCCGGTGCGGACACGATCGCGCCGATCGACGCACCCGCGTTGAACACGCCTTGCGCCAATGCGCGCTCGCGCGCCGGGAACCACTCGGCATTGGCCTTCACCGCGCCCGGCCACGCACCGGCCTCGCTGATGCCCAGCATCGCCCGCACCAGGCTGAAGGACAGCATCGAATGGGTGATCGAGTGCAGGGCGATGGAGATCGACCACACGCTGATCGACAGGGCGAAACCCAGGCGCGTGCCGATCATGTCGAACAGGCGGCCGAACAGGAACTGGCCGGCGGCGTAGAACAGCATGAACACCGTCACCAGCAGGGCGTAGTCATCCTTGGTCGCGCCCACTTCCCTGGCGATTTCCGGCCACATCACCGCCAGTGCGTTGCGGTCGATGTAGTTGATGACCGTGGCCACGGCAATCAGGCCCACGATCAGCCAGCGCACGGCTGAACGCACCGGCACCTTGCGCAGCTTGGCCACCACCGCAGGGCCGTTCATTTGCCGTCACCCTTGCTGCGGTCCAGGCGCGCATGGCTGCCGTTCCAGCGGTAGACGTGGCCGTCGACGGTCACGCTGTGCTCGCCCTTGGCGCTGCTGTCGTCGGCCACACCCAAGGCGATGCGTGCACCGCTGGCCAGGCGCAGCTCGATCACCTCGGCATCGCTGCCGCGGGTGCGCACGATGTCCCTGATGCGGCTGTCGGCGCCGTGCACGTACTCGGCGGTGCCGTTGTACTCGCCATGCGGCTCCAGCACGCTGAAGAAGGTGACGTCCTTGTGGCCGTCCACGCGCTGCAGCAGGGCAGGCTCACGGCGCAGGTTGAATTCCGGATCGTTCGCACCGCTTTCCACCAGCAGCGCCTGCGCCGGCGCACTGCTGCCGAAGCGGTAGGTGTAGAAGCGCCCGTCCAGCAGCCACGCCAGCGACCGCGGCTCGCTGCCGGGTTTGCTGCGTGCATCAAGCCACAGGTGCTGGTAGCCGTTGTCCTTCCCCAGCACCGGGCGCTGGCTGGGGAAGTGCTCGGCCTCGAAGCCGGTGGTGACGATGTGGCCGTTGAAGTGCAGCGGCAGGTCGTAGCGCGCGGCCTTGTCGCCGTGCACCTGCAGCAGGTCCAGCACCACCGGCAGGCCCAGGTCCGGGTGGCGCAGCAGCGCCTGGGTGCGGGTGAACGCCACGCCGGGATAGGCATCGCGCATCGTTGCCGAGGCAATCTGGGTATCGGCGTCGGCCTGGAAGAAGCGCACCTGCGGGGCATGCGCCTCGCCACGCTTCCAGTCGCCGTTGAAGTGGCTCTGCTCGTCCACCACCAGGGTGTTGTGGGCCACGGTCTGCTTGGCCCAGCTGCGGTTCTCGGCCAGGTAGATGCCACCGCGCTTGGCTTCCACGTTGAGGAAGCGGGCGGCGCCGTAATCGGTCACCACCGGGTTGCCGTTGTCGTAGAACAGCCAGTTGAGCTTGTCGAAGTGGCCGTGGCCCATGCCCTGCATCGTGTCCTTCTGCACCAGTGCCTGGCCGCGTTCGCCGTTCATGCGCAGGATCGCCAGGCCGCCGCGGTCGCCGTCGGGGCCGTCGCGCAGCAGCATCGGGCGGTAGTCGAAGGGCTTGGCCTTGTTGGCGGCCAGTGCCTGCGCCACCTGCAGGCCTTCGGGTGACAACAGCAGGCGCTTCTGCTGCTCGGCCACCGACAGCAGGCGGTCATCACCGGTGCGCGCATAGGCGATGCCGATGCCGGCCACCAGCTCTTCGGTGTCGATGCCCTTGTCCAGGATCGCATCGTTGATCGGGAAGAACAGGCCGCCATAGCTGGACTGCACCAGCACATCCACCGCCTTCAGCAGCACGCCATCGCGACGCGCGAAGATCTTCCGCTGCGGCTCATTGCGTTCGATGGCGTTGGCGAACAGCAGGAACGGCGCCAGTGCATAGCGCTGGTAGTAGGGGCCTTCCTCGTAGTAGCCATCGGGCGAGAACAGCAGGTCGATCTGCCGCAGGAAGCCGAACTTGTCGTCCTTCTGGCTGCCGCGCAGGGACTTCTCCACCAGTTCCTGGTCGCGCAGCACGTAGCCGGTCATGCCGGTGGCGGCCACCGCCCACGTGGCGTGGTTATGGATCTGGTCGTAGTTCTTCGGCTCGCTGACGAGGAACTCGGCCATCGGCCGGAACACCTTCGATTCGATGGTGTTGCGGTCCTCGGCGGACAGCACGTCACGGATCGCGTCATAGCCCTGGATGGCGTTGACCAGCCATACCGAATCGTTGAGCACCTGCCAGAACACGCGGCCGGGAATCTGGCCCCTGCCTTCCGGGTGCGGGCCGAGCGTCGGGTACAGCTTGGCATACTGCAGCAGCATGTCGCGCGCGTAGTCCACGTAGGCCCTGTCGCCGGTCAACCGGTACAGCGTGCCCGCCGCCAACAGTGCCTGGTAGTTGCGCTTGTGCTGTTCATGCGTGCGCCCGCCGCCTTTGTCCCTGGGCACCGGCACGTCGATACCGGCCTTCATCATCTTCTTCAGCGTTGCCTCGGTGCGCGCCTGCTCCTTGGCGAACCACGGGTAGCGGCTGCCTTCACTGGCCATCTGCTGCCACTGTGCGGCGGTGACCAACACCGGTGCGGCTTCGGCCTGTCGCGCGACGGTGGCCGGAGCCGCCAGCAGCGGGGCCGGCATCAAGGCAACGGGACAGGTCAAGGCCAGGGAGACGAACAGCGGCTGCAACCTCATCGATCAACTCCATTGCGGGTGCGTGACAGGGCAACTTCGCCCACCTTGGGATACCAGGCGACGCCGGTCGCCTCGCGCGCGGTCATCGCCAGGGCAGGATCGGCGCCCACGGCGGGCAGGGCAGGCGTGGCCACCCACAATCCGCTGGCAGCCTGCTGCAGGCTGACGCCACGGCCCTCTAC
Source organism: Stenotrophomonas sp. YJH_SMC_25 (assembly GCF_059369595.1). Taxonomy (NCBI): domain Bacteria; kingdom Pseudomonadati; phylum Pseudomonadota; class Gammaproteobacteria; order Lysobacterales; family Lysobacteraceae; genus Stenotrophomonas; species Stenotrophomonas sp. YJH_SMC_25. Next base: position 97,922 of record NZ_JCAFSV010000004.1, on the reverse strand, counting down.
GCCACCCGGGAACACGGTGCTGGCTGCCGGCGACTGCACGTTGCCGCTGAAGTCGATGCCGGCCAGCGAACTGGCGGCAGTTGGTGGGTTGCTGCTGTTGCGGTTGACGATCAGGTTGCCGGTGAAGCGGCTGCTGCTGGCGGCGACCACGATGCCTTTGGCTTCATCGTGGCCGACGCCGAAACTGATCTTCGCCACGTCCACGAAGGTGTTGCGATTGATCGTGGCATTCACCACAGGCGCATAGCCGGACAGCGGAGGACTGGCCTGCGCATCCATCACCGCCAGTGCCGAACGGTTGCTGGACCCGGCCAGCCGCTCGAAGTAGTTGTTGCTGACGGTCTGGTCGGCGTTGATGATGCGTACGCCGCCGGTGCCGGCCTTGTCATCGCCGAGGAAGACGTTGTCGATCACCCGGTTGCCGTTGCCATGGCGCAGGGTCAATGCGCCGGCCGAACGGTAGAACACGTTGCCGCGGTAGGTGTTGCCGCCGGACTTGTTGCTGATGATCTCGGTCTCGCCGTCGCAGCCTTCGAACCAGTTGTTCTCCACCGTGCTGTTGGAATCGCTCAGTGAGCTGTCGCTGGTGCCGACGCGGATCGTTTCGCCCCCGTTGACGCCCAGCGCCGGGCGCGGCCCGAACCAGTTGTGGTCGATACGGTGCTGGTTGTCCAGGCCCTGGGTGGCATCGCGCACCACCACCACGGTCGGCCCGGCGTTGGTCTTGCCGCGCAGCTGGCTGTGATCCAACCGGTTGTTGCTGCCATACAGCGATACCCAGTAGTCCTGGTCGCTGGCATCCGGGTTGGTGTAGTCATCGATCACCAGGCCGGTGACGCGGCTGTTGCTGGCGACTGCCTTGCTCGACTCGCGGAACGCCACCACCGCATCACCCGGCGCATAGCCGTTGCGGAACACCAGGTTGGACACCTGCAGGTAGTTCCCGGCCAGGCGCAGGTCCGAGCGTCCGCTGAGGACGACCTTGCCGGCGGTCTGCGCGCGCAGCACGATCGGTGCGGCTGCCGTGCCCTGACCCTTAAGCAGCAGCCTGGCATCGGTCCAGGTGCCGTCAGCCAGCACGATCTCATCGCCAGGCTGCAGCGCCGAGGCGGCGGTAGTGAACTCCGCGACATCGTGGACGAGCCAGCTGGCTGCACTTGCTGCTGAAGTGGTCAGGCACATTGCCAGACCAGTGGTCAGGCAAAACGGCCATGAATCATTGGATCGGTGACGCGCCAGCGAGTGAATGCGCATGAAATCCTTCCAGGGACGGCCGGGCCGTCGTTTCAGGGTGGGCCTGCATACCACTTTCGGGTCTGTTGTAAGCCAGCTTTCGCGCAAAGTCATGCTGCATGAGCACATTAAATTGCGATCAAGTGGTATGGATCAAAGGCATTTGAACAATCGCATACCAATTGGTTGACATTTTCATGTCGCCGTGCCGAAGCTGCGTCCCACGCCTGGCATGCAGGCGATCCTTTGGGAGGAGGAAACCATGCGGCGACCCGCCGGAGCAGTGCACAGCATCTCGTTGTCCCCCACACCCCTGATCGTGGCGCTGCTCGCCGTGCTGGCGGGGCTGCCCACGGCCCAGGCGCAATCCGGCAAGGACGCGGCAGGGCAGGATCCCACCACGCTGGACCAGGTGCAGGTCACCGGCATCCGCGAATCGATGCAGAGTTCGATCAACAAGAAGCGCGATGACACGGTCATTGCCGACGTGCTCTCGGCCGATGACATCGGCGACCTGCCGGCGCCTTCGCTGGCCGATGCGATCGAGACCCTGACCGGCGCCGCTTCGACCCGCGACAAGACCGGCGCCTCGGAAATCTCCATCCGTGGCCTGGGTGCCTTCCTCAGCAGCACCAACTTCAATGGCCGCGAGATCACCAACGGCAGCGGCGACCGCTCGGTGAACTTCAACATGTTCCCCGCCGAGCTGATCAATACGGTGGCCATCTACAAGACCCAGCGCGCCGACATCATCGAAGGCGGCGTGGCTGGCACCATCGGCCTGGAAACAGTGCGCCCACTGGAGTACGGCAAGCGTGCGGCGCAGCTGGACCTGCGCGGCAGCTGGGCCGAGTATGACAAGAAGTACCGCGACGACGAAGGCATCGGCTATCGCGGCACCGCCAGCTACATCGACCAGTTCGAGTTCGGCAACGGGCAGAAGCTGGGCATCTCGCTGGGCTTCCAGCGCCTGGACGGCACCGACCCGGAAGAGAGCATCACCAGCGGTTCCACCTGGTATGCCTGCGATGGCACGCAGAACGTGGGCAATGCCAACTGCAATGAAGTGTCCGCGCAGGCCATCGCCAACGGCGCGCCGTACTACCTGGTGCCAAGCAGCCGCATCTACCGGCTCAAGCAGGAGCGCAACGACCGGCAGAGCGAGTTCGCCGCATTGCAGTGGCGGCCCAATGACGTGGTTGAAGTGAACCTCGACTTCGAACACACCGAGCGCAACTGGTACGAGAACCGCAGCGACCTGAGCCTGTCCAACGCCCGCCGTGGCATGACCCGGCGCGAGGTGGACGAGGACGGCATCGTGCGCCACCTGCATGGCAGCACCTCGATTGATTCCACCTCAAACCGCTACTGGCGTGGCGAGGAGTACACCGGGGGTGGCCTGAACCTGATCCTGCGACCGACCCCGGCCTGGGAACTGTCCACGGATCTTTCGTACTCGCACACCAATCGCCTCGACAGCGAGCGCATGACCCGCCTTCGTGCCAACCAGCGCGACGTCAACAATGCCATCGTGCCGGGCATCAGCAGTGGTGCCACCGGCTACGTGGACTATGACTGGGACTGGCACGGCGAAGTGCCCAGTGTCGCGCTGGCGCCGAACTTCGACCCCAACAACTGGGACGCCTACACCGGCGCGGCGCGCGTCACCTCCAGCGCAACGGAGAACGACCACAGGATCAAGGCCCGCCGCTTCGATGCCAGCTTCATGCCGGAGTCCGGCTTCTTCACCCGTATCAAGGGTGGCGTGCGTGCCAGCCAGGCGGACTACCGCCTGCGCGACAACACCCTGGTAAGCGACTACGACCAGCGCGTGGCGGCCGACAAGGCGAAGATCATCGCCGCCAACCAGGCCTGCCGCGCGCCGTTCCCACAGGATGACTTCATGGATGCCGCCAGCGGCAACACGATCTCCTCGTGGGCGTACTTCGATCCGAACTGCCTGTACCAGTCGTTCCGTGGCAGCCTCGACAGTGGGTTGGATCCGGGTTTCCAGGATCCGAACAATGTCGATATCACCGAGAAGACACGCGCGCTCTATCTGATGGGGGAGTTCAGCAGCAGCCTGTTCGGCTTGCCGGTGACCGGCAACCTCGGCCTGCGCTGGGTCAAGACCGATGTTCGCTCCGAAGGCGTGCGTACCGGGCTGCGTATCGAGGACAATGGTGACGGCACGATCCGCCTGCAACCCACCGGTGCGTACAGCACGCAGGTGTTCAAGGCGGGCAACGACAAGCTGCTGCCCAGCCTCAACGCGGCCTTCGAACTGCGCCCGGACGTGTTGCTCCGGGTCGGTGCATACCGCGCGATGTCACGGCCGGACATCGCCGCGCTGGGTGCCGGGCGCACCATCAACGTGAGCAGTGATGCCACCTACGGCAATCTGGCCGACGCGCTGGATGACATCAGCGCCAGCGGCAACCCCGCCGCGCAGCCGCTGATGTCCTGGAACGGCGACCTGTCACTGGAGTGGTACCCGAACCCGGACACGATGCTGGCCGGCGCGGTGTACTGGAAGCAGTTCAACGGCGGCACCGCCACTGCGCTGGTGCCGGAGACCTACACCATCGACGGCCAGAGCGTGACCGTGCCGGTACGCCAGCAGGTAACCACCGACGAGGACAGCACGCTGACCGGCTTCGAGCTGACCGCCACCCATCGACTGTCGTACCTGCCCAAGCCGTTCGACGGGCTGGGCTTCAAGGTCAGTTACAACTACGCCGATGCCGACTACCGGACCCAGGACTCGCGACTGGGCGAGCAGCTGGCCAGTGACGGCACGATCATTCCGGCGATCGTGCCGCCGGCGGGCCTCAGCGGCTTCTCGCGGCACGTCCTGTCCGGCTCGATCTACTGGGACGTCGGGCGCTTCAACATCCAGGCCATCGGCAAGTTCCGCTCGCACTACTACCAGGACTTCACCGGCAACACCGCACAGCAGAACCGCTACTACGATGACAACACCAGCGTGGACCTGCGCCTGCGCTATCGGGTGAACAAGCAGTTGTCGCTGTCGCTGGAGTTGATGAACCTGACCAACGAGCCGCGCGTGGCCTACCAGCCGCTTTATGGGAACTTCCGCGAAGTGGTGACCTACGGGCGGCGTGCGTATTTCGGTGTACGATACAAGTTCTGAACAGGGCGGCGCGGCCAGTGGTCGCGCCGTCGCTCCAACCGGACCCTTGCCGGCCGCGGTGGCAGGGCAGGGACCGGGAAGGAATCGCCAAGGGTCAGCCGCATGTCCGCCAACCGCCTTTACCAGACCATCGCTGCCAAGCTCCGCAAGCTGATCGAGGACGGCGAATTCCCGCCGGGCTCGCGGCTGCCGGGCGAGCGTGAACTGGCCGAACGGTTCGGTGTCAGCCGGGTCACCATCCGCGAAGCCGAGATCGCACTGGAAGCACAGGGCTGGATCGCGATCCGCATCGGTTCGGGCGTGCATGTGAAGCCGCGCCCGACGCAGGCGCCCGGCGGGCTGCCGGATGTCAGCGCCTTCGACCTCACCGCTGCCCGCGCGGTATTCGAGGCCGAGGCCGCCGCTCTGGCGGCAAGCAATCTGGATGATGCCGGCATTGCCGAGCTGCAGGCGCTGGCCGAAGCGCTGTGCCGTCGCGACCTGAGCGACGCGGAAGCCGGCGAGTACGACCGCCGTTTCCACCTGGCCATCGCACGGCTTTCCGGTAACCCGGTGGTGGAGTTCTTCGTGCAGCAGATCTGGCGCATGCGCAGCGAACTGCCGCGGGTAACCGAGGTCTATGCACGGGTCTGCCATGATGATGGCGCCAGCCGTGCCGACGAGCACATGGCGATCTTCGAAGCCCTGCGCGCGCGCGATCCGGTGGCCGCGCGCAATGCGATGCGCCATCACTTCCAGCGCCTGTTCGAGGCCATGCTGCAGGCGACCGAAAGCCAGGCGCTGGAGGAGATCCGCCGCCGCACGCAGCAGGACCGCGAACGGTTCATGGCCACGACGCGTATCTGAGTAACGGCGTTTCCAGGGCCGCCGGGGCGGGTCAGGACGCTGTGACGTGCGGGGAATCATCCTTGCCGGTGCCGACGAGCGCGAAGTAAGCTCTGCTTCGTCGACGAGGGGGACACCATGTACGCAAGGATCGCGGCAGCTGCGCTGCTGTGTATGACGGCCCTGCCTGCGTCGAGCGCCAACCGCGGCTCGACGGTGATGGAGGATTACGCGGCGGCGCTGAATGCCCGCGGGCAGATTCTGCAGTTGGATACCGGTGATATGTTCGGGGAGAGGATCGGGCTGTTTACCGGCTCGGTGGAATTCCTGCAGACCGACGTCGACCTGCCGGGCAACAGTGCGCTGGAGGTGGGCATCAAGCGGCGCTTGGTGGCAGGTGCGCAGGGCCGGCAGGGATTGGGCATGTTCGGGGTGTGGGACCTGGCCCTGCCCAGGGTGCATGGGACGTTCAGTACTCAGGGTGGATGGAAGAATTACGTGGTGGCCGAGCCGCTCAACCGCTGTTCGAAGTTCACCCCGCCTCCAACCGAGATCGTCACGGTGAAGGCACAGACGCCGACGGGGCCGGGGACATTCACCGAGTACTTCAACTCCGACGAGTTCTGGCATGGAACGCAGCTCTACCTGCCAGAGACCGGTGACGAGGATCTACTCGCGCAAAGCAACGAATGGCCCGTGCCGAGTACAGGCCATGCCTACCCGATGCGAACCAAGAGCGGCAATGTCATCCGCTGCGTCGCCATGGACGACGGGGCGGGTGAGGGCTTCGAAGTCACGACGCCTGCCGGCATCACCTACACGCTCAATCATATGGCCAGCCTTGGCAGCGGACCGCCATTGATCAAGAAGGGATACTCGCGGGGAAACTTCGGCTCGGTTACGGAGTTCGAGTTCGTTCTTTTCCGGCAGGAGTTCCATATTCTTCCGACCAGTGCCCGAGACCGGTTTGGAAATTCGGTGACCTACACGTGGGATCCGGCAAATCCACGGCAGTTGCTGCGCATCGCAGCCAACGATGGCCGCACCGTCGATCTCGAATGGACGGCTGGATCGCCCAGCACGCTGCCAAGCGAAGTGAGCGCGGTCCGTGCGGGCGGGAGGACGTGGACCTACGGTACCGTGGTGGGTGGCTACAAGGTCACCTTCCCGGACCAGTCCTACTGGCAGACTACGGGGTTCAACGTAGGCACCATGGGTGCCGGTGCCGTTCCCGCAGAGCGGGGTTTCTGCCGGAATCCGGGTGTGGTGACCTACGGCCATTCCGGTTCGATCCGCCATCCCAGTGGTGCAGTGGCGAAGTATCGCTTCGAGCCGACGCTGCATGGCCGCTCGTGGGCGCGTTATGGCTGCAGTATGCCCGACAGCACCGGTAGCGGGTTCCTCGACTCGATCGAATACACGCCCGCCAGGTACTACACGTGGTCGCTGGTTTCCAGGACAGTCACCGGGCCGGGCATCGACCAGCCTTATACGTGGGCCTACAGTTACGGCCCGGCCAACGGGTGCTATGCCGACGGCAGCAAGGAACTGTGCCAGGCGAATTCGCCGGCCACTAAGTGGGTGGACGTCAAGGATGCAGAGGGTGTCACCACCCGGCACACCTTTGGCAATCGATTCAATGTGGACGAAGGCTATCTGCTTTCCTCGGTCCAGCCGGGCCGCGCCACCACCCTCAGCTATCAGCTTGACGCTTCCGGCAGCTATCCGGCATTGGCCGGGCGACCGGCATATCAGCGTTCCAGCGGAATCATCGCAGCCAAGCAGATACCGTTGTTGCAGAAGGTCATCGAGCAGGATGGCGTACGCTACGTCTGGAAGGTCAATACGTTCGACAGCATGGCACGACCTGTGTCCATCACTGAAGCCAGCCAGCCCGTGCAGTAGGCGTACGATGTGGCAGGACAGGGGCCGCAACGCGGGCAGTGGCACGTGCTGGATTGCCCCGCCGCGCCCTGTTCGCCCTGGAAGAGGGAGCAGCAAGGACGAAGGCACTACACCGCCGGAACCGTGATCCTCTGCAGATCCAGTCTGGCCTGGCCCACCCGTGCTGTCGATGCCTGGCCCGTGAACCCGCACCGACGCATCCGAGGAATCCCGCATGTCCGACACCCCTCCACCGCTGAACATCCTGGCGTTTGCCGGCAGCCTGCGCAGCAACAGTTACAACCGGCGCCTGGTCAGGGCAGCAGCAGGCGCGGCGCCTGCGGGCCTGCTGCTGACCGTGCATGACACCATTGCCGATATCCCGCTGTTCGACGAAGACCTGGAAGCCGCCGACCCGGCCGGCCCTGCCGGGGTCAAGCGCCTGCGCGCGGCCATTGCGGCCGCTGACGGCGTGCTGATCGCCACGCCGGAGTACAGCCAGTCACTGCCCGGCGTACTCAAGAACACGCTCGATTGGCTGTCCCGCGACGATGCCGAGTACCGCACGGTCCTTTCGGCCAAGCCGGTGGCGATCATCGGCGCTACGCCGGGTCACTGGGGCACCAAACTGGCACAGTCGCAGCTGCGCCATACACTGACCGCCATGGGCGCATTGACCATGGCCTCGCCACAGCTCTATGTGGCCGAAGCAGCGGCCGCCTACGACGATGACGCGGAAGATTTCGACGCGGCGACGCGCAAGCGCCTGCAGCGCTTCCTGGAGGGATTCCAGAGCTGGGTCCAGCTGCTGCAGGGTGGGGCGTCGCGCGGTTGAGCGGTGCCGGCAGAGGCCGTCATCGCCCGCCGGTGCCAAGGACCCGATCATGCAGCCCGCGCAGCTTTTTCTTGTTGATCTTGCCCACGCTGGTCCGCTCGATTGCATCCACGAAGCTCACGCGCTCCGGGATCGCATAGCGTGAGATGTCTCCGGAACGGCTGCGCGCCGCGACCAGTTCGATGATCTCCGCTTCGGCCACATGGCTTCCCGGCTTCCTGACCACCAGTGGCAATGGCCGCTCGCCCCATATCGTGTCGGCGATACCGATCACCGCGACCTCGCTGACCGCCGGGTGCAGTGCGATGATGTCTTCCAGGGCGAGCGAGGAGATCCATTCGCCACCGGTCTTGATCACGTCCTTGATGCGGTCGGTGACACGCAGGTAGCCAGCTTCGTCGATGTTGCCGATGTCGCCGGTGTGCAGGTAGCCGCCCGCCCACAGCGTTGCCGAAGCCTCGGGATCGTGCAGGTAGCCCTGGGTCAGCCAGGGGGCGCGCGCCACCACTTCACCGGTGGCGACGCCATCGTGGACGACATCGCCCATGTCCGGGTCGACGATGCGCAGGTCCACCAGCGGCACCGGAATGCCGGCCTTGGTGCGCAGTGACAGCACCTCGTCGGCATCGGTCACGCTGTCCACGTCGATCTGGGCGATGGTGAGCAGAGGGCAGGTCTCGGACATGCCATAGCCGCCGAAGATGTCGATGCCCCGCGCCAGTGCGCGCTGCGCCAGGGCACGGGGCAGCGCGGCACCGCCGATGATCACCTTCCAGCCCTCCAGGTCGGTCTGCGCGGCGTCCGGGTGCTCCAGCAGCATGTGCAGGATGGTTGGCACGCAGTGCGAGAAGGTCACCTTTTCGCGGGTGATCAACGCCAGCAGTTTCGCAGGCAGGTAGCGCCCCGGATAGACCTGCCTGATGCCCATCGCGGTAGCCACGTAGGGTAGGCCCCACGCGTGCACATGGAACATCGGGGTGATGGGCATGTAGACATCGTCACGATGCAGGCGGCCCTGGCGGGGTGCGCCGCCGAGCGCGGCCATCGCCGCCAGCGAATGCAGCACCAGCTGCCGGTGGCTGAAATAGACCCCCTTGGGCAATCCGGTGGTTCCGGTGGTGTAGAACACCGTGGCACGGGCATTCTCGTCGAAGTCCGGGAAGCGGCCGACCGGCGTGGCACCGCGCAACCCCGCTTCGTACTCGGTGGCGAAGCCTGGCGGCAGCGGGCCACCGGCATCGTCCAGCAGGATGCGCGTGCGCAGGTCCGGCAGCTGCTCGTCGATGGCGTCCAGCAGCGGCAGGAACTCGCGGTTGGCCAGGATCACCCGCGCGCCGCTGTGGTTCAGCGTGTACGCGATCTGCTCGGGGGCCAGGCGCACGTTCACCATCATCAGCACCGCACCGATCATCGGAACCGCGAAGTAGGCCTCCAGGTAGCGGTTGCTGTCCCAGTCCATCACCGCCACCGTGTCGCCGTGGCCGACGCCCAGCGAGGTCAACAGGCCGGCCAGCTGGCCGATGCGCGCCTGCAGGGTGCGGTAATCGAATCGGACCCTGTCGCCATAGACGATTTCCTGTTCAGGACTCACCGCCAGCGGCATCAGCAGCAGCTGCTTGATCAGCAGTGGATAGGCATGGGCATCGGGAGTGGGGGCGGATGACATGGCATTTCCTCGTGGGCGGCGTTGCGGTCGCCGGCCTTCTCCGCACCACACTATCAAGCCCTTCCTGCTGTACCAGCGTACCTAGGTACCTGTTCCCGCGCGCAGCCGATTTGATAATCTCGCCAGGACATGCCAACCCTGCTCATCGCCGATGATCACCCCTTGTTCCGTGCGGCACTGCATCGCGCGGCGGAAGAGGCGGTCGCCGATCTGCAGATCAGCGAGGCGGATTCACTGGACAGCGTGCTGGAGGCGATCGAGAACCAGTCGATCGACCTGATGCTGCTGGACCTGCACATGCCGGGCAACCATGGGCTGGCCGGGCTGGCGACCATCCGTGCGCTGCAGCCGGGCCTGGCGATCATCATCGTCTCCGCCAACGAGGAGCCGCAGGTGATCCGGCGCGCCATCGACCTCGGCGCCGCGGGCTACCTGCCCAAGAGCTCGGGTTTGAACGAGCTGCAGTCCGCGCTGCAATCCGTGCTGGAGGGCGAACGCTGGATCCCGGCGCTGCTGCGCGAGCCGGTGGCGCGCGTGGCGCCGTTCAGCAGGGATGCCGACCTCGCCGCGCGCCTGGCCAGCCTGTCCGCACATCAATACAAAGTGCTGGGGCTGGTGGCCGAGGGCCTGCTCAACAAGCAGATCGCCGACCGGCTGGGCGTACAGCTGCGCACGGTCAAGGCGCACATGACACGCATCATGGAGCGGCTGGGCGTACGCAACCGCGCGCAGGCCATCCGCGTGCTGCACGAAATGGGGTTGGCCGATCCGTCCCGGCTGATCGAAGAGCTGCCCGAGCCCTGAACGGTCAGCGCGTGGCAGTGGCCGCCAGCAGGTGGTTGATCGCCCAGCGCAACGCCAACGGCTTGAACGGCTTGTTGAGCAGGGATAGCCCAGCGCCGCGCACCGCCTCGCGTGTATCGCTGCCGGTATCCGCACTGAGGATCACCGTCGGCCGCGGTCCATGCATGTCCGCAAGCCGCTGCCACAGCGCAACACCGGTATCGCCGTCATCCAGGTGATAGTCGAACAGCCACAGCGCCGCCTCGTGCGCTGAGGGCCCGATGGCATCGGCGCTGCCTGCCGCGATGACGTCGCAGCCCCAGGAAAGCAGCAGTTGCCGCATCGCCTCCAGCGCGTCCGGGTCGTTGTCCACTGCCAGTATGCGGATACCCTTGAGGGCGTTGCTGCCACCCGTCGGTGCCGAACTGCGCGGGGTCACTGGCGGTGCTGCGCGTTGCACGCTGATCGAGAAGGCCGAGCCGTGCCCGGGCACGCTGCGCAGGTGCAAGGGTGCATGCAGCAGATCGGCGATGCGGTGGGCGATGGTCAAGCCCAGTCCCAGTCCCTGGCCGTTGCTGCGGTCGACCCGGTGGAACTCCTCGAACACCACCGCCTGCTGCTCCTGAGCAATGCCGGGGCCGGTGTCATGCACGCCGATCATCAGTGCCTGCCCCTGGCGGCGCACACCCAGCAACACACCGCCATGGCGGGTGTAGCGGATGGCATTGGCCAGGAAGTTCTGCAGCACCCGGCGCAGCAGCAGGGGATCGCTATGGACCCAGGCCTGGCTCCGCACATGGCGGAACTGCAGGCCGCGCGCCGCCGCCAGCACCGCGAACTCCTGCGCGAGCGGATCCAGCACCGTCGACAGCGCGAACGGGCGCGGATCGGCCACCAACCCACCGGCTTCCAGTCGCGAAATATCGAGCAGGCCGGACAGCAGGTCATCGGTGGAATCCAGTGCGCCGCGGATCTGCCGCAGGAAACTGTCGAGGAACTCGGATTCGATGTGCTGCGACATCGCCTCGGTCAGCAGCTGGGCCGCATGCAGGGGCTGGATGAGGTCATGGCCGACCGCCGTCAGGAAGCGGGTTTTCGCCGCGTTCGCGCGCTCGGCCTCCTGGACCGCCTGCTGCAGCCTCGCGGTGCGGTCCTGTACGCGGCGTTCCAGCGTTTCATTGCTGCGCTTGAGCGCATCCTCCGCGCGGCGGAACGCCGTGACATCGGTGAAGGTGGCCACGTAGCCACCGCCCGGCATCGGGTTGCCGCGGATCTCGACGATGGTGTCATCGGGAAATATCCGTTCCGACAGGTGCGGCGTGCCACGGCGCATGTGCGCGACGCGGCGCTGCAACGCCCTGGTGGGCGTGTCGCCGGGGCCATCGCCGATCTTCAGCTGCCCCAGTGCCCACGCCGTGAGGTTGACCACCGGCTGCCCGACCTGCAGCAGCTCCGGCGGGAACTTGAACAGCGCGGCGTAGCGGCTGTTCCAGGCCACCAGCTGCAGCTGCGCATCGACCACGCTGATGCCCTGGCTCATGTTCTCCAGCGCGGCTTCGAGCAGTCGCTGGTTGAAGCGCAGCACCTGGGTAGCTTCGCCGACGGCGCGGGTCACCGCATCCAGCGGCGCGGCGCCGCCCTCGCGTGCGGCTTCGACCAGCAGCCGTGCCATGCCTGCGCCCACCACGGCCGTGAGCTCACGCTCGACGGCGGTGACCCGGTCGTCATCCAGCATCTGCCCGGCGTGGCCCTCCAGCAGCTGGCGCGCACGCTCCTGGCCAAGGAAGCGTCCGGCGGTCCTGCGCAGGGACGCCGCAGCCACCGCATCCCGCCGCCGCGGCAATGACGGACGCACGGCCCGCGACACCAGGGCCACGGTCAGCAGGTTGATCGCCAGGCTGGCCCCCATGCTGATCGCGATATGGCCCGGCTGCACGCGCAGCGAGACCACCGACAACCAGTGCAGCCCGTCGGCGCCGACCGACGGCGTCGCGGCCGGGATCACCATCGGCAGCAGTACCAGCCACAGCCAGGCCAATGAGCCCAGCACGATGCCGGCGATGATGGCCGCGGAGGGCGTACGTGGGCGATACACCGCCAGCAGCACAGCCGGTGCCAGCTGCGAGAGGGCGGTGAAGGACATCAGGCCGAAATCGCTGAGTGCCTCGGTGTCGCTCATCGCGCGGCTGTACAGCCACGACATCAGGAACACGGCGAGGATGCCGGCACGGCGGAACGCCAGCACGCGCGGGCGCAGATCGGCATTGGCCACGCCGCCCCCGATGCCGCCGAGCAGGCGCGAACCGAATCCATGGTTGCCAAGCATGATCGACAGCGTCAGCCCGGACAGGATCATCATGCCGGTGGCCGCGCTCAGGCTGCCCAGGTAGGCCAGCAGCGCCAGCAGATGATGGCCGCCGGCCTGCGGCAGCGCCAGCACGTACAGGTCAGGCGATACCGAGGCCGGCAGCTGCGCGGCGCCGGCCAATGCCATCGGCACCGACGGCAGGCCGATCAGCAGCAGGTAGACCGGGAACATCCAGCGTGCCGTCTTCAGGTCCGATGTCTGGCGAAGCTCGACCACGCCAACATGGAACTGGTGCGGCAGGGTGAACGCGGAGATCGCCCCCAGCGCGACCATGGTGAGATAGTCCGGCACGATGGCCGGTGGTGGCAGCTGCGCCATCTTCTCCAGCAGCGGTGTGCCGGCCTTGTGTACGGACAACGCCGCATACAGGCCAATGGCCAGCAGCGCCACCAGCTTCAATACGGACTCCAGGCCCAGCGCGACCACGATGCCGCGGTTGGGCTCGGTGGCCGAGGCCTTGCGTGCACCGAACAGCAGGGTGAACGCGGCCATCGTCAGCGCGAACCAGAACGACATGTCCAGCTGCGCACCGGCAGGCGCGAACCCATCACCCAGCAGGGTGCCCAGCCCCTGGCTGACGGCTTTCAGCTGCAGTGCGATGTACGGAATGATGCCGAACAGCGCCACCAGGGTGATGGTGAAGCCGAGGCCGCGATCGGCACGCAGTCGTGCAACGACCAGATCGGCGATGGTGGCACTGTTGTGCTGCTTGGCCAGCCGCCCGAGGCGGAGCAGGAACGGCAGGCCGAACGCGAAGATCAGCGCCATGCCGGCCAGGGTTGGTGGAATGGGGAAACCCCATTGCCGCCCCTGCGAGGCCGCACCGTAGTAGGTCCACGCGGTGCAGTGCACGGCCAGCGACAGTGCATAGATGAGCGGCCATGCCTTCGAAAGCCGGTGCCCCCGGCGCTCGCCCCACAGCGCCACGCCAAACAGCAGTGCGGTCCATGCAATGCAGGCGAAGAGGACGATGGAGGGCGTCAACATCGCTCCAGTGTAGGGAGAGAATCGGGCGGGGTGGTGCTAGGGCGTGATCACGATCAGTGACAGCTGCTCAGCGACCAGTGCCAGCTCGCCATCGGCGACCCGCTCGACGGCCTTGCGCTGGATCAGCAGCCACTGGCCGGGCTGGCGCGCATCCAGTGACACCAGCTGCGAGCGTACCCGCACCTCGGACCCGCTCGGCACTGGCGCCAGGAAGCGGACCTTGTTCAAGCCGTAGTTGAGCACATGGGCGATGCCGGGGAAGCCGGCCAGGGCGGCCACATCGTCCTCCACCGTCAGCGAGAGCAGCAGGAAGCCGTGTGCGATGGTACGCCCGCCCGGCATCTGCGCCTGTGCCCGCGCTGGATCGACATGGATCCAGTTGTGGTCGCCGGTCGCGTCGGCAAAGGCATCGATGCGCGCCTGGTCCAGGCAGGTCACGCCACTCAGCCGCTCACTGGCGGCCCACTGCTGCACCGCCTGCAGGGCGGGAGGCAGGTCGCTGTCCGCACTCACACCACACGCTCCAGCAAGGCAAGGATCGCGTCACGCGCCTCTGGTTCGGACAGCATCGGAGCGTGGCCGACATCGGGCACTTCCACCAGACGGACACTTTCCGAGGTGGCCGCCATCTGCCGCGCCACATCGGCCGGCAGGATGTCGGACAGCGCGCCGCGCACCACCAGCACCGGCACCCGGGCGGTCAGCCCGCGAACCGCACGCCACAGCAGGGGACGCAACAGCCACAGCAGCCATGGCCGGGTGGTGCGGATCACTGCCGGGTCGTAGTCCAGTTCCAGCAGGCCATCGCTGCGCGGGCGGAAGGTGCGCACCGCCATCTGCCGCCAGTCGTCGGCGCTGAAGCGAGGGAACGCAGCCTTGCCGATGGATTCCACGTAGGCCGTGGCCTGCACCAGGTCCATCGGCGGTACCGGCTTGCCGGCATACTTGCCGATCCGTGCCAGCGCCTCACGCGGCACCCTGGGGCCGGCATCATTGAGCACCGCGCCCGCGATCCGCTCCGGCGCGCGCGAAGCGAGGGTGATGGTCACCAGCACGCCCAGTGAGGTGCCGACGAACACCGCCTTGTCGATGTTCTGCGCGCGCAGCAGCGCGACCATGTCATCTGCGTAGGTGCGCGGGTTGTAGCTGGACGGATCGTGCGCACGTTCTGAACCGGCGCGGCCACGCAGGTCGACGGCGATCACGCGCCATCCCTCGGCGGTGAGTGTTTCGGCCAATGCATCGAAATCGGCACCATTGCGGGTCAGGCCGGGAATGCAGACCACGGTGCCGCGGGGCGCCTGCCGGGCGTCCGCTGCATGGTCGCGCGCGTGCAGGCGCAGGCCATCGTCGCTGTTCCAGTACAGGTCGTCGTAAGACTGCGTCATGCAGAAGCTTCCTGAAGATCGTAACGGATGCGCTAGAAATCGTAACGGACGCTAAGGCTATATTGGCGGGGCGGACCATAGAAGCCAATCAGCGTGCCGACTGCAGGAATGTTGTAGCCAGTAGTGCGGTATTCCTTGTCGGCCAGGTTGGTGCCCTGCAGCGAGAAGGTCCACGCATCATCCAGGCGCCAGATGACGCCGGCATTGACCAGCCCATAACCCTGCTGGCGGATCACCGGGCTGAGGTCGGTGGTCGGCCACACTTCGCTCTGGTAACTGTAGCTCACCCGTGCCGACAGGTTGCTGCCGTTGGCCAGGTCGGTGCGGTATTCCACGTTGAACGCACCGGAGAACTCCGGCGCATTGGTGAACTTCATCTGCCTGGCCACGTTGATGCCGCGGTCCATGTACTCGTCGTATCTGGTATCCAGCCACGCCAGGTTGCCGGAAATCAGCCAGTGCTGGCTGGGCAGGTACTGATACTCGACTTCCAGGCCTTTGACGGTACCGGCGCCGGCATTGGTGAAATCACCGAAGAAGGAATCATCGATGCCATCGCCATTGGTATCCAGGCCGGTGAACACCGACAGCTGGATGTCCTTGTACTTGTTGTAGAACGCTGACAGGTTCAGGAACAGGCGCTGGTCGAGAAAGGCCATCTTGCTGCCGACCTCATAGCTGTCCACGGTCTCGTCATCGAACGGCTCCGCCGAGCGCGGTACCGCCACCGCGTTGGCGCGGATGTTGTAGCCGCCGGACTTGAAGCCACGCGTCGCCAGGCCATAGACCATGATGTCCGGAGTGATCTGGTAGTCCAGCGAGACCTTGGGTGAGACGTTCCTGAAATTGGTCTTCTTGTCGAAATCGGCGGTCACCGCCACCGGCCGGCTGAAGCCCGGGTCGGCGTAGAGGCGGTTGAGCACGATCGCGCGCTTGTCCTCGTCGGTGTAGCGGGCGCCGACATCGAGCTTCAGTCTGCTGGTCAGGTCGAAGGTCCAGTCCGCATACAGCGCGATGCTGTCGGTCAGCACCTTGCCCTGGTTGTCGGCGAACTGGGCACTGAAATAGTTGTTCTGGATCTGCCCGCCAGCCTCGCCACTGAACTGGTACAGGCCGACCACACCGCGCACCCGGCCGCCGGCATCGTAGTTCAACTGCACTTCGTTGCTGACCTGGTCGTCGTGGTAGGTGCCATCCACGTCGGCCAGCTTGATCGGCGTGGTGTCGAAGTCGATGTTGGCCTCGCTGTCCGACTCACGCTTGGCCACCACATACTTCACAGCGATGTCTTCGTTCGGTCGCCAGTTCACCGTGGCCGAGGCGCCCTTGCTCTCCACGTTGTTGAGGTTGCGCATGCCCGAGCGGATGTCATAGCGGCTGTCCATCGGCGGGTAGGCGCGCAGGAACGGATTGGATGCCAGCATCTTCGAGCCGCGCATGCCGGACTGATCGTCGATCCAGTCCAGTGCGAACTGCACGTCGAAGTCGTCGCCCGCATACGCGCCCAGGTTCAGGCGTGCCGCGTTGATCTGCTTGTCGCTGACCGGCTGGCCGTTGAAGGTGTTCTCGCCAAACCCGTCGTGGTTCATGCTGGCCACCGCCACACGGGCGCGCAGGCCACTGTCGGCACCGCCGATCGGGCCGCCGATGGCCGCCTCCGCATCCAGCTGGCTGTAGTTGCCCACGGTGATCTGGGCGAAGCCCTCGGTCTGGGTCGGCAGGCCGCGCGAAATGTACTTGATCGCGCCGCCGATGGTGTTCTTGCCGTAGAGCGTGCCCTGCGGGCCGCGCAGCACCTCGATGCGCGAGACGTCGAAAACGTCCAGCAGCGCGCCCTGCGGACGTGCGATGTAGACGTCATCCAGATTGATGCCAACACCCGGATCGGCGCCCCAGGTGGGATCGGACTGGCCGATGCCACGGATGTAGGCGGTGACCGTGCTGCTGGCGCCGCGGGCGGCGTAGATGGTCAGGTTGGGTACCTGCGCATCCAGGTCGCTGATGTCCTGGACATTCATCTTGTCCAGCGCTTCGGAGGTAAATGCGGTAACCGCTACCGGGACCTCCTGAAGGGTTTCCTCGCGCTTGCGCGCGGTGACCTTGATGCTGTCCAGGTTGGTGGGTGATGCAGTGCTGGCCGCCGTCGGCGTGGCCTGGGGCGTTTCCTGTGCCAGTACCGGCCCGGAGGCCAGCAATGCGCCGATCATGAGACTCAGGCAATTCCGTTTCATTCGGTCCTCCCCCAGGCAGCTGCTTGCAGATGGCCCATTGCCATCCTGCAGCCAAGGCTAGCGGTGTCATCACGCAGCGGCGAGTGGACCTAGGTCCAGTCGGCAGCGGCCGCTGGATGCGGATACTGGGCGCGCCCCCAGCCGGAAGCGCGTCCCGGTACCACTTCATCCACGACTCACGCATGAGGATCTGGCCATGAAATCCGGAATCGATTCGATCAAGGTTGCACTGCTGGTGCTGTGCAGTTGGCTGGCGATGGCGGGCAGTGCCCTCGCCGCAGGCCCGGCCGGGCATTGGGACGTTGGCCTGTACGGCAATCTGTTCGGCGCCCGCGAGTACCAGGTGTGGGTGCCGGCCGGCTACGACGACCAGCAGCCGCTTCCGTTGCTGCTGGTGCTGCACGGCTGCGTCAACGGGCCCAACCTGATGGGGGAGGCGTCAGGCTTCAATGATGTGGCCGACACCGAAGGGTTCATCGTGGTCTACCCCCGGCAGAACGTCACCTCCAATCCGGCCCGCTGCTGGAGCTGGCAGCTGCCGATCAACCAGGCCCGCGACAGCGGCGAAGCGTCGATCCTGGCCGGCATCGTGGACAAGGTGAAAGCGGACTACAGCGTGGATCCGCGCCGGGTCTATGTCACCGGCATTTCGGCAGGTGGTGCGATGACCTCGATCATGCTGGCCTGCTATTCGGATGTGTTCGCTGCCGGCGCCATCCACTCCGGTGGCATGTTCAAGGGCGCGACCACGATTTCCGGCAGCGCCTACGCACTGCTGGCCGGCAGCATCTATTCGCCGGACAGCAATGGCCGCCTGGCGTGGCAGTGCTCGGGTTCGCCGTCGCCGCGACCGCTGCCGGTGCTGGTGTTCCATGGCAGCGCCGATCTCACCGTCAATCCGGTGAACGGCCAGCAGGCCGTGCGCCAGTTCCTGCAGACCAATGACCTGGCCGACGACGGCCAGGACAACGACTCGGTGAAATACGTGCCGACCAGCACCTATCACGGGCAGGTGCCGGGCGGCCGCGCGTATACCGTCGACACCTACGCCTACGGTGGCAGGGCGCTGGTCCAGCACTACGTGGTGCAGGGCATGGGGCATGCCTGGAGCGGCAGCCAGTCGGGCCTGCCATTCACCGACCCGAAGGGGCCGGACGCCACGCTGATCACCTGGTTGTTCCTGAAGGACTACCAGCGCTGACGGGGGGCAGGGGGCCTCCAGGGAGGGGCGCGACTGGAGGTGCCGGATGGCACCTTCAGCCGCTCATGGCAATCAATTATCGTGAGCGCCCGTTCCCACGACCTTCAAGCGCCGGCGCATGGAATCCATGTCAACGACTACCCGAAACCGGCAATGGCTCAATGCCGTCGTGCTATCCGCAGTGCTCCTTGCCGTCGGCTGCGAGGGCAGGAAGACTCCGCCGAACGATGTGGGGGCGGCGGTTGACGAGGTGGCCCAGGCCCTGATCGAACAGCCTTTGCTGCACTCGGCCTCCATCGGCGTGGTGTACCGGGGCAAGACCTTCATCCGTCACCGCGGCGAGATGGTAGCCGGCAAGCCCGATGTTCCGACCGACGCAACGCTGTATGAGATCGGCTCGCTGAGCAAGACCCTGGCGGGCACGTTGATGGCCCGTGCGGTGCTTGAGGGCAGGGTGGGCCTGGAGGATGACGTTCGCAGCTACCTGCAGGGCGACTATCCGAACCTGCAGTACCAGGGCCAGCCCATACGGGTCCGTCACCTGCTGTCACACACCAGTGGCCTGCCGAACATGCTGCCGGAGCGGGCGAACACCGTGTTGGAGGACTTCACCGATCACCGCGTGCCCGGTGAACTCAGTGCCCTCTATGCGCATTACGGCAAGCCGGATTTCCTGCGGGATCTGCACGCCGTGCGGATCCCACGGATGCCCGGGAAAGAGTACGCCTACTCCAGTGCTGGGACGGAGCTGACGGCCCACATTCTGGAAGGCGTCTACAAGACCGACTACACGTCATTGCTGCGTGGCTTCTTCAGCGACGCCGCAGCAATGACCAGCATCGGGATCAAGCTGGGGAATGCGGAAAAAGACCGTCTTGCCATCGGCTACCACAGCGACAATCCGGTGCCGACCTCGCCGATGCCACAGTTGCCATGGGGCGCTTCCGGCAACGTCAAGGCAACAGTGCCCGACATGGTGAAATACCTTCAGTTCCAGCTGGCCAACGGCCCGGTGGTGCAGGAATCGCATCGCACTCTGGCCAGATTCGACGACGAGTTCAGCATCGGCTATTTCTGGAACATCGTCGCTGGCGATCGCCAGAAGGGTGTCTATTACGCCCACCACGGTGGCGTTCCACGCTCGCAGTGCTACATCTACATCATGCCGGAGCACGATCTGGGCATCTTCGTGATCACCAACCAGAGCGGTGACCGGACCGCGCGTGCCATGGAGGCGGCGATCGATACCCTGGTCGGGAGAATCGCGGCGCGTTGAACCGCCCGCTGAGGCTCGGGCCCACGCGGCCCGGTCCGTGCACCAATGTGGCTTCGCAGGACGACGTGTCGGACAAGCCTGGAACCGATCTGGACAGACTGCTCGGCCCCGGCGGCTGTCGGCCGCAGGGCTTTGCGCTCGAACTATTGGCATTCGTCGCTGCATGCTGTCGTTGGTCGCATGTTCTCCACAACGCGGGTGCCCGCGGCTAGGCTGTAGTGATCGACTACAGGGATGACCACCCTATGAACCGCTGGCTTTTCCTGGCGCTTGCTGCGCTCCCGTTCACTGCCGGTGCCGTGGTCATCCGTGATGACGTTGACGACGCCCGGTATCAGATCGATGCCTCTGTCTTCCCGGCGCTGGCCGACATGCCGGGCGAAGGACATGGCGTTCTCATCGCCCCGCGCTGGGTGTTGACCGCAGCGCATGCGGCACCCATGGAAGGGATGGAAGAATCCATCTCCATCAATGGACGCGCCTATGCGGTCGAGCGCGTCTTCCTGCATCCCGGTTTCAGAAGAATGCCGGAGGCCCTGGGCAAGGAGGCGCTGGCGACAGGAAATCCCTCCAGGATCCACGCGTTCCTGGCAGCATCGGATGACATCGCACTGATCAGGCTTGCGACTGCTGTAAAGGATGTACAGCCCGTAGCGCTCTATCGCGGTGCTGCCGAAGTCGCGCAGATCGCGGCCCTGATAGGGAAGGGGGCTACCGGCAATGGCGTCGTAGGGCTGGCGCCGGGCGGCCCGCATCGCACGACCCTGCGGCGGGCATTCAACGCGATTACCGGCGGCAACGAACGGTATCTCTGGTACCGGTTCGATCCGCCACCGCAGGCCCTGCCGCTGGAGGGGGTTCTCGGCAACGGTGACAGCGGCGGTCCGTTGGTGATTGATGATCACGGAACGCCGCAGCTGGTGGGGCTTGGTTCGTGGATCACTGCGGTTCCAGAGCATGCGCTCGAGGCGGGGTTCTATGGCCAGGTGGTCTACAACGTTCGCGTATCGCGCTACATCGACTGGATCGAAAGCATCAGCCGTGACGCGTCACATTGATTGCTTTTCGTGGAGGCGTAGCAGTGCAGGGGGGCGTTACCCTGATCTCAGCCGGTGCGACGGGCGTTCGTATGCTTCCCATCATGGGCTCATCATTTCACCGTCCAGATTTCATGATCGTCACCCGGCCGTCCGGCTGGGTGCAGAGCGGCGAGCGCTGGGATCTGTGGTGGAACGGCCGTTCGGTGGCCAGTATCGTGCCGCATGCCGTGCTCGGGTTCCGCCTGAAACTGGACGCACGCAGGATGTCACAGAGCAAGGTCGTGTCCGTCGCCAGCGCCCGCCAGGCGAAGCGCTACGCCGAGCGCTGGTGCGCGGCGCGGCTCTGCCCACAACTGCCACTGCGTGACGCCGTCGCCCGACTGGTGCAGAGTGCACCCGAACCGGGCGCCGTGTTCGCGCCGCCACTGACCCGGACGCAGCGGCAGCAGGCCCGGCGCTTGGCCGAGGCCGGCGCAAGCGAGATGGGGCGGATCAAGGAAGCGCTGGCGCCACGGCCGCGCGTGATGGCCGCCAGGCCCGAGGTGCAGGGACGAGGTGGAACCTGGTCTGTGCCCGGACAGAATCCATCCTCGCCGCACCGAAACGGGAACACCTCCCCAGCCAAGGTTACGCCGAAAGCTCCTCACGCACGATCCTGGCCCCTTCGCTGAGCGCGCGCAGCTTGCCGCGTGCCACTTCCCGTGCAAGCGGCGCCATGCCGCAGTTGGTGCTTGGGTAGAGTTTGTCGGCATCCACGAACTGCAGCGCCCTGCGCAGCGTGTTGGCCACGTCTTCCGGCGTTTCGACCGTATTGGAGGCTACGTCGATGGCGCCCACCATCACCGTCTTGCCGCGCACCAGTTCGATCAGGTCGATCGGTACGTGCGAGTTCTGGCATTCCAGCGAGATGATGTCGATGCTGGAGGTCTGCAGCTTGGGGAACGATTCTTCATACTGCCGCCATTCCGAGCCCAGTGTCTGCTTCCAGTCGGTGTTGGCCTTGATGCCATAGCCGTAGCAGATGTGCACCGCCGTCTGGCACTTCAGGCCCTCAACCGCACGCTCCAGCGCGGCCACGCCCCAGTCGTTCACTTCGTCGAAGAACACGTTGAAGGCCGGCTCATCGAACTGGATGATGTCGACGCCAGCGGCTTCCAGCTCCTTCGCTTCCTCGTTGAGGATCTTCGCGAACTCCCAGGCCAGCTTTTCGCGGCTCTTGTAGTGCGCGTCGTACAGCGTATCGATCATGGTCATCGGGCCGGGCAGGGCCCACTTGATCGGCTGCGTGGTCTGGCGGCGCAGGAACTTCGCATCCTCGACGAACACCGGCTTCGGACGGCTCACGGCGCCGACCACGGTCGGCACGCTGGCATCGTAGCGGTTGCGGATGCGGACCGTTTCGCGCTTCTCGAAATCGACGCCGCTGAGGTGCTCGATGAAAGTGGTGACGAAGTGCTGCCGGGTCTGTTCGCCGTCGCTGACGATGTCGATGCCGGCGTGCTGCTGCTCCTGCAGGGACAGGCGCAGTGCATCCTGCTTGCCTTCAGTCAGGCCTTCGTCCTGCAGCTTCCAGGGTGACCAGAGCTTCTCGGGCTCGGCCAGCCAGGAGGGCTTGGGCAGGCTGCCTGCGGTGGAGGTGGGAAGCAGTTTCTTCGTCGACATTGCGTCTGGTTTCCTGGGGGCGAATGGGGAATCAATGAATCAGCGGGCAGCCCACTGCTCAAGCACGGCGCGGTACGGCTTGATGAAGTGTTCTTCGGTGAACCGGCCCTGCTTGACCGCCAGCTGGCTGCGCTCTTCGCGGTCGTAGACGATGCGGGTGGAGGAGTAATCCTGGTGCTTCAGGCTGGGCTGGTAGACCTTGCCCGCCACGGAGTTGGCGTTGTAGATCTCCGGGCGGTAGATCTTCTGGAAGGCCTCCATCGTGCTGATGGTGCCGATCAGCTCCAGGTTCGAGTAGTCGCCCAGCAGGTCGCCCTGGAAGTAGAACGCCAGCGGTGCGACGCTGCCCGGCGGCATGAAGTAGCGCACCTGCAGGCCCATCTTGTCGAAATACTGGTCAGTGGGAGAGAACTCGCCCTGGCGGTATTCCACGCCCAGGATCGGGTGGTGGTTCTCGGTGCGGTGGTAGGTCTTGCTGCTGGATACGCTGATGCAGATTACCGGCCCCTTGCTGAAGTTGGCGCGATAGGCCTCGGACTCCAGGAAATGCTTGAACAACTTGCCATGCAGGTCGCCAAAGCCCTCCGGAATGCCAAAGGTGGCCTTCCCTTCGTTGCTGGCCGGCAGCACCACGCTGAAATCGTAGTCGCGCACGTAGGACGAGAAATTGTTGCCGACGATGCCTTCGGTGCGCGCGCCGGTGCGGGTGTCGACGATGGTCGGGCGCAGCACCTCGATCAGCGGGAACGGATCGCCGCCATCGCTGTTGCCGATGTGCATCTCCACCGAGATGATGTCCAGCTCGACCGCGTAGCGATCCGCGCTGGGGTTGTCCCAATGCGCCAGATCGTTGAAGCGGTTGTTGATCATGCTGATCGTGTTGCGCAGGTTTTCCTGGCGGGACGCGCCGCGGGCCAGGTTGGCGAAATTGGTGGTGATGCGTGTCCCGTCAGCAGGCTGGTAATCCTCGTTGAAGGGGATCTGCGTGATGCTGAAGGTGAAGGTGTCGGTCGTCATGGGTGGCGTTCCGTAGTGCGGGGTGACATCCGGATGCGGGCGAGGGCATCCGGCATTCAAAGTGCTGCGGCCGCTTCCAGGTCGGCGGCGCGCTGGCGAGGCAGGTCCAGCAGCGGCATGGCCCGCCGCACCGCCAGCCGTGCCCGCTCGACTAGGGCGTCGTTGTGCACGCGACCGTCGGCGAAATCGCGGTCGGTGGCGTAGACGCCCAGCGGCAGGGTGCGGGCCTGGAAGAAGCTGAAGAGCGGGCGCAGCTGATGGTCGATCACCAGCGAATGGCGCTCGCTGCCGCCGGTCGCGGCCAGCAGGATGGGGGTGTCGACCAGTGCGTCCTGGTGGACGAAGTCGAAGAAATGCTTGAACAGCCCTGTGTACGAGCCGCGATAGACCGGCGTGCTCACCACCAGCACATCGGCCTGCTCGACGGTGGTCAACTGGCGTTCCACGGTGTCGGGCAACTGCGAACGCCAGAGCGCACCGGCCAGCTGCGGGGCCAGTGCGCCCAGTTCGACCAGGTGCTGCTCGCTGTGGATGTCCTCGCCGATCAGGCCCAGCAGATGCTCGGCCAGGGTGGCGGCCTTGGAGGGGCGCTGCAATCCGCCGGACACGGCGACGATTCGAAGGGGGCGGGCAGGTGAAAGCATGACCCGATGCTAGCCACGGCCTTCCATGACGTAAAATGGTATTACTTCACCTATCCATGAGCAGGATTCATCGTCATGCTGGAGCGGATCCACCTCAGCATCGTGCAGCAGGTCGAGCAGCAGGGCTCGCTTACCGCGGCCGCCGGCGTACTCAACCTGACCCAGTCGGCCCTGAGCCACAGCATGAAGAAGCTGGAGCAGCAGCTGGGCACTGATGTATGGCTGCGCGAAGGCCGCAGCCTGCGCCTGACCCAGGCCGGGCAATACCTGCTGGCCGTCGCCAACCGCGTGCTGCCGCAGCTGGATCTGGCCGAGGAACGGTTGGGCCAGTTCGCACAGGGCGAGCGCGGCGCGCTGCGCATCGGCATGGAATGCCATCCCTGCTACCAGTGGCTGCTGAAGATCGTCTCGCCGTACCTGGCCGCGTGGCCGGATGTGGATGTGGACGTCAAGCAGAAATTCCAGTTCGGCGGCATCGGCGCGCTGTTCGGCTACGAGATCGACCTGCTGGTTACCCCCGATCCACTGCTGAAGCCAGGCCTCAAGTTCATTCCCGTGTTCGACTACGAGCAGGTGCTGGTGGTGGCCAGGAACCACGCCCTTGCCAAGGTGGATTACGTGAAGCCGCGCCAGCTCGGCCAGGAAGTGCTGATCAGCTATCCGGTGCCGTTCGAGCGCCTGGACATCTACAACCAGTTCCTGCTGCCGGCCGGCATCACGCCGCGACGGCACAAGGCCATTGAAACCACCGACATCATGATGCAGATGGTGGCCAGCGGTCGTGGCGTGGCCGCCATGCCGCGCTGGCTGGTGGAAGAGTACGCCACCCGCATGGACGTGGTGCCGGTGCGCCTCGGTGCGAAGGGCATTCCCAAGCAGATCTATCTGGGTGCGCGCGAAGCCGATACCAGCATCGACTACCTGCAGGCCTTCATCGAACTGGCGCGGAACAGTTCGCCGCTGGCCGGCAATGCAGGCGTGGGCGCGTGATGTCCGCGCCTACGTCGCTGCGGGTGCAGGCCTTCCTTGATGCTTTTTCGCTGGAGGTGAGCGCCAGGGCCATGCCGGCGCTGGGTGCCGAAGCCACCCGCATTCCGCGTGGCACCACGATCTCCATTCCCTGGCTGGCCAGCGAGGACGACGACGCACGCCTGGCAGCGGCGCGCAGGGTGCGTGAACTGGGCTTCGAGCCGATGCCGCATCTCTCGGCGCGGCGCATCGGGTCGCGTGCGGTGCTTGAGCGCTTCCTGCAGCGTGCCGCCAACGAGGCAGGTGTCGCCCAGTGCTTGGTGATCGCCGGCGACCTGGCCACGCCCGCCGGACCGTTTGCTGACAGCGCTTCGATCATCGAGAGCGGCCTTCTGGAGAGGGCCGGTATCAAGGTCGTCGCCATCGGCGGTCACCCCGATGGCCATCCGGTCCTGGGCAGTGACGCGTGCTGGCAGGTACTGGAACACAAGTGCCAGTCCATCGAAGCGCGCGGCATGGCGCCAATGATCATCACGCAGTTCGCCTTCGATGCCGACATCGTCCTGGCCTGGTTGCACGCGCTGCGCGCCCGTGGCATCCACGTTCCGGTGCTGGTCGGCGTGCCGGGCCCGGCAAGCATCGCGCGGCTGGTACGTTACGCCGCAATGTGTGGGGTGGGGGCCAGTGCATTGATGCTGTCCCGGTATGGCATCTCGATCGGCCGGTTGCTGGGCAGCGCGGGCCCGGAGGTGTTCGTGGACCGTCTGGCGGGCGGTTTGACTGATGCCCACGGGTTGGTCAGCCCGCACTTCTTTCCGTTCGGTGGAATTGCCCAGTCGTTGGACTGGGTCAAACAGCATCGGGCGCTGCCATCGGTTGCCCGCCGCTGACAGGCCATCAATCGTGCCTGCCGGGCAGCGCATGGCCCGGTGCCGCCCCGCTCAGCCCCGGCGGTGGCGTATCCCTGACGGGGTACTGATCAGGCCCGCATTGCTGATGGCCTGGCGCGTACCGCACGTCCGGCACGCAAGCACGGTTCCTCCTCGCACATGCTCCATTTCCTGCTCGCCCCAGACGCTGGTTGCGCCGCAGGCCGTGCAGGTGGCTTCGATCTGCAGGGCACGGGCCAGGTCGCCCTCCGCGCCTGGCGTGTAGGTGAGGTCCCTGATCTTGAATAGGCCGGTATGACTCATTGGAACGCCGTTGTGGGTGCACTACGGGAAGATGCGAGGCGAAGGTGTCGACAGGGTTGGCACAGTGTCGAGAAACGGCGCGCTTCAGCTCATGGATCACTACGCAGCACGAACTCCTCCAGCCGCGCCCGGCTGACGGACTGGTGGTTGCCACAGCCTGGGCAACTGAGCGAAGCAGCGCCGTTGAGATCGACGAGGCCATGATCAGGAATGGCGCGGAACTGCCTTGAACACTTCAGGCAGGAACAATCGATCCGGGTGACCTGCAGCAGGGTGCCATCCTCACGCGCCACTCCTTCGACGCTGTTTACATAGAACTGTCCGATGTCGCGCATGAAGATGAATAAAGCCCTGAACGTATGGGGGCGTTCATCATGCCGCCTGTCGCGCTGCTAGGCGCGAACCGTATTCTGAAGAATTAAGAATACGCATCACGGCCCGGACTTGCGCCGGGTGCTAGAGTGTGAATAGGTGCCGACGTGGCCCTGCATTCAAGGCGAAGTCCATGCCCATCCGGGCCGTTGTATACGCAAGCCAGGCCGTTGAAGGCCTTTCGATTGACCGCCTGGAAGCACTCGTCACCGATGCCGCGAGGTTCAACAAGCTTGCAGGGGTGACAGGCGTGCTGCTGCATGACGGCACGCGATTCGTGCAGTACTTCGAAGGGCCGGAAGATGGGGTGGCCAGCGTTTACGAGCGGGTGCTGCAATCGACCAGCCACACGGATGTGGTGGAGCTGGCCCGGGGGCGTGTCTCTACCCGGCAGTTCCCCTATTGGTCGATGCACCAGCTTCCTGCCGACCAGCTTCTGGTCGGCAGGCTTGCCAGGGCCGACTGGTCACGCTTCAAGAGAAGCCAGCCCGAGGAGATTGCGGGTTCTGCGTGGGGTATCGATGTGCTGGCCGCCGCGGTTGAGCCCTACGTGCACGCCGCTTAGTTTCCGGTTCGGCGGCCGCTCCTTTGAGATGTGCAGCGACATGAAGGCTTTCATCACGCTCATCGCCGCATTTGCTCCGGGCCCGGCGCTTGCCGATTCCCCGCTGCCGCCGCCAGAAAGGCTCACGGCATGCTCCTCCACGCGAAATCTCTGTACCGATTCGGATCCAGCCGTCAATTCAACACGGGTAACACCACAGGCATCGGGTCAGGATGCCTGGCCGATACGCGGATGGCATCGCGGGTTGTTCCCGTCGGACGATGGGGAGCCGGTCGTGGTCGGCTACGAAGGCATGAACCTGGTCCCGGCTGACGTGACGTTGAGTGAGCCGGTGCTGCATTTCTACAATCGCGGCCGCCTGGTTCGCACCGTTACGCTCGATCAGTCGTATCGGCGCACCATGGCGTGACCACGCCATCACCCGCATTCACCCCGCAGCAGCGAAAATGCACCATCGGGCGCGCCCCTACGCGCGCCGCTCACTGCCCGCAGGATCGCGAAGATGTCCAATCCCCCCTTTGGTGAATCGTCATGTGCCGCCGCTGCCAGCGGTTGCGTCGAGGTGCGCGGCGCGCGCGAGCACAACCTCAGGAATGTCGACGTCTCCATCCCGCGCAATGCATTGGTGGTGTTTTCCGGTGTTTCGGGCTCCGGCAAGTCATCGCTGGCGTTCGGCACGATCTTCGCGGAGGCGCAGCGGCGCTACTTTGAGTCGGTTGCGCCGTATGCACGGCGCCTGATCGACCAGGCCGGCGTGCCCGATGTGGACGCCATCGACGGGTTGCCGCCGGCAGTGGCCCTGCAACAGCAGCGCGGCGCCAGCAACGCGCGCTCATCGGTGGGCAGCGTCACTACGCTGTCCAGCCTGGTGCGCATGATGTATTCGCGTGCAGGTGCATACCCGGCCAACCAGCCGATGCTTTACGCCGAGGACTTTTCGCCCAATACCCCGCAGGGCGCCTGCAGCACCTGTCACGGGCTGGGGCACGTCTACGAGGTGACGGAAGCCTTGATGGTGCCGGATCCGTCGCTGAGCATCCGCGAGCGCGCCATCGCCTCCTGGCCGCCGGCCTGGCATGGCCAGAACCTGCGCGACATCCTGGTCACGCTCGGCTACGACATCGACGTACCGTGGAAGAAGCTGCCGAAGAAGGATCGGGAGTGGATCCTGTTCACGGAGGAAACGCCCACCGTGCCGGTCTATGCAGGCTTCACGCCTGCCGAGACCCGGGCTGCGCTCAAGCGAAAGCTCGAGCCGAGCTACATGGGTACATACACCGGCGCGCGTCGCTATGTGCTGCATACCTTCGCCAACACCCAGAGCGCGCTGATGCGCAAACGGGTTTCCCGCTACATGGAAGGCAAGCTGTGCCCGGTCTGCCACGGAAAGCGCCTGAAGCCGGAAGCGCTCTCGGTCACCTTCGCGGGCGTGGATATCGGTGAGTTCATGCGGTTGCCGCTGGATCAACTGGCGGATCTGCTGGAGCCCATCGCGGAAGGTGATTTCGGTGCACACAGCAAGGGTGCACCTATCAGCAGGCATGCGACACCCCGCGATCGTGCCCGGCGCGCCGCGAGTGGCCGCGCGACGCACGAGGGCGCCCCCGACGTGCGCCTGACCTCGGCCCTGTCCGAAGAGAAGCGGCTGGCCGCACAGCGGCTGGCGGGCGGAGTCATGGGGCGGGTACGGCAACTGCGCGAGCTTGGCCTGGGCTATCTCTCGCTGGACCGCGCCACGCCCACGCTGTCCGCCGGCGAACTGCAGCGCCTGCGGCTGGCCACGCAGCTCAGCTCGTTGCTGTTTGGTGTGCTGTACGTGCTCGACGAGCCTTCGGCCGGACTGCATCCCGCCGACAGCCAGGCGCTGTACGACGCGTTGGACCGGCTGCGTGATGGCGGAAATTCGGTGTTCGTGGTCGAGCACGATCTGGAGCTGATGCGCCGCGCGCAGTGGCTGGTGGACGTGGGCCCGGAGGCCGGCGAGCGGGGAGGGCGCGTGCTCTACAGCGGTGAGCCGGGCGGCCTGCGCCAGGTGCAGGAGTCGCGCACGGCACTGTATCTGTTCGACCAGGTACCCGCGCCCACCCGTCGGCAGCGCACCGCCACCCACTGGCTGGAACTGCAGGGCATCCATCGCCACAACCTGCAGGGAGTGGACGCGCAGGTGCCGCTGGGATTGCTGACGGCCGTGACCGGCATTTCGGGGTCGGGCAAGTCCAGCCTGATGGCACAGGCCTTGCCCGAGCTGATGCTGCTGCACCTGGGGCATGAACCCGCGGATGATGGCGCCGAGGCGTCGCCGAACGACGGGCCGACGGTGATGGAAACCACCCGAGGCCAGTTGGCCGGTGATGTGGACGCCATCCAGCGGGTCGTGCAGGTCGACCAGAAGCCGATTGGCCGCACACCGCGCTCCAACCTCGCCACCTATACCGGGCTGTTCGATCACGTACGCAAACTGTTCGCGGCGACGCCCGCCGCACGTCGTCGTCGCTTCGATGCGGGTCGTTTCTCGTTCAACGTAGCCAAGGGCCGATGCGAAACCTGCGAAGGCGAGGGTTTCGTGAGTGTCGAACTGCTGTTCATGCCCAGCGTCTATGCCCCATGCCCCACCTGCCACGGCGCCCGCTACAACGAGGCCACGCTGAAGGTGCTGTGGAACGACCGCAACATCGCCGAGGTCCTGCAGATGACCGTGGACCAGGCGCATGCATTCTTCATGGCGGAAGAGGTCATTGCCCGGCCGTTGCAGCTGCTGCAGGACATCGGCCTGGGTTACCTGAGGCTGGGCCAGCCGGCCACGGAGCTTTCAGGCGGCGAGGCCCAGCGCATCAAGCTGGCCACTGAACTGCAGCGCAGCCAGCGCGGGCGCACGCTTTACGTGCTGGACGAACCCACCACCGGCCTGCACGCGTCGGATGCGGACAGGCTGCTGGTTCAGCTGCAGCGGCTGGTCGACGCAGGAAATACGGTGGTGATGATCGAGCATGACATGCGGGCGGTCGCCCAGGCGGACTGGGTGATTGACGTCGGGCCGGGCGCAGGCAGCGCGGGTGGCACCATCGTGGCGAAGGGAACGCCGCAACAGGTGGCCCGCGCGCGGGGAAGCAGGACAGCGCCTTTCCTTGCGCGCGAGCTGGCTCCTCTGTAGGGCCGAGCCATGCCCGGCCATCACCCTCGGCCAGATCCGGGGGCGGCCTGTCCAGCAAACGATGCTCAGGTCTCCCCGCGCCACTGGCTCATCAACATCTGCAGAAAGCGTTCCGCAGTAGGCGAGAGCAGGGCGCCCCGGCGACGGACGATCCCGATCGTGCGCGACACCACGGGGTTACCAATCGTGCGCGTCACCAGGGTCGGATGATCCCCGTCCGGCGTGGCCATTTTCGGCAGGACCGATACGCCGATGCCGGCCTCGACCATGCCCAGTGACGTCGACAGGTGGGTCACTTCGTAGTGCCAGCTCAGCTTGAGGTTCTCGCGCGCCAGGGCACCATCCAGCAGCGTGCGGTTGCCGCTGGTGCGATGCACGGTGATCAGCTGGTGCTCGGCCAGATCGGCCCATTCAACCTTGCGCTTGCGGGCCAGCGGATGATCGCGTCGGCAGGCCAGCACGAAGGGATCTTCGGCCAGCACGTCGAAATCGAGATTCGGATCGTTGGCGCCCATGAAGTTGATGCCGAACTCGACTTCGCCACGCTCTACCGCCTGCAGGCCTTCGGTGGCCGGGATATCCAGGATCCGGAAGCGCACGTTGGGATGCGCTTCGTGGAAACGCGCCATCACGCTGGGCAGGAAGTAGAACGCCGCCGTGGGCAGGCAGGCGATGGTGACGGTAGCGCCCCGCGTATCGTCCCGGCCCCGCAGTGAGAACAGTGATCCATCGAATTCCTCCAGCATGCGACGCACCAGCGGCAGCAGGTTCTCGCCGACGGCGGTGGTGCTGACGCTGCGCGTGGTGCGCTCCAGCAGTGGCGAACCCACAGCCTGCTCCAGCTTCTGTATCCGTCGGCTGAGTGCCGGCTGGGAGACGTGCAGGATCTCCGCGGCGCGGTGGAAGCTGCGCGTCTCCGACACCAGAAGGAATGCGCGTAGATCCAGGATTTCGCAATTGATGCTCATTGGGTATCAATCATCAAAAAATCAGCAATTCACAGATCAATTGGGGCCATGCCAGTATCGAATCACAGAGGGGTCATTCATCCCCTATACGCATCAATCTAGCACACGTATGTCCAACGATCTGCTCAGCATTCCCTGCGTACTCATGCGCGGTGGTACATCCAAGGGCCCGTTCTTCCTGGCCAGCGATCTTCCGGCGGACATTGCTGAACGCGATCGCCTGCTGGTGGAAGTAATGGGGTCGGGCCATCCGCTGCAGATCGATGGCATCGGTGGCGGCAACGCGCTGACCAGCAAGGTGGCCATCATCGACCGATCCAGCCGGGCAGACGCCGACGTGGATTATCTGTTCGCCCAGGTACGGGTGGAGCAGCAGGCGGTGGACACGTCCCCCAACTGCGGCAACATGCTGGCGGCGGTGGGCCCGTATGCCATCGAGCGGGGGCTGGTGCAGGCTCAGGATCCGCAGACCGAGGTGCGCATCCACAACGTCAACACCGGCAAGCTGATCATCGCCACGGTGGAAACGCCGGGTGGCCATGTGGTCTACCGCGGTGATACGCGCATTGCCGGCGCACCGGGCTCGGCCGCGCCGGTCAGGCTTTCCTTCCTTGATGCCGCAGGCGCCCGCACCGGCAAGCTGCTGCCCAGCGGCCACGCCCGGGAAACCATCGATGGCGTGCCGGTCAGCCTGGTGGACTGCGCCATGCCGATGATGCTGGTGCGTGCCGAAGACCTGGGCGTGCACGGTGATGCCTCGCCCGCCGAACTGAACGCGGATGCCGCGTTCATGCGCCGGCTGGAAGCGCTGCGCATCGAGGCGGGCGCCCGCATGGGCATCGCCGACGCCGGCAACAAGGTCATTCCCAAGCCGGTGCTGCTGTCGGCGCCGCAACACGGCGGCGATCTGCAGGTGCGTTACTTCATGCCGCACCAATGCCACACCGCACTGGCGATCACCGGTGCGGTCGGCCTGGCTACCGCCGCCGTCACGCCGGGCACGCTGGCCCACACTTTGGTCGGGTGCCTGTCCGTTCCCGGCAGCATTACCCTCGAACATCCGAGCGGGGACCTGCAGGTGGGCCTCAGTCGCAGCTCGGATGACGCACCGGTGATTGCCAGCGTGGTCCGCACCGCACGCCGACTGTTCGAAGGTCGCGTGTTTGCGACAACGCCAGCGCCTGCCATGGCCAGTTCCACCCAAGCCCGCCAATGGACGTCAGCGGCATGATCTGAACCCGGCAGGGCCGGCGCAGACGCGCATGCCTGCCATTACAACGTAGATGCTTCACTCCTGGGAGGGATGATGTACAAGCAGTTCTTCATGGCCGCGCTGTGCGCGGCCGGCCTGGCCGCGGCCGGTTGCAGCAACAGCGGGCGCGCGGAAGGCGCATCCACCGGCACCGGTGACGATGCACCCGTGCGCATCAGCGTCGGCTCCTACAACCTCAACAACCTTCCGTTCTTCATTGCCGATGCCAAGGGCTACTTCAAGGACGTCGGCCTGGACGTAAAAACCGAGAACTTCGCCCAGGGTGGCTCGAAGGTGCTGCAGGCCCTGGTGGCGAATTCCACCGACGTGGCGGTCGGTTTCTACGACCACACCATCCAGATGCAGGCCAAGGGCAAGGATGTGGTCGCCTTCGTGCTGCTTTCGCGCAATTCGGGCCTGGTGATGGCCGGCCGCGAGGATGCCACCTTCGATCCGGCCCGCCCGGACACCATCAAGGGCCAGAAGGTCGGCATCACGGCCCCGGGCTCCTCGTCCGACTTCTTCGTCCGCCACTTCCTGGCGCAGCACGATATTCCGGCCGACAGCATTTCGCTGATCGGCGTCGGCTCGGGCGCTGCTGCAGTCGCCGCGCTCGAGCAGGGCAAGATCGACCTGCTGGTCAACTACGATCCGGCTGCAACCCTGATCACCGAGCGCAAGGTCGGGAAGATCATCCTTGACGCGCGCAGCGACGAAGGCGCCCGCCAGGTCTATGGCGGGCTGTACCCGACCTCGGTGATGTACGCCAACCAGAGCTTCCTGGACAAGCGCCCCGAAGCGGCCGAGAAGATCGCCCGTGCCGAACAGATGGCGCTGAAGTTCATCGCCGACAACAGTGCCGAGGAGATCGTTGCCGCGCTGCCGGACAGCTACGTCTCCGGCGACCGCGCCACCTATGCCCGCGCGGTGGAGAACGCGCGCGCGATCTTCACCCGCGATGGACGCTTCACGCCGGCCGACCTGGAGACGCCGTTGAAGGTGCTGCGTGAGTTCAATACCGATGTGGCCAAGGCCAACATCGATCTGTCCAGGACCTACACCAATGCCTTCGTCGAGCGTGCCAACGCTGCGGCGCCGGCTGCCCAACCGTAAGCGGAGGTAACCCCATGGCCCTCAATGCCACCGTGCGCCAACTCAACGGCGCGCCGCAGCTGGAGCCTGCACAGACCATGGTCGCCATCAACAAGGTGACCATGTCCTTCGGCGAGTTCACCGCCGTTCGCGATGTCGACATCCAGGTGGGTGACGGCGAGTTCCTCGCCATCGTCGGGCCCACCGGCTGCGGCAAGAGCACCATCCTCAATTCCGTAGCGGGCCTGCTGAAGCCATCCTCGGGCGACGTGGCGATCGATGGCCGCACGGTCAGCGGCGTGCAGGAGTCGGTCGGCTACCTGTTCCAGCAGGACGCCCTGCTGCCGTGGAAGACAGCTTTCCAGAACGTCGAGCTGGGCCTGCGCTTCCGCGGCGTGCCCGAAGCCGAACGCAAGGCCAAGGCCAACGCGTGGCTGGCCAAGGTCGGCCTGGCCGGTTTCGAGCATCGCTATCCGCACCAGTTGTCCGGTGGCCAGCGCAAGCGTGTGCAGATGGCGCAGGCGCTGATCGTCGAGCCGAAGGTGATCCTGATGGACGAGCCGTTCTCGGCGCTGGACATCCACACCCGCCACCTGATGCAGAACGAGCTGCTGCGCCTGTGGCAGGAGGATCGCCGCTCGGTGATCCTGATTACCCATGACCTGGAAGAAGCAATCGCGCTGGGTGACCGCGTGGTGGTGCTGTCCTCCGGCCCGGCGAGCCGCGTGGTGCGCAGTTTCGACGTGGATCTGGAACGGCCGCGCAATGTGGCCGAGATCAAGCTGGATGACCGTTTCACCGACCTGTACCGCGACATCTGGGCCTGCCTGCGCGGCGAAGTGGAGAAGAGCTATGCACGCCAAGACTGACAAATTCATCCAGCTCGCGCTGGTGGTCGCCGTGTTCGGCGGCTGGGAAGGCGGTATCGCGCTGGGCGTGATCGATCCGTTCTTCTTCCCTTCGCCGACGGCCATCGTGCAGCAGGCCTGGACCTGGTTGTCCGATACCTCGTTCTACCAGCATGTCTACATCACCCTTACTGAAACCGCGCTGGGCTACATCATCGGCACCGGCCTGGGCGTGGCTGGCGGTGTCTGGCTGGGCCTGAGCCGGCGCTCGGCGCGCATCCTGGATCCCTTCATCAAGGGCTTCAACGCGATTCCGCGCGTGGTGCTGGCGCCGATTTTCGTGTTGTGGCTGGGGCTGGGCCTGTGGTCGAAGGTGGCGCTGGCGGTCACGCTGGTGTTCTTCACCACGTTCTTCAACGCCATGCAGGGCGTGCGCGAGGTGAATCCGGTGGTGCTGGCCAATGCCCGCATCCTGGGCGCAAGCCGCAGCGACCTGCTGCGCCA
The DNA here is from genome assembly GCF_059369595.1 of Stenotrophomonas sp. YJH_SMC_25. Lineage (NCBI taxonomy): Bacteria > Pseudomonadati > Pseudomonadota > Gammaproteobacteria > Lysobacterales > Lysobacteraceae > Stenotrophomonas > Stenotrophomonas sp. YJH_SMC_25. The sequence goes on along the minus strand of NZ_JCAFSV010000004.1, from coordinate 62,814 downwards.
TGTCTACTTCCCGGCAGCGGCCAGCTGGATCCTGTCCTCGCTGCGCACCTCGGTCGGCTTCGCCGTGGTCGGCGCGATCATCGGTGAGTACCTCGGCGCTTCGGCGGGCCTGGGTTACCTGATCGCGCAGGCCGAGGGCAACTTCAATGCCGTGGGTGTGTTCGCCGGCATCATCATCCTGGCCGCGTTCGTGCTGGTCATCGACGCCCTGCTGGACGTGGTCGAGAACAAGCTGATCACCTGGCGTCCCAACGCCCAGGCACAGGCCACCAGCTGACCGGGCCGGGCTGAGCCCGCCTGCCGCGCCGCCGGTCCGATCCGGCGGCGCGAGCTTCCTCCCCCGATCTTCCCCCGCACCACCGCAACAGGCCAGCGCCGGGCCAGGGGGCCGGCTGGCCGGAGAGAGAGTCCATGAACCCTTCCACCGTGCTGCCGCTGGCAGCGCTGCCGGTCGCGCTCGGCCTGCTGTTGGCCAGTGGCCACGCCGACGCCCAGTCTGTTTCATCCCCGCCCGCGCCATTGAGCCGGGCCGAGCTGTCACGCCTGGTGCAGCAGCAGGCGCTGCAGATCAAGCAATTGGAAGCGCGCCTCCGCGCCGTCGAGGGCGAGCAGGGCACCGCGGCCGCACTATCCGCGCCGCCTGCGCCCGCGCTGGAAACGCGGGTGGCCGCACTGGAATCCGGCCAGTCCAGGCAGCCCAAAGTCTCCTGGGCCAAAGGCGCACCGGAGTTCAGCAGTGCCGACGGCACTACGGTGTTCCGTCCCCGCGGCCGCCTGTTCGTCGATGCCTCCAGTACGGACGGTTCGGCGGTCGGTGATCGCAACGTTTCGGGCACCGAGGTCCGTTCGGTGCGCCTGGGGGCCGAGGGACGCTACGGCACACTGGGCTGGGTGGTGGAGGGTGACTTCGCCGACAACGCGGTGGCCTGGAAGTCGGTCTACGCCACGCTGGACCACACCCTGTTCGGCCTGCCGGCCGATCTCACGATGGGCAACCGCTTGAACGATCGCGGTATCGATGGCTCCAGCAGCACCTCCAACACGCCGTTCCAGGAACGCAACGTGGTCGGCACGTTGATGCTGCCGCAGCGCGGCCTGTTCGGTGTCGGGCTGACCGAGCGGGTGTACGGAAAGGGCTGGCACGCCAGCCTGTCGGTGGCCGGCAACGATCTCAACAACGCCGGCACCGACAACGACAGCCAGACCTGGGCCACGCGCGTGCACTGGAATCCGCTGGACACCGCTGGTGCCACGTTGCATCTGGGCGCATGGGCGTTCCACGAGAAGATTCCCGCCGGGGCCAGCGGCGTGGTGCGCAGTTCGGCCATCGCGGGGCATTTCAACGATCTGGTCAGGATCACGCCGGGCACGCTGCTGGGCGCCGAGCGCAGCACCGCCTACGGTGCCGAACTGGCCGGCTTCTTCGGCCCGGCGTGGGCGACGGGCGAGTGGGGTACGCGAAGCCTGCGCGGGGCCGATGCCGGCGGTCGCTACGATCGCGACCACGCGGCGTGGGCGATTTCTGCCGGCTGGTTCCTGGCGGGGGCGCTGCCGTCGTACTCGGGCAAGGCCGGTACCTGGGGGAAGGTGAAGGTCGCCGATCCGGTGACGCGCGGCGGCGGCGGTGCCTGGGAGCTGAAGGGCCGCTATGAAGACGTGGACTATGCCGAGCTGCCCAGTGGCGGTACCGGTAACGCGTGGACCCTGGGCGCGAACTGGTACCTCAACGATTTCAGTCGCGTGATGTTCGAAGCCGTGCGCTGGCAGACCCGTCACCGCAGCGGCAGTGCAATGGGCATGGATGAAGGCACCACCTTCAATACCCGCCTGCAGCTGGTCTTCTAGGGCAGGGGCGCCGCCTGCACTCTGGTCACAGCAGCAACAACGCTGCGATGAGTGCAGGTGGCATCACCAGCGCGCCGACGCGCAGGAAGTCGAGCGCGCTGACATGCTCGCCTTCGCGACGCAACGCCATCAGCCACAGCATCGTGGCCAACGAGCCGGTCACCGACAGGTTCGGGCCCAGATCCACGCCGACCAGCAATGCGGCACGGGTCTGCGCCGGCAGGTCCGCCATCTGCCCCAACGAACCAGCCGCCAGGCCGACCGGCAGATTGTTGGCCACGTTGCTCAGCAGTGCAGCGGCGCCGCCGGCCAGCCAGCTGGCCTGGTGCGGCGACGTTTTCGCCAGCGCCTGCAGCGCGCTGGCCGAACTCTGGATGACACCGGTCTGCGCTACCGCTTCCACCAGCACGAACAGCCCCGCCACCAGCGGCAGCACCCCCCAGGATACGTGGCGTAGCAGCGGCAGCGGGCTGCGTCGCTGGCGGATCGCCACCGCCACCACGCTCAGCGTGCCCGCGCAGAAGGTGGTCAGGCCCAGCGGCCCGTTCAAGGCGGACGTAACCAGCAGCACCGTGCCGGTGAACAGCACACCCAGCGCACTCAGGCGCCCACCCTCGGTCAACGGGCGATGCGCCGGCGCGGCCACCAGCGGCTGTGCGATTTCGCGACGGTGCACCCAGCGCAGCACAAGATAGGTCGCACCGATCGCCGCCAGCGAGGGCAGTGCGAACTGCGCCAGCCACTGCAGCAGCGGCGGCATGTGCTGGCCGTACACCACGAGATTGGCCGGGTTGGAGATGGGCAACACGAAGCTGGCCGCGTTGGCGATGAAGGCACAGACGAACAGGTAGGGCAGGGGATTGGCCCGGGCCGCCTTGCAGGCCGCGTAGACCGCCGGCGTCAGCACCACGGCCGTTGCATCGTTGGACAGGAATACCGTCACCAGCGTGCCGACCAGGAACACCAGGTCGAACAGGCGCCGCCCCGATCCGCCCGCGTGCCGCACCGCGTACAACGCCAGCCAGTCGAACAGCCCTTCGCGGCGGGCGAGCTCGGCCAGCACCATCATGCCGACCAGGAACAGGTAGACATCGCGGCCCTCGGCGACTGCGTGCCAGGTAGTGCCGAACGACACAGTGCCGCTGAGCGGAAGCAGCGCGGCCGCGCCGAGCGCCCACACATACTCCGGAATGCGGAACGGACGGAACAGCAGGCCGACAGTGGCAACGGCCACCGCCATCCAGATGATGAGGGAAGAATGGGAAGCGAGCATGGGGTAGGGGGCGTGCGCGGTGCCGTCCATCGACCGCGTCGCCGGTTCTCCGGCGCATGTGATCGGCGTGCAGGCGCCCGCTGCGATCAGTGCAAGTGCCGGGGTTGCGGCATCATACCGTGCCGGCTGCCCAGCAAAGGCCCTGGCGCGGCACGTTACGTGACGGCCGCACCAGGGCATTCAACACCGCGCCTACTGCGACGCACACTCCACCTTGCGATCGAACTCGGTGCCCAGTACGACCGAGGTGATCGCAAGCGTTGTGCCCTTTCCGGCGCGCAGCGCAAACGGCACGTTCAAGCGGCTCATGTCCGCCCCGGCCTTGGCCAGGCACTTGAGGGGAACGCCCAGCCTGACCCACTCATTGCGCGGCGCCACCGACAGCGCAGGGCCCAGCGCAACCTCGGCAGCACAGGCCGCCCCGCAGGCGGTACCGAGTGTCACTGCGGCTTCTGCCGGGAGCTGTTCGACACGCACGGTTGCTACCACGGACAGCTCGCCGTTGGTCTCGCGCGACCAGTCCAGCGGAGTATTGGCCTGCAACGCCACCGTGGCCGGCGCCCGGAAACTGAACCGGCGTGCGCCCTCCTGCACATCGGTGTTGATTGCGACCATCGCCAGTGACTGGTCGGCAGTCGTTGCATTGGGATGCACGACATCGGTCGATTCGCCATTGGCGGCAGTCAGGCGAAGCATCAGGCCGGTGCCGGCCACACCACGATCGAACAGGGTACCGCTACCGGCGGCGTCCGGATCAATGCCCGGGTCCTCGGAAAGCGCAGGCAGATTTCCCTTGTCGGCATAGGTCAGGCCGTATCCGAAGGCGAACTGCGGATCGTAGTCCTTCTGCCCCACGTTGTTCTGGTACTGGTTGGCGCGGCGTGGCCAGGAGTAGCTCAGCTTTCCGCGGAAATCGTGTTGCACGCGCCCATCGGCCCCACGCAGCAGCACATCGGCCACGCCCCCACCTTCCGATCCCGGCAGCCACGCGGCCACGAAGGCATCGACGGCGTTGATTTCGCGGTTCAGCCACAACGGGCGCCCGCTCAGGAACACCCCCACGACCGGAATGCCGTCTGCCTTCAGGCGTCGCATCAGCTCCAGGTCTCCGGACTTGCCGTTCTTGAACATCAGGTTCGGCAGGTCGCCCTGGAACTCGGCGTACGGATCTTCGCCGAACACCACGATGGCCACATCCGGCCGGTTGCGGTAGCGGCCATCGACCGCCAGTTCGGCCTGGCCGCCGCCCGACCTGACCTGTGCCTCCAGACCTTCCCAGATCGTTTCAGCATTCGGGAAGTCCTCGCGACGCGTGCCATCGCCCTGCCAGCTGAGCGTCCAGCCGCCCGCCTGACGGCTCATGTCGTTCGCGCCATCGCCCGCAACCAGTACCCGTTGTTTCGGCGGGAGTGGCAGCAGCTGGTTCTGGTTCTTGAGCAGCACCAGCGATTCACGCACGGCCTGCCGCGCCACCTGGCGATGCGCCGGCGACCCGAGCAGCTCGAATCTGCCGCCCAATGCGCGCTCGGACGGCTTGGGTTTGTCGAACAGGCCCATGCGCATCTTCGCCCGCAGAATGCGGCGAACGGCATCGTCCAGCCGCGCCTCCGGCAGGCTGCCGTCCTTCACGTGGGCCAGCGTGCTTTCGTACATGCCTTTCCAGCTGTCCGGCGCCATCGCCATGTCCAGGCCGGCAACATAGGTCTTCGCGCAATCGGTGTTGCTGCAGCCCTTGATCTGGCCATGGCCGTTCCAGTCACCGACCACGAAGCCGCCGAAGCCCATCCGACCCTTCAGCACATCGGTCAACAACGGCTTGTGCCCATGCATCTTCTCGCCATGGAAGCTGTTGAAGGACGCCATCACCGACTGCGCGCCCGCATTGATCGCAGGCAGATATCCGGCGGCATGGATGTCGCGCAGTTCTGCCTCGCTGACCGTGGTGTTGCCCTGGTCCTTGCCGTTGCCCGTGCCGCCATCGCCGAGAAAATGCTTGACCGTGGTCATCACGTGGTGGTCGTCGAGGAAGTCAGCAGCCCCCGCCTTGCCCTGCAGGCCTTCGACGAAGGCCCCTGCATAGCTGGCCACCAATGCCGGATCTTCCGAGTAGCCTTCGTACGTGCGCCCCCAGCGGTCGTCCTGCGGAACGGCCACGGTCGGCGCGAAGGTCCATTCCATGCCGGTCACACGGGTTTCGGCAGCGGTGATCCTTGCGATCTCGCGCAGCAGTTCCGGGTTGCGCGCTGCGCCCAGGCCGATGTTGTGCGGGAACAGAGTGGCACCCACCACATTGCTCTGGCCATGCATCGCATCAATGCCCCAGACGATGGGAATGGCCTTGCCACCGTTGCGCGTGTCCATCGAGGCTTCCCAGAACGCGTCGGCCAGCGCAAGCCATTCGGCGGGTTTTGCGTTGTAGCGGCCACCTGGGTCGGATGCGCCGCCCGCCAGTATTGAACCCAATCGATATCTGCGCACGTCGTCGGGCGTGATGCTGGCGATATCGCCCTGCACGATCTGGCCGACCTTTTCTTCCAGCGTCATTGATGCGATCAGCGCGTCGATGCGTCGTTCCATGGCCGGATCGTTGGCCAGCGGCCAGGTTGCCTTGGGCCAGTGCGCGGGAGTGATGGTACCTGCGTCGTTCACCGGGGCAGGGGCCGCACCGGTCGCAGGCACCAGCGCCATGGCAAGCGATGCAGCCAGCAGCAGGCGGTGTGGACGTAGAACGGGGTTGCGCTTCGCACGATCGGAATGACGGACGTTCATCGGAACAATCATCTCGGAAGGGTGGCTTGGATGGGCTCGGCGACCAGAAAGCAACCTGACAGCGTTGTCAGTCGAAGTCGAGCATACCCAGCCCGTGGAACGAATGCTTGCTGCACAGCGGCATGGGTTTTGAGGATAAAGTTGCATCTGCATCCACATCCCGTGGTGCAGGATTTCGGTAGAGATGGTGAGGCTATGACGGGCAGAGGGCGGGGGATGCCGGGACCTGAGCAGGTGCTCGCAGGCAGGCCGGGACGCGTGCGGATCGAGGATGTCGCGGCAACGGCCGGGGTCTCGATGAAGACCGTCTCGCGGGTGCTCAACAACGAGCCGAACGTCTCCAAGAGCACCCGGGCCCGGGTGGACGCGGCAGTGGAAAAGCTGCGTTACCGTCCCTTGCTCTCTGCACGGGTCCTCGCCGGCCGGCGTTCCTACCTGATCGCGATGCTCTTCGATAATCCGTCCTCGAACTATCTGATGGAGATCGAGATGGGGGTGCTGGATGCCTGCATGGAACAGCACTACAACCTGATGCTCGCTCCGCTGATCTACGACGCGGCCGATATCGTGGAAAAGGTCGAGTCATTGATCATGCAGTCGCAGCTCGACGGCGTGGTGCTGACGCCGCCCCTGACCGACGACACGGCCCTGCTGGAACGCCTGGTCGACCTGGGCATTCCGTACTCCAGCATTTCGGCGAAGGAACAGAACCGGAACGTGGGCGTCGTCGTGGATGAAATCGGCGCGGTGGTGGCGCTGATCGCACACCTGGCCTCGCTGGGCCATACCCGCATCGCCCATATCAAGGGACACGCCGCGCATGGCGCAAGCATGTGGCGCCTGGCAGGCTATCGCGAAGGCCTGCGCAGGGCAGGCCTGCGCTACGACCCCAGCCTGGTGCTGGAAGGTGAGTTCTCATACGAATCCGGCTACATCGGCGCCAACGCACTGCTTGATCGGCCTGATCGGCCGACTGCCATCTTCGCTGCCAACGACGATATGGCGGCCGGGGTCATCTGCGCGGTGTTCGAGCACGGCCTTTCGGTGCCGGGCGACATCTCTGTCTGTGGTTTCGATGACACGCCGATCGCCCGCCAGATCTATCCGGCGTTGACCACGGTCTGCCAGCCCACCCGAGAGATGGGCCGGCGGGCGGCCATGGAGCTGATCAAGGAAGTGCGCGAGCTCGGCAGCGGTGGCGTGGTCGATATTGACTACGCCCTGCAGGTCCGGCGATCCACGGGGCCGGTCCGTCACGATTGAACGCGGTCCAACGGCCTGCCGGCGCGATCGGGACGCCGCGCTGGCAGGGCAGGGGCGCGGTTCAGCTCAGTGGCCCGCTTCGGTTGCCAATCGCTCCAGATCAACACCCTGGCGACGAAGTGTACGGCCGGCCGCCCAGGCGTAGAACGCCAGATAACAGAAACACAGCACGCCAATGATGAAGCTGTAGTGCACGCCGACCTTGTCGGCAAGCGCACCCTGCGCCCAGCTGACGATGCCGCCGCCCATGATCATCATGATCAGCAGGCTGCTTGCCTGGTTGGTATGGCGGCCCAGGCCGCTGATGGCCAGGGTAAAGATGCAGGGCCACATCGTGCTGCAGAACAGCCCGACACTGATGAAGGCGATCACACTGGTCATGCCGGTGGTGAACATGCCGACCAGCTGCGCCGCAATGCCACACACGGCAAAGTACAGCAGCATGCGCGACGGATTGCCCCTGCTGGCCAGGGTGGCAATGATCATCAGGACGATCACCGGCGCGTAGTGCAGGAACTGTGCGGAGTTGTGGCCAGAGATCGCGTTGACGGCAAGGTAGATGGCGAACGCGACGAACGGCAACACCAGCATCAACAGCTTCCGGGTGCCTGCGCGCACATCGAACGCGCCTGCGGCACCACCCCAGCGGCCGATCATCAGGCTGGCCCAGTACAGCGACACGAACGGGGCGATCACCGAGGTTTCCAGCCCCAGTCCACCCTTGCTCAAGGGCTGCTCAAGGTAGGCTGGAAGATTGTCGATGGTCGATACCTCCACGCCGACGTAAAGGAAGATCGCGATCATGCCCATGACCAGCTGCGGGTAAGCGAGCGCAGATCTGCGATCTGTCTGGTGATCTGCCCCGGTTGCACCTGCGGGGACCGTCGCGGACAGCTCGACATGATTGGGCACGCTCGAGAGCCGCAGCAGCACGGCTACCAGTACGAAGGCGGCGCCCAGCACCAGGTATGGGATCTTTACGCTCTCGATGCTCGCCTCTGTGTTGCCCGCTGACACGCTGCCAAAGATGGCAATGCTCACCAGCAGTGGGCCTACCGTCGCGCCCAGGTTGTTGACACCGCCGGCCATGGTCAGGCGCTGCGATCCAGTGGCCGGATCACCCATGATCACCGCCAGCGTATTGGCTGCGATCTGCTGGAGCGAGAAGCCCAGGCCAACGATGAACAGGCCGGACAGCATCAGTGCAAACGAGCCGGTGTTGGCCGCGGGATAGAAGAGCAGGGCACCCAGTGCCGAGACCAGCAGGCCAAGGCAGATGCCGTTGCGGTAGCCCACCCTGTGCAGCAGGTCGCTGCCGATGGCGCGGGAGACGGCGATGTAGATCAGCGAACCGGCGGTGTAGGCAACGTAGAAAGCCATCGCCACGTACATGCTCTGCGCCTGGCTGAGATGGAACGCCTTCTTGAACACCGGAATGAGGATGCCGTTGCTTGCGGCAACGAAGCCCCAGAAGAAGAAGACGGTGATGAGTACACCGAACTGCGACCAGCGGGTTGTGTGTTTCATGATTCTCGTGTCATCGCGGGCAGGGCGACGCCCCGTGCGTTGTCGCACAGGGCGGGACGTGGTGATTGCGCACGGAGGGCCGGCGAAACCGGCCCTCCTTCAAGGCTGCGTTGCTCAGAACTGGTAACGCAGGCGCAGGCCGTAGCTGCGCGGATCGTTCAGGAAGCGGACGTTGATGCCGGAACCCACCAGGGCCTTCTGCGAGACGTCGTTGCCCAGCAGATTGTTGCCCCAGGCTTCCACCCGCCAGTTGCCGCTCAGTGAGGTGAAGCCAATGCCCGCGTTCAAGGTGGTCTCGCCCTTCTGGCGGTCAGGGAAGCCGGCCGCAGCGGCACTTTCGGTACGGTCATGGACCAGCTCACCAGTGGCCGGATCCTGTCGGATGAACTCTACGTCCCGGTTGTTGTACTGGGTGAGATAGAAGGCCGAGCGGTACGAGGCCAGCAACTGCCAGTCGAAGGTGCCAAAGCGCAGCTCGGTCGTATGCTGCAGGCGCACGTTGAAGGTGAGCTTCGAGGCCAGCGGCAGTTCATTGCCGGACAGGTCGATCAACGAAGTGGCGCCACCGGCGTCGTAGTTCTGGCTGCGGACATCGGCGACGGTGCCGCGCTTGATCTCGCTGTCCATCCAGAGCGCATTGATGTTGACCATGAAGTTGTGCGGGAATCGCAAGGTGCTTTCCGCCTCCAGGCCGTACACAGCGGACTTGCCGACGTTGCGGTTGACCAGCGCATAGCCGGTGGCTTCACCGGTGGTCGGATTGGTGCCGATTACCGCCAGGTCCTGGAACACCTGGTCGCTGTAGTCGTAATAGAACCCGCTGACGTTGAAGGTCGAGGTGCGGCCCAGCATCTGGAAGGAGTTCTTGCTGCCGATTTCGTAGGCAATGATCGATTCGGGCTTGAAGGTCTCGGGAATCTCCTTCGGATCAAACGTGTCGTTGAAGCCGCCCGCCTTGTGGCCGGTCGATACCAGGCCGTACAGCAGGCTGTCGTCGCTCACGTCGTACTCGAAGCCTGCGCGCCAGTCGGTAAAGCTGAACTTGCTCTTGCCGAACTGCTGGGCCGGAATCGCGCTGACCTGGGCCCAGCTCTGGTACGGGCAATCGACGGTATCGCCACCGATGTCGGGACGGTCGACGCAACCGAATGGGCCGCCATCGGGCACCGCGCCGATCTGCTGCAGCAAGGTGTCGTTGCGACCGTGTCGCAGCACGCCCTGCAGCAGGAAGCGGGCCATCTCCGCCTGCGAGGTGATGTTGCTGACATCAAAGTTCGGACGACTCATGAACGCGGGCTCGAAGCCGGGCGTGCCGAGGCGCGTGGCAAAGTCCCCGCCCTGGCCAGGCAGGCCCAGCGACCAGTTGCCGCCGATGCCGTAACGTGACTTCTTCTCCTCGGAGTAGCGCAGGCCGCCCTTCAGGCGCAGGCGATCGTTGACGTCGAACGTGCCATCGGCGAACACGGCGGAAGACTTGCCATTGACCTTCGGCATGGTGAATTCAGTGCCCGAATACCAGCGCCCTTTGTCCACCAGCGAAAGGTAGCCCACCCGCTGGTCCTCGTTGAAGTGGAACAGGCCGGTGGTCCAGCGCAGCCGCTCGTCCTGGTCGGACGTGAACCGCAGCTCATGCACCTGCGACTCCGACTCGGTCAGCCAATACTGCGTGGAGTAGTTGTCGTAGTCGATGCCACCCGGGTTGCTGGGCGATACCGGATCGATGTTGCGGTTCGGCCAGAGGATGCCCTCACTCTGCGCGTTGGTCTGGCGGTAGTCCACGTTGCGGTAGCTGCCGTTGTATTCCACCGCTACCTTGCCGAAGTCGTAGGAGATGCTGGTCTGCGCCCCCCAGTTGGTGCTGTCCAGCTTGCCCTGCGCGCCGCGGTAGATGATCTTGCGCAGATCGACATCGTCCGGCAGATAACCGGCCTTCGCGGCAGTGTAGACATTGGCACCGGGATAGCCGGTGCCGCCTTCCTTGCCGATGTCGGCCATGGCGAAGATCGACAGCTTGTCATCCGGCTGGTAGAGGAACGACAGGCGTGCCCCCCGGTCGTCCTGCACACCAGCCGGTTCCAGGTCCTGCGCGCGGCCCGCATTCTTGAACGGTGAGTCCTTCTCCACCTTGTAGCCGGCCACGCGGAAGGCCGCGCCACCGCCGATCGGCAGGTTCAGTGCGAACTCGCCACCCCGGTGGTCACGATTACCGACTTCGGCCTGCACATATCCACCGAAGGCTTCCAGGTCGGGGCGCTTGGTGATGATGTTCAGCGTGCCTGCCAGCGCATTGCGGCCGCGCAGCGTGCCCTGCGGGCCCTTGTTGATTTCCACCCGCTCGACATCGTAGAACATGCCGCCCAGACCGCGCGGTCGTGCAATGTAGGCCCCGTTGATGTGAGGCGCGGCGCCCGGATCACCCAGTTCGGTGTTGTTCGAAGAGCCCACGCCGCGGATGAAGATCTCCAGGTTGCCTTCCTGGTTGGCCATGCTCATGCCCGGCACCAGGGCCTGGATGTTGCGCAGCTCATTGTTGATGCCCAGCGCACGCGTATCGTCCGCGGAGATTGCCTGGGCGGTACCTGCATATTTCTGCAGGTCCTGTTCCCGGCGTTCGACAGTGACGATGACGGCGTCCAGCGTTGAGGCCTCCCGTGACTCGCTGGTTGCGGTCGAGCTGCTTTCCTTGACTGATTGCGCTGCGACCGGCAGCGCTGCAGTGGCGGTGACGATGGTGGCAAGTACTGCCTGTGCGAGTGTGCTCTTCCTGAAATGGCCGGTCATAGGGTCCCTCTCTCCCCATAAGTGATGTCTGGACGTTCCCGCGCCACGCGCCGGACGTGGGCTCTTGTAAGCGCGACCTGACAACGCTGTCAATCAGAATGAACGATGGATGACCAGAAGCTCGGGAAATCAGACAGTTGAGCGATCAGCAGTGCTGCCTGGCACGCCGCATTTGCTGCAATGCGAAACGAAATCGAGCGGCGTTGCGCCCTGACTGCGACTGCAACGGCTGGATTGGAACCATCAGAAAGCGGGGCGGCAGCAAGGGCCATCGGCTTCGCGTATCCGCTGGCGGACTACGGGGCCATGCAGGGGGCGTGGTGCTGATGCTGTCATGTGGCCGGGCATGACTTCAGGCACTCGGTCGTGACTACAGCTGTAGGCAATGTGGACAGGCATTCACCGGAAGAGATGCCCATGAAAACTGCACGATGGTTGTCCAGCTTCGCGGCCTTGATGCTGGCCCTCCCTGCACTGGCCAGCACGACCACCACGGCCGACGCCGTCGCGACGATCGAACGCAACGCCCGTGCCGCGCATTCCGACGCGGTGCTTGTCTGGAAGGATGGAAAAACACTGCTGGAGCCACAGCCAGAGACCGGCGAGGAGCCGGTTCACCTCATGTCGGCCACCAAGTCGGTGGTGGCACTGGCCATCATGCTACTGCTGGACGACGGAAAACTGGCCTCGGTCGACGAGCCGGTAAGCAACATCTTCGCGGAGTGGAAGCAGGGGCGGAAAAGGGACATCACGGTACGCATGCTGCTGGACCATACCTCTGGCCTGCAGAACGTGGCCAACGCGGGGGAAGAGCTGGAAGCTGCGCCGGACCTGGTCAAGCTCGCACTGGCGGCAGAGCTGAGCAGCGATCCAGGTACCACGTTCTCCTACAACAACAAGGCTACCAATCTGCTGCCCGGCATTGTCGAGCGTCTGGCAGGGGAACCGATGGATGCCTACCTTGAGAAGCGCCTGTTCAGACCGCTGGGCATTGCCCGATATACCTGGTTGAAGGACGGTGCGGGCACCCCCTTGGGCATGGCCGGATTGTCGCTGAGTGCCCGCGATCTGGCGAAGATCGGGCAGCTACTGCTTGATGGCGGCGTGACCCCGGCGGGTACGCGCATGCTGAGCGAGCGATCGGTGGCACTGCTGACTGGAGCAAGTGCCCGCTCCCCGGATGTTGGTCTTCTGTGGTGGCGCATTCCAGCATGGGAGCGTTATGAGCTGAAGGGCCAGATGGCCGGCTTCCTGGCGCAGCATGGGGTCAGCGCTCCGGTCCAGCAGGCATTGCTGGCCACCGGGGGCAGGGTATTCGACAGCAAGAGTGCATTGATTGCGTACGTGGCGGAGCGCCTTGGGGCGGACTGGCCGCAGCACTATGGCAGCGAGATCACCGGTCGTGGACTCAAGCTGTCCGACATGTTCGACATCCAGCGCGGCCCAACTGTTGCCTACGCCGCCAACGGTTACCTGGGCCAGCACCTGGTCATCGTTCCGCAACAGCAAGTGGTTGCCGTGCGCCTCATCCACCGACGCGACAGCCATCGCGCTCCACTGGATGACTACGCGACCTTCCCGGCGGATGTACTCACGCTGGCCCAGGCGCTTCAGTGAACGGAGGAGCCGGGCCTGCGCCCGGATCCTCGTCCACTGCTTCATGCTGCTGGCCGGAGTGGCAGGGTCTGGCAGGGCGCGCCACTACTTCGGCATCAGCACGGTATCGACAACGTGGATGACGCCATTGGATTGGTTGACGTCGGCGATGCTGATACCTGCTTTGCCGCCCTTGGCGTCGATCACCCACAACGTGCCGTCGTGAAGTGCCACGGTAAGCGGCTCGCCTTGCACTGTCTTCAGCGTGGCTTTTCCACCGTGCTTCCTGGCATCGGCCAGGAGCTGGGCGGAACTGAACCGTCCTGGGACCACGTGGTAGGTGAGGATCCGGGTGAGCTGCGCCTTGTTTTCAGGCTTTACCAGTGTATCGACCGTGCCTGCTGGAAGTTTGTTGAAGGCCGCATTGGTGGGCGCAAAGACGGTAAAGGGACCGGCGCCATTGAGGGTCTCGACCAGGCCTGCTGCCTTGACCGCTGCCACCAGAGTGGTGTGATCCTTGGAGTTCACGGCGTTTTCAACGATGGTCCTGGTCGGGTACATCTCGGCCCCGCCAACCATTACCGGAGCTGCGGCGAAGCTGGCGGAAGCGGCTGAGACGAGTAAGGCGAAGCTGACTGCGGCGGCGATGCGCTGAAGAGCGTTCACGGTGCGTTCCTCGATAGGATGCCCGCACAGCGCGGGCATCCTACATACGGCTGGCGGGAGCGCCTGGATGCACCGGATGCAGGCCGGGTCAGTCAGGGGGAGGGCCGTGATGCGTGTCGAAATTCTCCCTGCAGCGGCGGAATTCCTCGGCGTGTCCCACTACCCAGGTCCACATCGGGATCATAAGAACCAGCAGCTCCCTGCCCAGCGGAGTGATGGTGTACTCCACGCGCGGCGGAACCTCACGGAAATCCTGCCTATGGATCAGTCCGTCCCTTTCAAGCTGACGCAGGGTACGCGTCAGCATACGCTGCGTGACTCCTTTCATCCGCCGCGCCACATCGGCGTGACGCAGTGTTCCGTAGACCCCCAGGGCGTGAATGATGCCCAGCGACCAGCGGCTGCCGGCATGCGCGAGCACCTCGCGGCGCAGACCGTCGTCGTCCGCGCTCATGCCGTCGCATATCGATTGTGAATGTCGCAGAAGCTCATCGGTGCTCATGAACGGTGCGGTCGGTATCATCGGTGTGCCTTCTTACGTGGCAACTAGGGAGGGGCGCAGAATCGCCGCCATCGTACACACAGATGGTGGTTTCAATGTCTCCCCCGATTGTTTCCCGCTCAATCCTGGTGCTGGGTGCCGGCGAACTCGGAATGCCCGTCATCCGCAACCTGGCCCAGCTCGCGGTTGTGCATGACGCAACCATCAGCGTGATGCTGAGGCCTGCGTCGATTGAATCCACACTACCGGACAAGCGTACGGTCATTGACCAGATCCGCTCGCTGGGAGTGGCCCTCGTTCCTGGCGACCTGGTCACTGCCACGGTCGATGAGCTGGCTGATCTATTTTCCGGTTATGACACGGTCATCGGCTGCACCGGCTACGCCGCTGGCCGCGACACTCCCATGAAGGTAGCGCGCGCCGCCGTGAAGTCGGGCATTACCAGGTACTTCCCTTGGCAATTCGGGGTCGACTTTGACGCCATCGGACGCGGCGGGCCACAGGATCTTTTCGACGCCCAGCTGGATGTACGCGACTATCTCCGCTCACAGGCCGAAATGGACTGGGTGGTCATTTCCACCGGCATGTTCACCAGCTACCTCTTCGAGCCGGAGTTTGGCGTCATCGATCTTCCCGGCAGAAAGGTCAATGCACTTGGCACAGCCTCCAATGCGGTTACGCTGACCACACCAGAGGACATCGGTGCAATGACTGCACAGATCGTCTTCCACTCGCCCCCCCTTCGAAACGAGATCGTCTATCTTGCGGGAGACACGGTCCGTTATGAGCAGCTGCCCGCCATCCTTGAGGAAAAGTTCGGTGCTCCCTTCAAGCTGATCGTGTGGAGCGTTCCCCAGCTGATGGAGGAGCTTGCCAGTGACCCATCAAACATGATCAGGAAGTACCGTGCTGCCTTCGCCCAGGGCAGGGGCGTCTCCTGGAGCCTGGACGGGACGTTCAATGCCAGCATTGGCGTGAAACTGGAGGGTGTCGACGACTGGCTGAAAGCCCACTTCGAGACTTGATGAGCCGTTGAGCGGCAATCGCGTGGACGAAAACGGATTCTCCTACAGACTCCAATCGACCCGCAGGCCGGCGATCAGCGCATTCGGCAGGTCCCGCTGGCGTGCGGGTTCGTTGAACTGGTCCGGATGCACGATGTAGTGCAGGTTCGGCGCGACCCGAAGCTGGGGGGTGACCTGGATGCCATAGCTCAGCTCCATCATCACCTGGCTCCCGTGCGGGGTGCCGCTGCCGCCCGCTGCGGCACGGGCAAGGCGCAGGTTTTCCAGCGCGATGCTGCTGTACTTCTGCTGCGTCACGACGAAGGCGATGCTGTCCTGCGGTCGGCTGGCGAACGTACCTTTCTGCACCAGCCCGGCCTGAAGGAAGTGATCCTCGATCACCTGGCCGGAGGTGCCCTTGAGCGCGGCGCCGAAAAGGGTCAGGCCACGGCCGCTGCCATCGCTGCTGAGCTGCTGCTCGAAGCGGGCGAACGCACCGGAGCGACCATGACGTGTCGCGTACTCCTGGCCACTGAGCAGCGCCGGCGTGCCATTGGCATCGCGCAGCGGGTCGCGGTAGGTCGAGTTGTCCTGCCAGCCACCCAGTTCGTAGCGGGCCTTCAAGCGCGCCGACGCGGGGCTGCGCCAGCCGATCGTGTAGGGCACGATCCAGCCAGTGGCCTGGTTCGTGCTCCATTTCAGGCCGTGCTGGCCATCTTCGGCCTGGCTCGGGTCGACCTGGTACGCGCCCACGCGTACGTAGACATCCGGCGTCACCCATGCCGTGGCATCAGCCATCCAGCTCGATACAGGCCACCAGGTGAAGTTGCTGGTACGGAATACGTAGGTCGGGTTGCCGCAGGCCGAGTTGCCCTGGAAGTACTGGCACAACTCCGAACCTAGATGATGGATGTTGGCGACGCTGCGTCCCGCCTCAAGCACCAGCCGGTCGTCCAGCAGTTTCTGCTCCAGCGTCAGGTTGGCCAGGCGCGTGCCCTGGCCACCGAAGATTTCCTGCACCGAGGTGCTGTTGCCCGTGCTGCTGTTGGCGAGGTTGGTGCCATGACGATTGATGCCGTAGGCCTTGATCGTCGCGCCTCGCCAGCCAAACGCAGCGTCCAGGTCCACGTCGGCACCGAACATCAGTTGGCCGGCATAGGCCGTGCCGCTGCGCTTGCCCCCATCGAGCGTGGCGGCGGCCTCGCCGGTGTAGGCGAGCTTGGGAGTGAAGACGTCGCTCGCGTCTGCGGTGGCAGCCAGGGATGGCAGGGCAAGCGCGATCACCATCGGCAACACGTGTCGGGAAGAGCGGGTCATGGGCGAGGGTCCTTGTGCAGGGCGTAGGTCGCTGCGCCCCTGCGTGCGCAGGGGAGGTGGCAGGGTCTTGGCGATGGGGTGGATCAGGCCGGCGTGGTGACCGGCTTCTTGAGGATGCGCAGCGCGACCGCAGTGACAGCCACGCCGGCCAGCAGTGCCAACAGGTAGATGCCGAGGTGAGTGACTGCGTTCGGGATCGGCAGCACGAACACGCCGCCGTGCGGCACCTTCAGCTCGACGCCAGCGGCCATCGAGATTGCACCTGCCACGGCAGAACCAAGGATCAGCGCCGGAATGGTGCGCAGCGGATCACGTGCGGCGTAGGGGATCGCGCCTTCGGTCACGAAACTGAGGCCAAGCACGCCGGCGGCACCGGCCGTGCCGCGCTCCTCGGCGGTGAAGCGGTTGCTGAACAGCCATGTCGCCAGTGCAATACCCAGCGGCGGCGTCATGCCGCCGATCATCGTCGCCGCCATCGGCGTGTAGACCTGGCTGGAAATCAATGCAGTAGAGAACGCGTAGGACGCCTTGTTGACCGGCCCGCCCATGTCCACCGCCATCATTCCGCCCAGCAGCAGGCCAAGCAGGATCGCGCTGCCGCCCTGCATGCCGCGCAGCCAGTCGGTCAGCCACGCCAGCAGCCCGGCGACCGGCGTGCCGATCACGTACATCATCAACAGGCCGACCAGCAGCGTGCCCAGCACCGGCAGGATCAGCACCGGCTTGAGGCCTTCCAGGCTGCGCGGCAGGCGCAGCGCACGGTTGATCCAGTGCACGCCATAACCTGCAATGAAGCCAGCCAGGATGCCGCCGATGAAGCCAGCATCCATGTTCACTGCTACCAGTCCGCCGATCATGCCGGGCGCAATGCCGGGCCGGTCGGCGATGGAGTAGGCGATGTAACCGGCCAGCGCCGGCACCATCAACATGAAGCCGGACTTGGCGCCGATCTGGAACAGCGACCACGCCAGCGTGCCCTTGTGCGCGTCATCGAAGGCATAGATGCCGCCGAGTGCGAACGCCAGTGCGATCAGCAGGCCACCGGCAGTGACGAACGGCAGCATGAACGACACGCCGGTCATCAGATGCTTGTAGGGGCCGGTGGCCCTGGTTTTTTCGGCCGTGCGGCCCGGAGTCGCGGTACCGGCCTGCACGCCGGCCTCGGCCAGCGCCTTGCGGATCAGGTTCTGGCCATCGTTGATCGCCGGCTTGGTGCCACTCTTGAACAGGCGCTTGCCGGCGAAGCGCGACAGATCGACTTCGCGGTCTGCGGCGATCAGGACGAGGTCGGAGGCAGCGATTTCCTCGTCACTCAACGCGTCCTGCGCGCCCACCGAGCCCTGGGTTTCGACCCGGATTGCATGGCCCAGTGCCTTGGCGGCCTGTTGCAGGCCCTCCGCCGCCATGAAGGTGTGGGCGATGCCGGTGGGGCAGGAGGTGACGGCGACGATGCGCTTGCCCGCATGCGTGCCGGCGTTGCCCGACACCGCGGCCACGAGCGGTGCGAGCGCCGCAACCGGGTCGTCCAGTACCTCGCCCAGGCTCGCATGCACGATCCCGGCATTGGCGAAGCGCGCGATGTCCGCCTCACCGTCACCCACCAGCAGCAGGTGCGTCGCGGCGGCGGCGTTCGAGGCAGACAGCGCGCCGGTCACGCCCTGGTCGCTGCGGATCTCGATCATCAGCTCGAGCCCGCGCTGGCGGGCGGCGCGGCGCAGCGCTTCGGCGGCAAGAACCGCCTCGATGCTGCGTTCGCCGGCGGCGATGACTACGTTGGAAGCGTGCATGGAAACTCCTGGAATTCTTCGGGCTCGTGCTTGCCGAAGGCGCTGCGGTCGGCCCGAAGCCGCCGCCGTGCTCCCGGCAGGGGGGTCAATCCAACCGCTCGATCAGTACATCGCCGGTCCACCCGCGTACCTGCGCCGGGTCCAGCCGTCGTGCGTCACCGCTTTGCAGCCGGCTCATCGAGAACGCGGTCGCCAGCCGCGCGCAGCCGTCCAGATCGATGGACGGCTCCAGCAGGGCGGCAGCGATGCCGGCCACCATCGCGTCGCCCGCACCGACCGTGCTGCCCTGGGCCAGTCGCGGCGGTCGTGCGACCAGCGCGCCGCTGCGATCAATGAACAGCGCGCCGTCGGTGCCCATCGAGATCGCTACGAGCGCAACGCCACGTTCGACCAAGGCCTGGCCAGCGACGCGCAGGGCGCTGCGGTCCGGCAGCGGGGTGCCGGTCCAGGCCTCCAGCTCCTGGCGGTTGGGCTTGACCGCGTAGGGCAGCGCACCGGCGGTGTCACTCAATGCAGCCACAAGTGCGTCGCCACTGGTGTCCAGCAGCACGCGCGCACCGGCGGCGGCGGCCTGCGCCTGCAGTCGCGCCCATGCATCGGACGGCAGTCCAGACGGCAGGCTGCCGGACAGCACCACCGGAAGGCCCGGCAGCAGCAAGGCGCCAAGCCTGCGCGACACTGCGTCCAGAGCGGTATCGTCGAGGGCCAGGCCGGGCAGGTTGATGTCGGTGGTTTCGCCGTTGTCCTCGTCAACCAGCTTGATGTTGGTGCGGGTGCTGCCGGGGATACGCAGGCAACCATCCACGATGCCGCGCGTGGAGAAGAGCGCGCCGAACACACCGTCGTTGCCGCCACCGAGCACGCCCAGCGCGGCGGTCGGCACGCCCCAGTCGGCCAGGCAGGCGGCCACGTTGATGCCCTTGCCACCCGCATCGTCGCGGCTGCTGCGGGCGCGGTGCACATGGCCCGGCCGCAGGCTGGCCAGCCGCACGGTCTGGTCGATCGCCGGGTTCAAGGTAACGGTGACGGCGCGGGCGTTCATGCGCGGGCTCCGTCGAGGGCGCGCACCTGCTCGGCGGTTTCGCAGTCCAGCGCCGTCGCAGCCAGCGTTTGCAGATCGGCCAGCGCGCTGCCACGCAGGCGTGCCTTCACGGACGGGATGTCGTTCGGGGTCATCGACAGTTCGTCCACGCCCAGCCCTGCCAGCAGCATCGCGCCGAACGGATCGCCGGCCAGGCCGCCGCAGACACCCACCCAGCGCCCCTGCGTGCGTGCGCCGTCCACCGTGGTGCGGATCGCGCGCAGCACGGCCGGGTGCAGGCTGTCGGCCTCTGCGGCCAGCTCCGGGTTCTGGCGATCGATCGCCAGCACGTACTGGGTCAGGTCGTTGGTGCCGATCGAGAAGAAGTCGGCGTGGCGCGCCAGCACATCGCTCTGGGCGGCCGCGGCCGGTACTTCGATCATGATGCCGATCGGCACGTCGGGGGCCTCGAGTTCGGCGCGCAGGCGCTCGCAGATGGCACGCAGTGCGACCAGTTCAGGCACCGAGGTGATCATCGGGAACATGATGGACAGGCGTGCCCCTTCCTTCGCTGCGCGGTACAGCGCACGCAGCTGCGGCTCAAGCAGATCCGGGCGGCGCAGCAGCAGGCGCGCGCCGCGCACGCCGAGGAACGGGTTCTCCTCGTGCGGCAGCTCCAGGTGGGCGACCTGCTTGTCGCCACCGATATCGAGCGCACGCACGATCAACGGACGGCCTTCCAGCGCTTTGGCCATCGCCATGTAGGTTGCGTACTGCTCCTCCTCGCTGGGCGTGCTGCCGCGTTCGAGGAACAGGAATTCGGTGCGCATCAGGCCGACACCTTCCGCGCCCTGTTCCAGCGCCAATGGCACCTGCTCAGGCAGGTTCACGTTGGCGCCGATGTCGATGCGATGGCCGTCGGTGGTCTGCGCCGGCTGCGCGCGTTGTGCGGCTTCGCGCGCGCGGATCTGCTGCTGCTCGGCGATCCAGGCGCGTGCCGAAGCAAGATCGGCCTCGGAAGGGGACAGGTAGAGCCGCCCGCTGCTGCCGTCGATGATCGCTTCGCGGCCGGCCTGGATCGCCAGCAGTTCGGCGCCACCGGCAACCAGCGCCGGCAGGCCGAGCGTGCGCGAGAGGATCGCAGTGTGCGACGCGGGGCCGCCCTGTGCGGTGGCGAGGCCGAGCACGCGGGTGCTGTCAAGGTTGGCAGTATCCGAGGGCGACAGGTCGGCGGCAAGCAGGATGCACGGTTGCGCCGGTAGATCTGCCAGGCCGCCACCGGCCGCAGAGGGGTCAAGCTGCGCCAGTACGCGCCGACCCACATCGCGCAGGTCGGCAGCGCGCCCGGCCAGCACCGGATTGCCCAGCGCCGCCAGCCCGGAGGCGATCTGCTCGATGGCCTGGTGCCAGGACCACGCGACGCCATGACCTTCAACCATCAGCTGGCAGGTACGGGTAATCAGGTCGGTGTCGTCAAGCAGCGCAGCCTGCGCCCTGAAGATCGCCGCATCCGAGGCGCCAAGGCGGCGCTGGGTGTCGTCCTGCAGCGCGGCCAGCTGCTGGCGGGTACGACTGAGTGCATCCTGCAGGCGCGCGCCGCCCTCGCCAAGCGGGGCAGGGCGATCGGCAACATCGGCCTGCGCGCTGGCCAGTACATGCAGCGGACCGATGGCCAGCCCGGGGCTGGCGCCGATGCCGACGATCGCTGCCTGCGCTTCGGGCGGATTCCAGCCCGCGACCGGCGCCGTCTTTCGCTGCGCTGCACGCTCCGCATCGGCCTTTTCCTGCGCGACCAGCCCGTCCATGGTCTTGCGTAGTGCAGCCAGCAGTGCGGGGGCATCGGCGCCTTCGGCAGAAACACGCACGGCATCGCCCTCGCGAAGCCCGAGCTGCAGCAGCGCCACCAGACTCTTGGCATCGGCCGCCTGATCACCCGCGCGCACCTGGGCCCGGGCCGTAAAACTCCGCGCCGTCTCGGCCCAGCGCGTGGCCGGGCGCGCGTGCAGTCCGCTGGGGTAAGCAATGGTCCAGTCGAAACGCTCGGCCAGGTCCGCCACTGGGTCGTGAGTGGCAGAGACTGCGACGTCGCTGGCCAGCGCATTGACGATTTCGCTTGCATCGGAGGTAGTGAACAACCGCTGCAGCGCGGCCTCGTCCTGGATCAGGCGGGTCAGCCTGCGCAGCAGGGTGATGTGGGTATCGGACTGGGCGGCAATGCCAACCACCAGGCGGGTGACCTGGCCGGGGTTCCATTCCACGCCTTCCGGCAACTGCAGCACCGCAATGCCGTCGCGGCGCACCAGGTGGCGGTCCTCGCCGAGCCCGTGCGGGATCGCCACGCCATGGCCGAGGAAGGTGTTCGCCAGCGCTTCGCGGCGTCCCATGCTGGCCTCGTAGCCCGGCGCCACGCAGCCGGCAGCGACCAGCATCTGGGCCACCTGGGCGATGGCATCGGTCTTGTCCTGTGCCCGCGCATCCAGGCGGATCAGTTCCCGGCTGACGGGGGAAGGGGAGGTCAGGGGCGACAAAGCGGGCTCCGGGAGGGATGGCTGGGGCGTATTGGGAACGTTCCCACTGCACATTTCAATGTGCACTGCACAAAAATCCAATAGTCCTTTGGCGTTAGCATTGCCCTGAACAGCCATCCGGCCATGAACAGCGTACGTTTCCGGGAACGTTTCCAATGAGCATCAGCATCAACGACGTCGCACGCGTGGCGGGGGTGTCCAAATCCACGGTGTCACGGGTGCTCGGGGGCGGTCCGGTCAGCGAGGACGTGCGCGGCAGGGTCGAGCTGGCGATCCGCCAGACCGGCTATCGACCCAACCTGCAGGCAAGACGGCTGCGCTCCCGGCACACCGGCATCATCGGCTTGATCGTGGCGGATATCCGCAACCCGTTCTTCACGGCGCTGATCCGCGCCGTGGAAGAGGTGGCCTATCGCGAAGGTCTTCGGGTCACCCTCTGCAACACCGACGAGGACCCCGAGCGGGAGGCGCTGTATCTGCAATTGATGCACGAAGAGCGCATCAGCGGCCTGATCTTCGCGCCGACCCGGACCACGGTGGGCCGGCTCGAGCGGCTCACGCTGGACTATCCGACGGTGCTGGTGGACCGTGCCGCGCCCGGCGGTCCGATCGACAGCGTGGTACTCGACAATCCGGCAGCGATGGCAGGCCTGGTCGAGCATCTGGTCGAGCGCGGCTATCGGCGTATCGGCGGATTGTTCGGCAGCACCAGTACCACCGCGGCCGAGCGACGTGACGGTTATCTCGCTGCGATGCGCACGCATGGGTTGCAGCCGGACTACCGTGAGGTTGAACCCACGGCCGAAGCCGCCATCGCGACGGTCGATCAGTGGCTCGCCACGCCATCCCGCCCCGAAGCACTGGTCACCAGCAACAGCCTGCTGTTGATGGGAGCATTGAAAGCCGCCCGCGGCGCCGGGCTGGCGATTCCAGAGGCGTTGGCACTGGCCGGCTTCGACAACGAACGCTGGACCGAGCTGGTCGAGCCGGGCATCACCGTGATCGAGCAACCGGTTGAGG
Organism: Stenotrophomonas sp. YJH_SMC_25; assembly: GCF_059369595.1. NCBI lineage: Bacteria > Pseudomonadati > Pseudomonadota > Gammaproteobacteria > Lysobacterales > Lysobacteraceae > Stenotrophomonas > Stenotrophomonas sp. YJH_SMC_25. The sequence goes on along the minus strand of NZ_JCAFSV010000004.1, from coordinate 39,915 downwards.
AGATGGGGCGGGCCGCGATGTCGCTGCTGCTTGAGCGCCTGCGCACGCCGGAGCTGCCGGTACGCCGACTCGTAATGACGGGCCGGTGCGTGGTCAGAGGGTCGACGGCAGCGCGATAGCTCGGCGCCCGATCGCGGCGAAGCCTGGGAATGCCGCCCGGGTGTTGGCGGGCCAGCCGCTGTCTGTTACAAGCCATCTGTCCACAACCAGCTAGCTCGACTTTGACCCACGCTGTGTGCATCCCCCAGGAACGCGCCAAGGACTCCGACATGAACGGACATCACGAACCCCAGGCGCGCCGCCTCTTGCGTCGGCTCCTCGCACTCGGCCTCTGCGCCCTGGCAGGATCCGCCCTCGCCGGAACAACGCAAGCGGCACGCACCTGGCTTGTCAGTGGAGCCGAACTCATCACCCTGCTGCAGGGCAAAGGCGCTGATGGGTTCTGCGACGGCGAGCAGTGCCGGAACCTGTCCAGCGCTCGCGCCAGCGCCTATATCCAGGGCGTTGCCGATGCCAGCCACGGCCAGTGGTGTGGCCAAGGCAGGATTCTTCCGCATGAGCTGGTCGACCGTGTGTCTTCCCATCTCCGGCAGTTGCCCGGCGAGCGATTGCAGCAGGATGCGTCTTCACTGGTTGCCGAAGCGCTGCGGACCGCATTTCCCTGTGGTGGTGGCGCGTCACGGGGTGGCAGTGCCGAGCCCGGCAAAGACGAATAGGACGGGCCGCGCCCGACGCGTGACCACGCGAACGTCCTACACCCTCGCGACACGGTGCATTCACGGCCACCGACACCCGCGCTGTCCACACTGTATGCTCCTTCCACAGCACGAGGTGCCCCATGGCCACCTGTGATGTCTGCGGCAACAACTACGACAAGAGCTTCACCCTCCAGCAGGGCGGGCGCAGCGGCACGTTCGATTCGTTCGAATGCGCGATCCACGCATTCGCACCGCGCTGCGCACACTGCGATTGCGCCGTTATCGGGCATGGTGTTGAAGGAAACGGCCAGATCTTCTGCTGCGCACACTGCGCCGGTCATTCAGGTGTAAAGGGTTTAGCCGACCGGGCCTGAGTCGCCGTCAGCGCCATCCCGCTCCTGCCCAGAGACAAGCGAAGAAATCCGCGCGACCCGCGCTGCGCCCGAACCAGCAAGCAGCGCCAGTGCCCGCCGCTTCTGCGCTGGCATTCCCGCCACGGCCTCCGACGCCAACACCACGTGGAATTCCCTGGCGTTGGCGTCCAACGCTGTAGCCAGGACACACGAATCGGCCGTCATGCCACACAGGCAAAGGTGGCGCACTCCCAGTTTGGCCAGCAGAATCGGCAAAGGGCTGGCCAGAAAGGCCGAGTGCTTGGGCTTGAGCACGAAGTAGTGACCAGGCAATGGCGAGAGAAGGCTGGCGATTCGCCCCGCCGGGCCACCGTCGCGCCGGCACTGTTCCACCTGCTGGCGGAAGTCGCGCTTCCAATCCGAGAAATTGTCATTGGCGTAGATGACCGGCCAACCGCGTTCGTCGAAGTGATCCCTCAGGCGCCGGATCTGCCGGGCCGCCCGCTCTGCCGCCGGCGCCAGCTTTTCAGCGCCAGGGAAGTCGAATCGGCTGAACATGTCGATGATCAGCAGGGCCGTCGATGGATCATCTCGCATGGCTCAATCACCTGTCTGCGCGTGTGGGGCCTCAACCGGCTTGGATTGCGGCGAGTCCTTCTGGCGCAGGAAAATCGTCAGCACCACCAGGGACAGCACGGCCAGGAATTCGCTCTGCCAGTTCTGCATGGATTCGAACCAGAATGTGCTGCTGGCGAGGTGCTCCACAAAGCCTGGCGGCGGCAATCCCTTCAACTGCTGTTCGGCCTCCTCGGCACGCCAGCTTCCCACTGCATGCAGCGTAAAGCTGAACAGGAACAACAGCCCGAACGCGATCGCAAGCGAATGACCGTAGAGCGTCTTCCATGGACCACCGCGCCTTACCGGCCACGGCGTGGGCCCCGGCTCGACGCGATTCTGTTCCTGCGCAGGGTCCAGCGGCCGCGATTCGGCCGAGCCGCGCTGGCGCAGGCTGACCGTCAGGAGCACATACATCCCCATCTGCAGGAACTCGCTCTCCCAGTTCTCGAACGTGGCGCTGACGAAGTGCCCCGTCGCGAGGTAGTGCCAGAGATCGATCGGCGCGCGTCCGTACTCGACCAGTTCCTGGTTGTGCACGTGATGCCCGGCAACCGCCTGCCCAACGATGAACACAAGCGTGAGCACAAGCAGCACCAGCGAGAGACCGTTGCGTTTCCACATGCAACACCTCGTTCAGTCTGTTCCAGAGGCCGTGCGCGAAGCTTGCGCGGGTAGCAGACCATGACCCGTGAATCCGGCGCATCCAGAATGTGAGGCGGACTCAACGCTTTCCGGTCGGGTCAGGATCAGGACGTTCGTAGTCTTCCGGTACGGCCTTGGGGCCATCGCCGTCGTCGGGCATGTCGTGCTCCTTCCACTTGGCTCGATCGTTGCGCCGCTTGTCCGGCGTGTGCGCCTTCGACTGATCGTCCACGTCTGTCGTCGGATTGAAGGGCAGCTTGTCGTTCATGGGCAGCTCCTGCGGCTAAAGACCGAAGACTGCACCGCGCCGGGTTAACACCATGACCCCGTGGAATGAACGCCGTGCACACCGGGATGTCACCAAAGCGGGATGGCGGCCTTGCGATGCTGGCGTCCCGAGCTCCTGGAGAAGCACGATGCAGGCATTGACCTATCACGGCCGCAAGGATGTGCGGGTCGAGACCATACCGGACCCGGTACTGGCGGCCGAGGATGATCTGATCCTGAGGGTAACCGCCACCGCCATCTGTGGATCGGACCTGCACCTGTATCGCGGCAAGATTCCGGATCTGCACGATGGCGATGTGCTCGGCCACGAGTTCATGGGCGTGGTGGAAGAGGTCGGCAGCGGCGTGACCCAGGTGCAGCCGGGCGATCGTGTGGTGATCCCTTTCGTGATCGCCTGTGGAGAGTGCTTCCATTGCCGCCTGGCCGAGTATGCCGCTTGCGAAACCACCAATACCGGCAAGGGCGCCGCACTGAATCAGAAGGGCATGCTGCCTCCGGCCGCATTGTTCGGCTACAGCCATCTGTATGGCGGCGTGGCCGGCGGCCAGGCCGAATTCGTGCGTGTACCGAAGGCGAATGTAGGCCCGCTGCGCATTCCGGAAGGCATTGCGGATGAGCAGGTGCTGTTCCTGTCTGACATTCTCCCCACCGGCTACCAGGCTGCGCTGAACGCAGGGGTGAAGGCGGGCTCGACGGTGGCCATCTTCGGTGCGGGCCCGGTGGGGCTGATGAGCGCGGCCTGCTGCCGCCTGCTGGGCGCAGAGACCATCTTCATGGTCGACCATCTTCGTTACCGTCTGGATTACGCGCGCCGTACCTACGGTGTGACGCCCATCGACTTCAAGCAGATCGAAGACCCGGCGGACTACATCCTTGCCCAGACCAGTGGGCGGGGCGTGGACGCCTGCATCGAGGCGGTGGGCTTCGAGGCCGAGGGCAGTGCGCTGGAGTCAGCATTGATTGCCGTGAAGCTGGAGGGCAGCAGCGGCGTGGCAATCCGGCAGTGCATCGCGGCAGCACGCCGCGGCGGCGTGGTCAGCATCCCGGGTGTCTACGCTGGCTTCATCCATGGTTTTCTGCTGGGTGATGCGTTCGACAAGGGGCTGACGTTCAAGATGGGGCAGACGCACGTGCAGGGACTGATGCCGGAACTGCTCGACGCAATCATGGAAGGAAAGCTGCACCCGGGTGACATCATCTCGCACCGGATGCGCCTGGCCGATGCAGCTCAAGGCTATGCAATGTTTGATGCCAAGGACGATGACTGCCGCAAGATCGTATTGACACCCTGAGCGTGCCGCCATGAGCGCGATTGTCATCGCCTGTGTCTACGCCCTGTGGCTGGCTGCCGGATCGCTGGATTTCCATTTTCACCGGCGCACCGATCTTCCGCACACTTCCGCGATGCGCGAAAGCCTGCTGCATGGGGTGCAGCTGCTGCTGATCGGCAGCGGCGTGCTTGCCTGGCTCCTGCTGGAGAACACATTGTCGCTGGTCGCGCTTCTGGCAGGCCTGGTCATCGCACACGCGGTCGCCGGCTATCTCGATACCGTCAGCGCGGACGGCCGTCGACGCATCAGCCCGGCGGAACAGCATGTGCACAGCGTGCTGGATGCCGCGCCATGGGTGCTGCTGGGTTGGGTGGGCTGGCAGGTCCACCCGCGGTGGTCGCTCGAAGTGAAGCCTGCAGCACCGGACGTCTGGTGGCTCACCCTGCTGCCGGCGCTGGGCCTGGTGGTGCTGCCATGGCTCTGGGAACTGCGGCAGTGCGTGCGTGCAAGAGAGCAACGCCCGCAGACGGGTCCGTGAGGATCACGGTGCCGGGCATTCATGTGCCCGCCACGCCATCAAGACAGGCATGTGACCGCCTGCCGCCTACGTTCATGGCGTATCTCCATTGCAGGTCTGCCACCCATGCAGGATGTGACGTCATCCTCTTCGCTGTTCAATCGCGCACGCCAGGTGCTGGTGCAGCAACCGGCATTGCCTTTGCCCGGTGGCGGCCAGACGCTGCAGCGTTGGCAGGCGCTGGCAGCCTGGGGGGCAGAGGATCTTTGCCTGGCCAAGGTACTGGAGGCCCACTATGACGCCCAGGCGATTGCTGCCGAGTTGAGGGCGCCCATCCCTGCTGAAGACACGTTGCTGGCGGTGTGGGCTGCAGAGGGTCCGGCCAACACCGTTCGCATCGATGCCGGCGGTGGGTTGTACGGTGACAAACCCTGGTGTTCCGGCAGCGCATGGGTGGATGCGGCACTGGTAACGGTTCGCAACCCGCAGGGCGTGTGGCTATGCCAGGTAGCGGCGGAACACTGGCACACACTTGCGGGCGAGCCATGGCCTGCCGTGGGCATGGCCGCAATCCCTTCCACCACGGTGCGCTTTGACGGCGCACCGATGGTGATCCTGGGGACGCGCGATGACTACCTGCAGCGCCCGGGCTTCTGGCACGGCGGGGCAGGCATCGCGGCGGTCTGGTTTGGTGCAGCGGCCGCTTTGGCCGAGCGCATGCGACCGGCCTGCACCGAGGGAAATCGCGCGCGGCTGCTGGGTGAAGTGGACCTCGCCCTGGGCCCGGCAGCCGCGCTGCTTCGCGAACTGGCGGCGCACATCGACGCCGCGCCCGAACTGGCCCATCGCGAAGATGTAGTGCGCGTGCGCTGTGTCGTTGAGCGCGCGGCAACGCGTGTGCTGGACCTGGCGGGTCGCGCGCTGGGCCCGGGCCCGATGTGCCTGGAGGACGCCCATGCCCGGCGCTGCGCGGACCTGACCGTGTTTCTTCGCCAGAGCCACGCCGACCGCGATTGGGAATGGCTGGGCGAGCAGCGTGCAGCACAGGAGGCAACATGGGCGCTGTAGCCAGGCCCCCCCTGCAGGGGCAAGGAACCCAGGAGCAGGCCTGGCTGCACTGCGATTGGCTCTGGCAGCAACCGACCACATCGGCAACCGCACTCTGCAGCGGGCATGACCGCATGGTGGTGGTCGCGCCGCATCCGGACGACGAAATCCTCGGCTGTGGCGGGCTGCTGCATCACGCTGTGGGGCAGGGTATCGACGTCAGTGTCGTTGCCGTGACCGACGGCGAAGCATGCTACCCGGGCGAGCCGTGGTGGACGCCCGAACGCCTGCGATCAGCGCGCCGAGCGGAGCTTGCCGCGGCATTGGGCGAACTCGGTATTCCGGTCGGCTCCATCTTCCACCTGGGTATCGCCGACGGCGCGGTCAGCGCGCATGAGCAGGGGCTGGAAGGTTGGCTGCAGCAGTATCTGCAACCGCGCGACCTGGTCCTGGCGCCATGGCGGTTTGATGGTCACCCCGATCACGAAGCGGCAGGACGCGCTGCCTGCCGCGCCGCGCGGGCGGTTGGTTGCCACCGGCTGGAGTACCCGGTGTGGGGCTGGCACTGGCTTGACCCTGCCTGCGCACATATGGCGTGGGAGGTTCCGAAGCTGGTCGACATTTCAGCAGTGGCGTCCGCAAAGCGAAACGCAATCGCGCATTTCCGTACGCAGACCGGCGACGTGGCGGGCCTGAACAGCCCGCCGGTGCTGCCCGCACATGTACTCGCCCGATTCTTCCGAAACTACGAGGTATTCCTTGCATGAGCGCGCAACCGTACTTCGATGACCTGCATGAGCAGGAGGACCCGTTCGGCTACCGCAGCCGGTGGTATGAAGAGCGCAAGCGTGCGCTGCTGCTGGCAAGCCTCAGCCAGCGCCAGTTCGCTCGCGGCTGGGAACTGGGGTGTTCCAACGGCGTACTGACCGAGGCGCTGGCCGCACGTTGCGAACGCCTGCTGGCAACCGACATCAGCCCACGTGCGGCGTTCCAGGCGCGCCGCAACCTGGCCCATCTGCCGCACGTGCAGGTTCATTGCGCCAGCCATCCCGAGCAATGGCCGCCAGGACGCTTCGACCTGATCGTCTGCGGCGAAATGGGCTACTACCTGGGGGCAGGCGCACTGCGCGAGCTGCGCGGTGGCATCGATGAAGCACTTCGCGATGACGGCCTGCTGGTCGCCTGCCATTGGTTGCCCTCGTTTGCCGGACGCGCGAGCCGGACCGAGGTGGTGCATCGATGCCTGGGGGAAGGCCTGCAGGAGGCCTTCCACTACCGCGATGCGGACTTCGTGCTTCAGGGATGGACACGGGGCCCCTTGTCATTGGCCCGGAACGAGGGCCTGCGGTGATAGGCGTCCTGATACCCGCCCACAACGAGGCGGACAGTATCGCGCGGTGCCTGCAATCCATCCGGGTGGCGGCCCTTCACCCAGGCCTCGGCGGCGAAGCAGTGGAGGTGATGGTCGCGCTGGATGCGTGTACGGATGCAACGGGCACCATCTGCCGCCAACACCTGGTCGGCAGCGTGCAGCTGGATGCACGCTGCGTCGGTGTCGCCCGGGCCGCAGCCGCTGCTGAACTGCTGGGGCGGGGCGCCAGGTGGCTGGCAAGCACGGACGCTGACAGCGAGGTGCCTCCCGAGTGGCTGGCCGCACAGGTTCAGGGCGGTTGTGACGCTTTTTGCGGACTGGTGGACATAGCGACGTCCTGCCAGGGTGAACGGCGCCTGCGCAGGGCATTCCAGGCAAGACAGCAGTGGGGCGACCATCATGGGCGCATCCACGGTGCCAACCTCGGCGTCTCTGCCAGTTCCTATCGGGCCGTTGGCGGCTTTGCTCCCCTGCACTGTAGTGAAGACGTGGCGCTTGTCAGAGCGCTGCAACGCTGCGGTGCGGTGGTGCGATGGGCCGGCGCTCCCGTGGTGATGACAAGTGCGCGTCTGCAGGGGCGCGCTACAGACGGATTCTCCGCTTATCTGGCGGCGCTGGGTGGCGAGCGCTCTGGCGCGGAAGCGTCGGCCCTGGTCACCTGAGGGTCAGCCACACCGTCACGCAAGCGCCCGTGTTATCGGAGCGTGCGGTTGAGGAGAGCGTTGGGACAGCGCAGGCCACGAAGGCCCTCATCACTGCCTACCTCCGCGAAGCGATGATGGACGAGCAGGAAATCTCCTGCGTCAGAAGGAACGAATGTGCCCCTCCGTGCAGTCGCCTACGCAAGTGAGGCGACATCGGGGCTTTCCATGGACCATGTGGATGACCTCGCCAGGGCCGCCGCCCGCTTCAACTTCGAAGCCGGCGTTACGGGTGTGCTTCTTTACGACGGGCTCCGTTTCCTCCAGTACATCGAGGGACCGGAAGACAGCATCAACGTGGTGTACAGCCGCATCCTCAGTGCCCGCAGCCATTGCGAGCTGATCGAGCTGGGCCGGGGCAGGGTTTCCGGCCGGTTCTTTCCCTACTGGTCAATGCGGCTGCTGTGGGTCGATGCCTCCGAGATCCGCAGCGTGGCGCGCAGCAACTGGGATGGGCTCTCCCGTGGCGGCGCGCTGCGCCAGCTGAGCCTGGTGGTGGCCCCGCACCTGGGGTGACCACCCATGGCAATCAATGCGCCGGCGGTTGCACGCAGACATCCCCCATGACGCGCCGAACCGTCTCCTGCAACTCGCCGACGTGGAACGGTTTGGCCACGAACGCGGCGCGACGGTGACGCTGCGGCACCAACTGGTCATAGACTGCGGATACGAACAGGAACGGAATGCCGAGTTCCGTCAGGCGATCAGCCACCGGGAAGACCACGCCGTCGCGAAGCTCGACATCGAGCACGGCGCCGTCGAATCGCTGGTTGTCCAGCAGCCCCAGCGCATCGAACACGCTGTAGGCATGTGTCACCTGATCGCCTGCGTCCTCCAGCGCCTGTTCCATCAGCGCAGCCAGGTCGAGCTGGTCTTCCACCAGCAGCAGGTTGCATCTGCCCTGGCTCATTCCGGATTGCATGCGTGCACGCCTGTGTTGTCCTGGGAACTGCAGTCTGTGCTGTGCTGCATCAACGCCATGCGTGTGCATTGTCAGCCCGGCGCGAAGCCCCCGCCCCCCGAGCGCGCCGCCAACCGGGTGGAGGAGGTGTGGAAGGTGCCCTGGATTTCGTTGACGGCGTCTTGGCACGCGCTGTGGATACTGCCGCCGTCCCCCGCATCGGAGATTCTGTCATGCCGCTATCCGGAACCGATTCTGTCGCTCCAGGCGTACTGCGTGTCGAGTGCATGCCACTCGACTGCGGCGGTGCCGCCATCGTCGTGGAGCTGGACCGGGCGCCTGAACGGGCCTGGATGAAGTCGCTGAAGCGAGCACTGCTGGCCGACGACGCCATGGAAGGCGCACAGGCCAAGTTCGATGGGCGCTTCGTCTACGTCGTGGGCGTGGATGGTGGCGGGCATCGTGCTCAACATCGGGTAATGCAGGCCGTGATGGCGGCGGGCGGCGCGTGCGCCTCGAACGCCAGGCGCGAGCGACCTGCAGTCGGCGTGGGCGTATCCAGCGCAATGGCGACCTGAGAGCACCTCCTGGGTGAAACGCAGGGCTGCGGATGTTATCGCCGCATCACTACTGCGTGCAGCGCCCACCTTCGGCGGCTCACACCGGCCGACAGGGCGGTGATTGCCGGCGCTCCACCATGGTCTCCGGAGGCATGTCGCCCCGCACCGGAGATCGAAATGGCAGACCAGAACAACGCCCGAAGCGAGCGCCTGTTGAAGTGGCTGCAGGACGCCTACGCCATGGAACAGGAGGCGGAGACCATGATGAAGGCCATGGCTTCGCGGATCCAGAACTATCCCCACCTCGCTGCACGGATCGCCCAGCACGTCCAGGAGACGCAGGGGCAGGCCGCCTCGCTGCGCCAGTGCATTGAAGCGCTTGGAGGAAGCGTGCCGACCGCCAAGGGACTGTTCGCCAGCATGACTGCGGCTCTCCACGCGGCCGGCACAAGCCTGATGGAAGACGAGGTGGTCAAGAGCGTAGGGCTCTCGTTCGGCTTCGAAAACACCGAGATCGCCACCTACCGGGCGCTGGTGATTGCTGCCGAGCGTGCCGCAGCGCCGGACATCGCCGCGGTCTGTGACCAGATCCTGCAGGAAGAGATCGCCATGGCGCGCTGGCTGGAAGACCACCAGGACGGCCTGGTCGGTGCGTTCCTCAATCGCGACGAAACGCCGGGCGCGCAAGCCAAGCGCTGACCCCGAAGCCAGCACAGCCAGCCATTGGAGAAACCCCATGTTCTTTCATCACAAGAAGCTGATGTACACCGTGCGCGTGCGCGAATCCAACCCGCAGCTCGCCAGCCTCATGCTTGAACAGTTCGGCGGCCCGCAGGGCGAGCTTGCTGCCGCCATGCGCTACTTCACCCAGGGACTCGGCGAATGCGATCCAGGCCGCAAGGACCTGCTGATGGATATCGCCACCGAAGAGATCAGCCATCTGGAGATCATCGGCACCATCATCGCCATGCTCAACCGCGGGCCGAAGGCCATTCAGTCCGAAGGGCTTGCCGAGGCCGAGGATATGCGGCTGCTGGGGCAGAACAGCACCAGCCATACCGAGCAGATCCTGTACGGTGGCGGGCCGGCACTGGTCAATTCCAGCGGGGTGCCGTGGACAGCGGCCTACATCGACTCGATCGGGGAACCTACCGCCGATCTGCGCTCCAACATCGCTGCGGAAGCGCGCGCCAAGCTGGTGTATGAGCGCCTGATCAACGTCACCGACGACCCCGGCATCAAGGACGCGCTGCGTTTCCTGATGACGCGCGAGATCGCGCACATGAAGTCATTCGAGAAGGCGCTGCACAGCATCCAGCCCAACTTCCCGCCGGGCAAGCTGCCGGGGGACCCTGCGTTCACCGATCTGTACATGGACATGTCGCAGGGCGACGGCGCCGACGACCTGCAGGGCAGCTGGAACAGCGGCGAGCTATGGGAGCGGGTCAGCGACCGCGAGGCACAGACCGCTGTGGATGGTGGCGACGGCGGCGGCACGGTGGACCTGGACGCGCGCGAACAAGCGGCGGTGCAGGCCATGGCCCTGCGTACACTCTCCGACCCGGAAGCGCGGCCGACCACCGGGGCCGAGCTGGGGGCCGGCCCGGGCGCGGGAGCACTGAACCTGCCACCACGCGAGCCGTGAAAGAGCTGGGGCGCGCATCTGCGGCGCCCCAGTGGCGAAGCCCCTGATCAGCGTCAAGGCGTACGAAAGTGGGCGGACATCACGTCCGCCCACGAAGCGGTGCATCTGGCTTCAGCCGCGATCAGCGCTGCTGGCCACCGCGGTTGTTACCGCCGCCGCGTTCCTGCTGTTGCTGCCCGCCGCCCTGGTTACCGCCCTGGTTTCCACCCCCACGGCTGTTCTGGCCGCCTTCGCGGCCGATGTCCGCCATGTGCTGGCGATCCTGGCTCACCGCTTCGCCGCCCTTGCGGCCGGCTTCGCGTGCTTCTTCCGAGCTGAATTCATGGGCGTTGCCTGACTCGTGCGCGGCACGTCCACCCTTGGCGGCGATCTCGCGCTGCTTGTCCTCGTCCATCGAAGCGAAACCGCGGTTGCTGTTGCCCTGGTTCTGGTTCTGGTTGGCCATGGAAAGTCTCCCTGGGTTGAGCCGCCCGACTGGCGGCAGGGACCATCTTCCAGATCCGGCGCTAGACGGCGGTGGCATGACCGCCAACGTGGCGTCATCCGGAAGCCCACGATTCCTCATCCGGTCTCCACGAAACGTCGTGCACGCGCGTGTGCGCCCGCAGGCGCGCCCGCCGCGCTCGAGCACGTGTCAAGGCGATGCGGCGGGCCCGCGCCTCAACTCGACGCAGCCTCTACGCCGGCCTCACTGCACATACGACCCGCGACGCTAAGGTAGAGCTGTCTGCAACAACCGGTGGTGCCATGCCTTTTCGTGCGATTGCCTATGTGAGTGAAGCGTCCCCGAGCCTGACCGAAGAGCGGCTGCAACGGCTTGTGGCCGAAGCGGTGAAGTTCAACGAATCCGTCGATGCCACCGGCACGTTGCTGTTCGACGGCTCGCGCTTCCTGCAGTATCTGGAGGGCCCGGAGGCGGGGATCAATGCCGCGTACACGCGCATTCTCGCGGCCGGCAGCCACAGTGGGATCGTCGAGCTGAACCGGGGCAGGGTGGGGCGGCGGCAGTTTCCGCACTGGCGGATGCGCAGCGTGCGGGTGGATGAGCTAGCGCTGGGAAAGATCGCCATCTCTGACTGGACCGGCTTCGTGCGCAGCGCGTCGGCGCTGGAGTCGGGCGCCAGCGCACTGGATCGTCTGCTGTCGGTCTCGCAGTTGCAGACGGATGCAGGTGCGGGAGAGACCCTGGAACCGTACGGGCAGCTGGTACGATGACGGCGGCGGCCGCCCCCCGTGCAACCGCCCCACTGCGTGTCGGCTGTGCGGGCTGGTCGCTGCCGCGCGCGGATCAGGAAGCGTTCGGCGCGGGCGACACCGCGCTGCAGCGCTACGCCACACGCCTGCCGATGGTGGAGATCAACTCATCCTTCTATCGACCGCACCAGGCCAGGACCTATGCGCGATGGGCGGCGAGCGTGCCGGAGGGCTTCCGGTTCGCGGTGAAACTGCCGCGAGAGATCAGCCATGAGCGTCGGCTGCGCGACGCAATGCAACCACTCGAGCGGTTCCTTGAAGGCGTGCTGGAGCTGGGTGAAAAGCTCGGGCCGTTACTGCTGCAGTTGCCGCCGAGCCTGGTGTACGACACGGCCACGGCCAGAGCATTCCTGCGGGGCCTGCGCGCGCGCACCCGGGCCGATGTGGCGTGCGAGCCGCGCCACCCGAGTTGGTTCACGCCGGAAGTGGATGCGCTTCTGAGCGCGCATGGCGTGGCACGGGTTGCCGCGGATCCGGCACGTGTGCCGGCGGCAGCGACGCCCGGCGGTGACCGCGCGTGGAGCTACTGGCGCTGGCACGGCCAGCCACAGATCTATCGCAGCGCCTACGACGAACCCACCCTTGCCCACCTTGCGCGGCAGCTGCTGGCCGAGGCCGACGCGAAACGACCCGTCTGGTTCGTACTGGACAACACCGCACTGGGTCACGCCACCGGCAACGCCCTGCACCTGCAGGCGCTGCTGCAGGAGAAGGAACATGCCTGAAGGCCCTTCGATCGTCCTGCTGCGCGAAGCAGCGAGCCACTTCAAGGGGCACGTGGTCCGCGCCGTCTCCGGGAACAGCCGGGTCGACCTGTCGCCGCTGCAGGGCCGAAGGGTCAAGGCGGTCCGCAGTTGGGGCAAGCACTTCCTGCTGGAATTCAGCCGCCACACACTGCGCATCCATCTGATGATGTTCGGCAGCTGGCGCATCGACGAACGGAAGCCAACCCCGCCGCGTGTATCCCTGCGGTTCGACAATGGCGAGCTGAACTTCTATGCGTGTTCAGTGCGGCTGATCGAAGAGCCGTTGGACGAGGTCTACGATTGGCGCGCGGACGTGATGAACGATGCCTGGGATCCGAAGCTGGCCCGGCGCAAGCTGAAGGCAATGCCGGACGTCATGGTCTGTGATGCGCTTCTGGACCAGACGGTCTTTGCCGGCGTGGGCAACATCATCAAGAACGAGGTGCTGTTCCGTATAGGCGTGCACCCCGCCACGCGGCTGGGCGACCTGCCACCGCGCAGGCTCACCGCGCTGATCACGCAGGCCCGCGCCTACAGCTTTGATTTCCTGCAGTGGAAGCGCCGTTTCGAGTTGAAGAAGCACTGGCAGGTACACACGCGCAGGATCTGCCCGGCATGCGGCGGCCCGATCAGCAAGCTTTACATGGGCACCACCCGGCGGCGCACGTTCTTCTGCCCGAACGACCAGGTGCTGTACCAACCCTGAGGCCGCCGTCCATGGCGGCCGGCTTCGGCGCGCGTCGATCAGGCGGCCTGTGCCGCCTTGGCATTGCCGCCGCCCTTGGCCAGCAGGGTGAGCTTCTCGTCGGTGGCCTTCTCTTCCTCAAGCGTCTCCAGCAGCAGCGGAAGGGCGTCCTTGTAGCCCAGCTGCTTGGCCAGCGCGGCGATGGTGCCGTAGGACGCGATCTCGTAATGCTCGACCTTCTGCGCGCCGCCGATCAGGGCGGCATCGCGCACAGGGCCCTTGTCGATGCTGTCGATCACTTCCTTGCCTTCCTCCACCAGACCTTCCATCGCCGCGCACTTGATGCGCTTCAGCCGGATGCCGAGAACCTCCACCACCTGGTCGATGCGCTCGATCTGGCCCTGGGTTTCTTCCAGGTGCGTTTCAAACGCTGTGGCCAGGTCAGGGTTCTCGGCCGCACGGGCCAGGCGCGGGAGGGCCTTGGTCAGCTGCTTTTCGGCGCTGTAGATATCCGAGAGTTCGTGGATGAACAGGTCTTCCGCTGTCTTGATAGCCATGCTGGGCTCCGCTGTGAGTGGAGCGCTCAGCGTAGGTCCCGCCCGGTTGCGATCAGGCGGGGGCCAGGTGAAGGCGGCATGTGAACGCCAACGCGAGCCCTGCGCGTTGTCTTCACGAGGTGGCGTCCGTCGCCCGCCTGCCGCAGTTCCGATGCCGGCAGGCCTTCGCCATCGCTTCACGGTGGCATCGCCTGGTGCCCATGGGCCGGCCGGTACGGTCACTTCACGCCCGATCACGCGTGGAGACTCCCATGAGCGATGACAAGAAGAACACCGGCAGCCCGGACCGGGATCGCATCAACGTCAACGAAGACTATGAACTGCAGTACTGGACCACGACGCTGGGTGTGTCAGCCGAGGAGCTTCGGGCCGCGGTCGCCGAGGTCGGGCCCACCGCCGCTGCTGTACGCAAGCACCTGGGAAAGTAGCGCGGAGCTGCCCATGTCACTGGTCGAGTACCGCCGCAAGCGTCGTTTTGACCAGACCAGGGAGCCCGAACCGGGCAAGGCGCTGCCAAAAGGCCAACGCGCCATTTTCGTGGTGCAGTTGCATCATGCCAGCCGCAGGCACTACGACTTCCGTCTGCAGGTGGGTGACGCGCTGAAGAGCTGGGCCGTTCCCAAGGGCCCCAGCTACGACCCGAAGGTCAAGCGCATGGCGGTGGAGGTGGAGGATCATCCCGTCGACTACGCAGCATTTGAAGGCGAGATTCCCAAAGGCCAGTATGGCGGCGGACATGTCGCCCAGTTCGACCACGGTGTGTGGGCCACGCAGGGTGACCCGGAAGCCCAGCTCGCCAAGGGCCATCTACGCTTCGAGCTGTTCGGCGCCAAGCTCAAGGGTGGATGGCATCTGGTCCGTTCCGGCAAGCCTGCGCGCCAGCCACAGTGGCTGCTGTTCAAGGACGACGATGAATTTGCCAGCGATATCGAGGCAGACGATCTGCTGGCGGATGTCGCTGTAGCGCCCCCGGAGGACCTGAAGCGTGCCGGGGCAGGAAAGACCGCGAAGAAGAAACTCACGGTCGTACCGCCCAAACGCACCCGACGAAAGAACTGGGCGAAGAAGGCCCTGGCGCTCAGCAAGGCGAAAAAGGCGGCAGCGCCGTCCGGACCGTTTGAGCCGCAGTTGGCCAAGCTGGGCGACGCGCCGCCCCAGGGCGGGCAGTGGGTGCATGAGATCAAATGGGATGGGTACCGCATCCTTGCTACGGTGGCTGAGGGCAACGTGCAGCTGTGGTCGCGGAACGCACTGGAATGGACCGGCAAGCTGCCTGAAATACGTGAAGCGATCGCGGCACTGGGGCTCACCTCGGCGGCACTGGACGGTGAGCTCATCGCCGGCGCCGGCACCAAGGAAGACTTCAACCTGCTGCAGGCCGCGCTCTCCGGCGAGCGGCAGAGCATCCTGACGTACGCATTGTTCGATCTGCTGCATCTTGATGGCGTGGACATCGCCGATGCGCCCTTGCTGGAACGCAAGGCCCTGCTGCATTCCGTGCTGGAGGGGCAGGGCAGGCCATTGGCGTTCAGTTCGCATGTGCAGGGGGATGGCGACGAGGCCTATCGCCTGGCCGGTGAGCAGCACTTCGAAGGCATCATTTCCAAGCGCGCCGATCGCAGCTACCACAGCGGCCGCAGTGAGGATTGGCGCAAGACCAAACAGCTGGCCAGCGACGAGTTCGCCGTGGTCGGATACACCGCGCCGAAAGGCAGCCGCACCGGGTTCGGCTCGCTGCTGCTGGCGCGGCCAGACCCGAAACATGGCTGGCTCTACGTCGGCCGCGTCGGGTCCGGGTTCTCGGACGAACTGATCGGCGAAGTCAGCAAGCGCATCGAAGGCGGCGGCGGCCGCAAGCCGACGGCGCACGTGCCCACCCAGGACACCGACCTTCGCGCCGCGACCTGGTTCGCACCGCGTTTCGTGGTGGAGGTCTTCTATCGCGGGATTGGCGGGCAGAAGCTGTTGCGCCAGGCATCGCTGAAGGCGGTACGGGCGGACAAGGACATCGCCGATCTCGAAGATTCCGATCGCTCCGGGCCGGCCATGCCCTCTGGTGGACAGCCCGCATCCAGGCGTCCTGCGCGCGATACGAAAAAGTCACCCGCTACCGGCCGCACACCGCCCGCGCTTTCGTCCCCCGGCAAGATCCTGTTTCCTGGCGATGGCTACACCAAGCAGGAGGTATGGGACTACTACTCAGCAGTGATGGAGCACCTCCTGCCCGAGGTGGTTGATCGTCCGCTGTCGATCATCCGATGCCCCAGTGGCACCGCAAAGCCCTGCTTCTTCCAGAAACACCACACAGCCGGGCTGGAACTGGTCGATCCGGTAAGGCTGAAGGAGGAAAGCGGCATCAACGCCCATTACCTGGTGGTGCGTGACGCGGCCAGCCTGCTTGAACTGGTGCAGTTCAACGCGTTGGAGTTCCACCCTTGGGGCAGCCACGCCGAAGCGCCCGACAAGGCCGACCGGGTGGTGTTCGATCTGGATCCAGGACCGGACGTACCCTTTGCAGAGGTCAAGAAGGCGGCAACCGACATCCGCAAACTGCTCGCGCAGCTGCAGTTGGAATCGTTCCTGCGTGTCTCCGGCGGCAAGGGCCTGCACGTGGTGGTGCCGCTCAACCCGGGATGCGACTGGGACCTGACCAAGCGCTTTGCGAAGGGCTTCGCCGATGCGCTGGCGCAATCCGAGCCCCAGCGATTCCTGGCAACGGCCACCAAAAGCCTCCGCAACAAGCGGATCTTCGTCGACTACCTGCGCAACGGGCGCGGTGCCACGGCAGTCGCGTCCTACTCGCTGCGGGCGCGGCCGGGCGCACCGGTCGCGTTGCCGATCGCCTGGGGCGATCTGGCGAAACTCAAGCGCGCAGACGCGTTCACGATCAAGGACGTGCCAGCAAAGCTCAAGCGGCGGCGCAAAGACCCCTGGGCCGGCATTGGGAAAGTGAAGCAGAATCTGGCGCGCTGGGCGCAGGCAGACCCGTAGCCCGCGCCTACGCGTCGGATCCCTGCGCGCTGCCGGGCAGGACATGATCGCATTCGACCAGCCGCGCGTTGCTGACCGTCTGGCGCGAAGGACAAGCGCCGCACACCAGCGTCGTTCCACCGGGCACCGCCCCCAACGCGTCCCCCGACAACTGTGTAATCCCGCCGCAGGTGTTGCAGCGCACGCGAATGGACCTGACGCGCTCAATACCCTGCACGCCGGAAACAGCGTCCAGCTCCAGAACATGGAAAAGGCCGGTATTGGGCATGGGGCGCTCCCGAGTCATCTGGCCCAAGCGTAAACGATCCATGGCATGGGCGGTGTAGGCGTCCTGCATGCCGTTTGTCAGCTGGAACCCAACTGATTCACAAAATGCACATGATGGGAACAACTGCGGGGCGCAGGTGGCCTATCCTACGGCCACGGAATCTGGGGGGATTCGCTACAGGAGCAGTTAATGCCGATCAGGGCAGTCGCATACGTCAGCGAAGCGGGCCCAGCCGTTGCTGGTGATCCGTTCGGCCTGGGCAGCGGAAAGCTCGACGATCTGGTCGATGATGCCGCCCGCTTCAACCGCAGTGCCGGCGTCACCGGCGTCCTGCTGTTCGACGGCAGCCGCTTCCTGCAGTACATGGAGGGGCCCGAAGACGGCTTGAGGGTGGCGTACTCGCGGGTGGTGGGCGCCTCCAGCCATACCGGGCTCATCGAGTTGCAGCGCGGCAGGGTGGGCAACCGGCGGCTCCCGTTCTGGCCGATGCGCTGGCTGCCCACCCAACCCGAGCAGTTGAAGCTTCTTGCCCGCGCGGACTGGTCAGGGTTCGCCCAGCACAGCGGTGACGATGCGCCAACCGAGACGGCGATGGATATCCTGGCCAGGTTGGTGGAACCCTACGCGGTCGCGGCGTGATCCACCGGCCTAGCGGCCTCCATAGCGCGCCGCGCATGGAATCTCTCCGCTGCACGCGTTGAGGTGCCCGGTGCGCATCACGCAATACAGCCGGGCCTCCGGGTCTGCACTGGCAGCAATGTAGTCCAGTGCCTCGGCAAGCATGCGGACGAACTGCTGCTCGGGGTAGAACGCTGCCCAGGTCGGCAGCAGTTCGTCCAGTTGCGCGATCATCAGATCGATTTCCAGGTGCGTGCTCACTGCCTGATCCTCCTTCCAGGCACGTTAGCTACCACGCTGCAAGCAGAGAGTTGCGGTTCGCAGAGGCGACACAGGCGTGTTGCCCACGCAGCGCTCATCTGGCCTTGACCATGGCGTTGATCGTCGCAGCGCGTGAGCATCATCTGCACGGCCGCGCCACCCTCGTTTCACCCGGCAAGGCGTATCAGAGAGGCCTCCCAGCTGAAGCTGCAAGGATCCCTTTCATGTCCGAACCGTTCCCGCGCGCCAGCTTATGGTCAGCTGACACCGAGTCGCATTGCTTCCGCCCCCTTGCCGGCACGACGCGCGCGGACGTGCTGGTGGTGGGCGCCGGCATGACCGGCCTGCTGACAGCGGCCCGCCTGGCGGATAGTGGCCTGGATGTGCTGGTGGTCGATGCAGGGCCCATCGGCGGGCGAAATACGGTGATGTCCACGGGCAATCTTTACGCGCCCGTCTCCCGGCTGGCAGAACTGGTCTCGCGCTGGGGCAGCGACACGGCCAGTCGTATCGTGCAGTGGCGGCAGCAGGCGCTGCGCGCCATCGAAACGCTGGTTCATCGCTACGATCTGCGTTGCGGCTTCGAACGCGTGGCCATGCAGTACGGCATGCAGGAGCGCACGCGCGAGGTGACGACGCGATTCGAGCGTGAACTTCAGGCCTATCAGCGCGTAGGCCTGCAGTGCGAACACCAGCAGTCAGGTCTGCCGTTCGCATTGGGCCACGCGTTCCGTGTTCCCGATCAGGCGCAGTTGGATCCGGCGGCCTTCTGCAGGGAGCTGGCGCGACACCTGGTGGGCCGGGTGCGCATCTACGACTGGACCCAGATCAACAGCATCGAGGCATCAGCAGGCGTTGCCACCGCCCTTGGCGGCCGCATCCATGCCAGGCACTTCGTGCTCGCCACCCACTCGCCAGCAGGGTTCAACCTGGTGCAGGCCGAGATGGAGGTGTACCGCGAGTACGGCGTGGCGGTGCCGGTTGCCAATCCGCCAGCGGCAGGTATTCATTGGATCGCCGATCGGCACCGCTCGCTGCGCGGGGTGCGCGGTACTGATGGCCGCGACTGGCTGGTGCTGGTCGGCGAGACACATCGCACCGGCGAAACCCCGGTGATGGATCCGGCACAGCATCTGGTCGCCGACGCGCGTCGCAACTTCACCGTGCAGGGCGAACCGCTGTGCTGGTCGGCGCAGCAGTTCCGTGCAGCCGACCAGCTGCCCTACATCGGCAGCAGCGCGCACGACAATGTGTGGGTCGCCACCGGCTATGGTCCCGATGGCTTGACCTGGGCGGGCGTGGCCGCTCGTGCGATCACCGAGGGAATCATGGGCACGACCAGCGAGATCGAGAAGCTGCTAAGCCCCATGCGCTTCACGCCAGTGCGTTCGGCGGCCGGCTGGGCCCGTACCAATGGCACGGTTGCACGGCACATGGTGGGAGATCGCCTTGGTGCTGCGCCGTCGCACTCGCCCAGCGAGTTAAGCCGTGGCTGTGGCGCACTGCTGGACGTGAATGGAAAGCGGACCGCCGTCTACCGCGATGAGCACGGCCAGCTGCACGCGATGTCGGCGCTGTGCCCGCACCTCAAGTGCGTTGTCCAATGGAATGGCCATGAACGCACATGGGATTGCCCATGCCATGGCAGCCGCTTTTCCGCCACCGGGGCGCTGCTGGAAGGCCCCGCCCGGCAGGGCCTCACGCCAGAACCGCTGCAGGCAGAGCAGCCGCTGCAGCGGTGACCCTCAGGCTTCGGCGGCCGCATCCGCCTCGCAGGGCATGCAGCGTTCCTTCTTGGACTTGATGTCTGCAGCGGTCTTCGCCAGTGCCTCGTAACGCTGGCGAATCTCTTCAAGGTGCGCCGGTTCCATCGACTCCAGGTTCAACAGCTCCTGGTTGGCGTCCTTGCTGACCCGGATCAGTTCATCCAGCTTGATGTGCAGCGCGGCCGTATCGGCATTCTGCGTATGCTGGATCAGGAACACCATCAGGAAGGTCACGATGGTCGTTCCCGTGTTCACCACCAGTTGCCACGTATCATTGAAGTGGAAGGCCGGCCCGCTGGCGGCCCAGGTGATGATCACCCCCAGCGCCGCGACGAATGCGCCCAGGCTGCCGGACAATCGTGCCGTCGCGGCCGCGACCCGGGCGAAGCCGCGCCGGATCACTCGTCACCTCCCGCGGCCTCCTCATCCGTTCGACGATCTGGCAGCCTGACCCGCTCACCCAGGCGCTTGGCCTGCTCTTCCGGCGCTGGCGCGGCGACGAAGGGGGAGATCGGATCACTGGCAGGGAAGGTTTCCTGCAGCGCTTCGTCATGATTGCGGTGGTTGTGCAGCTTTGCCTGCAGCGGGCTGACAGGATCGGGGCGCTGCGCTTCCGCGTCCGGGTGGGGGAGGTCTTTCTGATCGCGTTGCATGGTGAATCTCCAGGTTGATCACCACCCCTCAGGTGGCGGGCCCAGCATAGGAGTGCGCTGTGAGCGGCCCCATCAAGGGCGGGGCAACGTGGCGTCAAACCTTCAGGCAACACACGTTAACAATCAGCAGGGCGGGGCAGCGTAGCGCTCAACGCAACGCCGCCCGACCATCGCTCCATCCCCTGCACCGGGCATCTGCAACCCGTTTGCCGGTCAGACCCTGCTCATATAGCGCTGTGCGGGCTGCGCACGCGAAAGCCCCGGTGCCATGGCCTTGCGTGCATGCTCGAAGGCGTTCCACTCAGCGATGTCCGGAAGCGCCGGAATGGTCACACGTTCGCCCTGTGCCAGCCCGGCCAGGGATGCATCCACCATGTCCTCGGCGCTCATCACGATGCCCTGCGGCAAGTGCTCCACCGGCAGGCCGGAGAGGTGCCAGAAGTCCGTTGCGGTGGCCCCCGGCAGCACAACCTGGACGCGCACGCCCTTGTCGGCCAGCTCATGGTGGAGCGACTGCGAGAACGCCAGAACGAACGCCTTGCTTCCCGCGTAGACGCCGTTGAGCAGCTCGGGCGCCAATGCGACGATGGAGGCGATGTTGATGATCGTGCCCTGGCCATGGGCCGCGAACACCGGGGCGGCGGCGTAGGCCAGGCGCATCGCGGCGTTCACGTTGAGCGTGATCATGCGCTCCATCTCGCCGATGTCCGACTGCAGCAGGGGAGCCGTTGCGCCGATGCCGGCATTGTTGACCA
The DNA here is from genome assembly GCF_059369595.1 of Stenotrophomonas sp. YJH_SMC_25. Classification (NCBI taxonomy): domain Bacteria; kingdom Pseudomonadati; phylum Pseudomonadota; class Gammaproteobacteria; order Lysobacterales; family Lysobacteraceae; genus Stenotrophomonas; species Stenotrophomonas sp. YJH_SMC_25. The sequence continues at coordinate 18,748 of NZ_JCAFSV010000004.1, read as the reverse complement.
GCAGTCGGATATCCGCTCGGTCTCGAATCACCTTCTCAACTTCGGCAAGCCCGTCGGAGGTGGTCAGGTCGGCCGCGACAATATCCACTGCGCGGCCGGTGCTGCGGGCCAGTGCTTCGGCCAGTTGGCGCAGGCGCTCGCCGCGTCGCGCAACCAGGATCAGGTCGTATCCGGCGCGGGCCAGGCGATCGGCATAGACCGCGCCGATGCCGGACGATGCGCCGGTGATGAGGGCGGTGCCTTGATGGGTAGGGTTGTTCACGGTGGTCAGTCCGAAGCGGCGGGCGTCGCCGGGGTCAGGGCCAAATCTAGGCCGGCTTGTGAATGGCGTAAATGTCGTATATACCTCGTTTACGGCCATCCCTGAAAAACCGCCATGCTCAGTGTTGGATTTGTTCTGCCATCCGGGTTCCAGACCATGGCGATCGCGGCTGCGTCCGCCTTCGAACTGGCGAATGCCACCGAAGGCGCGCGCCTTTACGATCTGCACATGCTCTCCGAACAGGGCGGGCTGGTGCCCAGCTCGCTTGGCATGGCCATGCAGACGGCGCCGCTGGCGCAGCAGCCGCTGGATACCTTGATCGTGGCCGGCCTGCTGGAGCCAGCCCCGTCCACCGGCACGCTGATCGAACTGATCCGCCAGGCGGCCACGCGCACGCGCCGGACCGCGTCGGTGTGCACAGGCGCCTTCATTCTTGGCGAAGCGGGGCTGCTGGACGGGCGGCGCGCCACCACGCACTGGTTCCACGCCCGTGCGCTCAAGCAGCGCTTTCCCGCCGCGCAGGTGGAGGAAGATCGCATCTTCATCACCGATGGCCCGATCTGGACTTCCGCCGGCATGAGCGCGGGGCTGGACCTGGCGCTTGGCATGATCGAGAACGACTTCGGTGCGGAGTTGTCCAGGGCGGTGGCCCGGAAGCTGGTGGTCTATCACCGCCGTGGAGGCGGGCAGTCCCAGCATTCGGTGCTGCTCGAGCTGGATGCCCGGTCCGATCGCATCCAGAATGCGTTGACCTTCGCGCGTGGCAACCTGCGTGCCACCTTGTCGGTTGAAGAACTGGCCCAGGCCGCACATCTCAGCACCCGTCAGTTCAGTCGCGCGTTCCGCGAAGAAACCGGGCAATCCCCTGCGAAGGCGGTGGAGAGCCTGCGCGTGGAGGCCGCTCGCGTGCTGATCGAGCAGAGCCGCTGCACGATGGATGAAGTCGCGGCCGAAACGGGCTTCGTTGACACCGAACGCATGCGAAGAGCGTTCCTACGCACCTTCGGCCAGCCCCCGCAGTCCCTGCGGCGCAACGCACGGGGCGGGGCGGACTGAGTTCGTCTTTGCGGGGACCTGTGCGGAGCCGAGCCATGCCCGGGTGCCGATGTCCGACACGAAAAGGCCTGCATGGAGGCCGCACTCTGCAGGATGAAACGGGCTCCGGCGCAGTGCCGGAGCCCCTGTTGCTCACCTTTCCTGCAGGAACGTCAGCAGGTCCTGGTTGACCTTGTCCTTGTGGGTATCGGTCAGGCCGTGCGGCGCACCCGGGTAGACAATCAGCCTGGCGCCTTTGATCAGCTTTGCCGATTGGCGGCCGGAGATATCGATCGGCACGATCTGGTCGTCATCGCCGTGGATCACCAGGGTGGGCACATCGAACTTCTTCAGGTCCGCGCGGAAATCGGTGGCCGAGAACGCGGCGATCGAATCGTAGGTGTTCTTGTGGCCGCCCTGCATGCCCTGCATCCACCACGCATCGATCAGCCCCTGCGACACCTTCGCGCCAGGGCGGTTGAAGCCATAGAACGGGCCCGACGGAATGTCTTTGTACAACTGGGCGCGGTTGTCCATCTGTGCCTTGCGGATGCCATCGAACACTTCGATCGGCAGGCCGTTGGGGTTGTCGGCGGTCTTCAGCATGAACGGCGGCACCGAGCTGATCAGCACGGCCTTCTTCACTCGCCCGGTGCCATGCCGGCCGATGTAGCGCGCCACTTCGCCACCACCGGTGGAGAAGCCCACCAGGGTGACATCGTGCAGGTCCAGCGTATTGATCACGGTGGCAAGGTCATCGGCGTAGTGATCCATGTCATTGCCGTCCCACGGCTGGCTGGAACGCCCGTGGCCGCGACGGTCATGCGCGATGACACGGTAGCCATGATCGGCCAGGAAGATCATCTGGGATTCCCAGCTGTCCGAGTTCAACGGCCAGCCGTGGCTGAAGGTCACGACCGGGCCGTCCTTCGGGCCCCAGTCCTTGAAGTACAGCTGCACACCATCGGCGGTGGTGATGTAGCTGGCGGTTCGCGCGATGGCGGTGACCGCCGCCGGCTTGGCCGGCTCGGCGGCCTGTGCGGACAGGCCGGCCTGGACCGAGAGGGTGAGGGCGGCAACGGCCAGTGAGCGGGCGAAGGTATTCATGCGGGGACTCTCATGGGTGGGTGGTGAGACGTACTTTGCGCCTGCAATCAGGCGTCCGGGTGATGCACTGTCCGGATTTCTTGATAGATCGTCTTGCACCGATGTGCTCGCACGAATCGCCCGTCTGTTGACGAGGGAGAATGATCGTTCTACCTTGTGGCCATGAGCAAGGCCACCACCGACACCCAACAGAAGATCCTGGCCACGGCCGAGGCACTGATCTACCAGAACGGGATCCACGCCACCGGCATGGACCTGTTGGTGACGACCTCGGGCGTGGCGCGGAAGAGCATCTACCGCCATTTCCAGAACAAGGACGACGTGGCCGCCGCCGCGTTGAAGGCGCGCGATGTGCGATGGCTGGCCTGGTTCCGGCAGGAGTGCGACAAGGCGGACACTCCGGAAGCGCGGATCCTCGGCATGTTCACCGTGCTCAAGAGCTGGTTCCAGTCCGAGGGCTATCGCGGTTGTGCGTTCATCAATACTGCGGGCGAGGTCGGTGACCCGGCCGATCCGATCCGGGAGATCGCCCGGAACCACAAGCAGAAGTTGCTCGATTACACATTGGAACTTACCGGACAACTGGATGTGGAGCAGCCGGCGGTACTGGCCCGTCAGCTGCTGGTCCTGATGGAAGGCGCCATCACCCTGTCGCGCGTGATGGGTGATTACGGCGCCGCAGACACCGCGAAGGATGTCGCGAAGCTGTTGCTGGAACAGGCCAGGCGTTAGCGCCTCGGTACGCCAGATCGTTTGAAGCAACTCGTGTATCCATCTCAATTGGAGGTCTCCCCGTGTCCGCTGAACACCCCCGTCCGCCGCTTCCTCCGTTCACCCTTGAATCGGCCATGCAGAAGGTGCGCCTTGCCGAGGATGGCTGGAACTCCCGCGACGCCGACAAGGTCTCGCTTGCCTATTCGCTCGACACCCAGTGGCGTAACCGCGCCGAATTCACCAACGGCCGGGAAGAAGCCCGCCAGTTCCTGGCACGCAAATGGAACAAGGAGCTCGGGTACCGCCTGATCAAGGAGCTCTGGGCCTTTACCGAAAACCGAATTGCTGTCCGGTACGCCTACGAATGGCACGACGACTCCGGCAACTGGTTCCGCTCCTATGGCAACGAGAACTGGGAATTCGGAGAGGACGGCCTGATGCAGCGCCGCTTCTCGAGCATCAACGACCTACCGATCAAGGAGAGCGACCGCAAGTTCCATTGGCCGCTGGGGCGTCGCCCGGATGATCATCCGGGGTTGTCTGAGCTGGGTATGTGATTCCCGCTGAGGCGCCTCCCGAAGCGTGCTCAGGTACGATGGGGCGGCCGGCATCTGCGCCGGCCGGGGCAGGGGGCGCAATGGACATGCAGGCAGGGGGCGGATTCGATCCGCCGGCAAAGACCGATTCGCAGGAACTGACATTCCACTGGCTCTACCAGCGGGTGCAGGGACTGGTTGAGCACAGCATCTACCCCAAGGCGGGCAGGGTGGAGACGTGGGCGTTTCGCATCGGCGTGGGTGCGGCGATCATCGGCATTCTCATGGGTCAGCTTCCGGATCGATGGCTGCCTCTTGGCGTAGTGCTCCAGGTGGTTGTTGCCTGCCTGGCAATCGAAATCGGAGGCTTCATTGTCGGTGGCGTACTGGCCGCCCGCAGGGGCATTCGCCAGTTCAGCCAGCCGCGGCTCTCGCACGCCCGGGAGATGGATGAAGACTTCGCTCACTGGCAAGCGGTGGTGAGCGAGCTTCACGGATTCCCGCGCGTCCAGCGCGAGCGGCGACTCAAGTTCGTCAGCACCTTGCGCACAAACATGATTGAGCGCATGGGCATGATGTATGGCGGCCTGCAGCGGCTGGGACCATTTCCATTGCTGATTGCCCTCTATCTGCAGTTCCGCGGCTGGAAATGGGGCGACTGGGCGGGCGCTTTCGATGTTGGCCCGCTGGGTGCACTACTGATCTTCGCCATGGTGCTGCTGTACCTGCTGGGCTGGATGCTGATCGGCCTTCGCACCAGGCTCGATACCTACGTTGCCTTGTTGGAGGGCTCCATCCACGAACCCGAGTCCTCCCAGCCAACGCCTTTGTAGCGTCGGGCCATCATGTTCTTCATGCTGAGGGACAAACAGGACTGTGAGTCTTCCAGTGAGGCATACGCATGGCTCAAGAGTGCCCCGCTGTGGCTGGATACAGCCGATTTCTTCGGGCGTGCTGCATCATGTTCGTACATTTCGCCGACTTCACAGATCTGTACCCCGCAGATGGGCATAGTGGCCTTTGGGTAGTGTGAGCGCGTCCATCCAGCCACGGGGGTTCCCCGAACGCCAGGAGGTCACTGTGCCAAGTTGTGATGAAGGAATGAAGCTGACGCGTCGGCAGGTGATCGCTGGCGGCGTCACGACCGTGGCGATGTCCGCCGCACCGGGGGCATCATCGCTCGCCGCCGAACTGGCGACGCCCCCGCCGCCCAGGCCGCCGGTCATCAGCACGGTGGCCTTCACCGTCAACGGCAAGCGGCGGGAGCTTGAACTCGACACCCGGACCACGCTGCTCGATGCCCTGCGCGAACATCTGAAGTTGACCGGGACCAAGAAGGGCTGCGACCACGGTCAATGCGGTGCCTGCACCGTGCTGGTCAACGGTGAACGCATCAATGCCTGCCTCAGCCTGGCGGTGCAGCACCAGGGCGATGCCATCACTACCATCGAAGGCCTCGGAACTCCCGATGACCTGCATCCGATGCAGGCCGCTTTCATCAAGCATGATGGCTACCAGTGCGGGTATTGCACGCCGGGGCAGATCTGTTCGGCGGTGGCGGTACTGGACGAGATCAAGCGGGGTGTGCCCAGCCATGTGCAGGCGGATGTCAGCGCACGGCCCCGGGCCACCAACATGGAAATGCGCGAACGCATGAGCGGCAACCTCTGCCGCTGCGGGGCCTATTCCAACATTGCCGAGGCGATGGAAGAGGTCGCTGGCGTGACCTCTGCAGGGAGGCGGTCATGAGGGCCTTCAGTTACGAACGCGCGAAATCCCCGGCCGAGGCCGCCAGGGCCGTCGCCGGTACCGAGGGCGCGAAGTTCCTGGCCGGAGGGACCAACCTGCTCGACCTGATGAAGCTGGAGGTCGAGACGCCAGCGCACCTGGTCGATGTGCAGGACATCGGCCTGGACAGGATCGAACCCACCGACGAGGGCGGCCTGCGCATCGGCACGCTGGTCACCAATACCGCACTGGCCTCGCATGAGCGCGTGCGCCGCGACTACGCGGTGCTGACCCGCGCGATCGTGGCAGGTGCCTCCGGGCAGTTGCGCAACAAAGCCACCACCGGCGGCAACCTGCTGCAGCGCACGCGCTGCCCGTATTTCTACGACCCCAATCTGCCCTGCAACAAGCGCCTGCCCGGATCCGGCTGCGGCGCACTCGAGGGTTTCTCCCGGCAGATGGGCGTGATCGGCACCTCGGACAGCTGCATCGCGACCTATCCGGGCGACATGGCGGTGGCCCTGCGGGTGCTGGACGCCTCGATCCAGACCGTCAGGGGTGACGGCAGTACGCGCAGCATCCCGATTGCCGATTTCCATCGTTCCCCCGGCGACAGGCCGCAGCAGGACAACGTGCTGCAGCGCGGTGAGCTGATCACCCACGTCACGCTGCCAGAACCCCTGGGCGGTCGGCACGTGTACCACAAGGTACGTGACCGCGCGTCCTATGCGTTCGCACTGGTGTCGGTCGCCGCGGTCGTGCAGCGAGACGGCTCGGCGCGGTTCGCCTTCGGCGGGGTCGCTCCGAAGCCGTGGCGCGTCGAGGCAGCCGAACCCCTGCTGCGCGACGGCGTGAAGGCCGCGACCCGGCAGGTGTTCGCCGGTGCCCGTCCGACGCCGGAGAACGCGTTCAAGATCGCGCTCGCCGAGCGCACCCTCGCAGCGGTGCTGGTGGAAGGAGAGCGCTGATGCCCCTTGAATTCAACGCCCCCGCCGGCGACAACCTGTTCGACAAGGCCAAGGTCGTCGGCAAGTCGACGCCGCGCATCGACGGTCCACGCAAGACCACCGGCAACGCCCCCTATGCCTACGAGCGCCATGACGTGGCGCCGAACCAGGCCTACGGCTACATCGTCGGCGCGGGCATCGGCAAGGGGCGCATCATTTCGATGGATACCTCCCGCGCGCGTGCCGCGCCCGGCGTACTGGCGGTCATCACCGCACCGGAAACCAAGCCGGTCGGCACATCGAACTGGAACAATGCACCGTTGTTCGGCGGACCCGAAGTGGCCCACTACCACCAGGCCATCGCCTGCGTGGTGGCAGAGACCTTCGAGCAGGCCCGCGCCGCCGCGGCGTTGATCCGTACCCGCTACGAGCGCGGCAAGGGCCGCTTCGATTTTCCCGCACTGGCACCGTCCGCGCCGCTGGCAAAGGGGCGCGGTGGCAAGCCTGACCGGCAGACGCTCGGCGATTTCGACACCGCTTACGCGAGCGCGGCGGTCAAGCTCGACGAAACGTACCACACCTCCGACGAAAGTCATTCGATGATGGAGCCGCACGCCACCATCGCCGCCTGGGAGGGTGACACGCTCACGTTGTGGACGGCGAACCAGATGATCGACTGGGCCAGGCAGGGCATGGCGGCGATCCTCGGCATCGATCCTGCCAAGGTGCGCGTGGACTCGCCCTATATCGGCGGCGGCTTCGGCGGCAAGCTGTTCATCCGTGCCGACGCGGTGCTGGCCGCGTTGGCGGCCAAGCAGGTCGGGCGACCGGTGAAGATCGCGCTGCAACGCCCGTTGATGCCCAACAACACCACGCACCGGCACGCCACCCTCCAGCGCGTGCGGATCGGCTGCGGAAAGGATGGCCGGATCTCCGCCATCGCCCACGAGAACTGGTCGGGCAACATCAACGGCGAGGACGGCGAAAACGGCACCCTGCAGACGCCCAAGCTCTATGCGGGCGCCAACCGCCTGGTGGCCAACTACATCGCCACGCTCGACATGCCCGAAGGCAATGCGATGCGCGCACCGGGCGAAGCACCGGGCCACATGGCGCTGGAAGTGGCGATGGATGAAATGGCCGAGAAGCTGGGCCTCGACCCGATCGCGTTCCGCATCCTCAACGAGCCCGAAGTCGTGCCCGGCGATCCGTCCAAGAAGTTCTCCGACCGCAACCTGGTGCGCTGCCTGCGCGAAGGTGCGGAGCGCTTCCACTGGAACAAGCGCAGCGCCAGGCCGGCGCAGGTCAGGGAAGGGCACTGGCTGGTCGGCATGGGCGTGTCTGCGGGCTATCGCGGCGCACCGACGATGAAGTCGGCGGCGCGGGTGCGGCTTGACGGCCAGGGCGGGGTGATTGTCGAGACCGACATGACCGACATCGGCACCGGCTCCTACACGATCATCGCGCAGACGGCAGCCGAGACCATGGGCGTGCCGCTGGAGCGGGTCCAGGTGACCCTCGGCGACTCCCGTCATCCCGCCTCCGCCGGTTCCGGCGGCCAGTGGGGCGCGGCGAGCTCCACCGCAGGCGTGTACGCGGCGTGCGTCAGCCTGCGCCGCAAGGTGGGCGAGAAACTGGGCTTCGACGGCGACACCGCAGACTTCGCCAATGGCCGCATCCAGGCGGGTGGGCGGACCATCAAGCTGGCGGAGGCGGGCACACTGTCGGCGGAGGACGGCATTGCCTTCGGCGACTTCAAACAAGGCTACGACGTCGGCACCTACGCAGGGCATTTCTGCGAGGTCGCCGTGCATGCTTACACTGGAGAGACGCGCATACGCCGCATGCTTGCCGTATGCGATGGCGGCCGGATCCTTAATCCGCTCTCCGCACGCAGCCAGGTCATCGGCGGGATGGTGATGGGTGCGGGCGCGACCCTCATGGAGGAGCTGGTGGTCGACAAACGGCTTGGCTTGTTCATCAACCACGACCTGGCCGGCTACGAGGTTCCCGTGCATGCCGACATCCCGTACCAGGAAGTGGTCTTCCTCGACACGCTGGATCCGGTGATCTCGCCGATGAAGGCCAAGGGTGTGGGTGAACTGGGCATCTGTGGGGTCGGCGCCGCGATCGCCAATGCGGTCTACAACGCAACCGGCGTGCGCGTGCGCAACTATCCCATTACCCTGGACAAGCTGCTGCCCGGCTTGCCCGACGTGGGCTGACCCTTGCGCATGGACCGTCCCGCAGCCTCGACCACTCTGGAGGCCTCCGCCGCGGGCGGAGGGGAGCCCGGCGATCTTGCCGAGGACCTGTCCGCAGCGCCGAGCTTCCTCACCGAAGGCAGCCCGCGCGGCGTGCTCGAGACGGCCTTGACGCGCGTGCGCGCGGGGGAGCACGCCGTGCTCGCGCTGGTGCTGGAAACCGATGGCTCCACTTACGCCGGTGCCGGCGACATGGTGCTGTTCTGCAACGGCAGCCAGGTCGGCTGGCTGAGCGGCGGATGCCTGGAGCCGGAGCTCGCGCGACGCGCGGAGCAGGTGAGCGCGGCAGGGCGGGTCGACTGGATCGAGATCGACACCCGCAGTGACGACCACCTGTTGAGCGGGTCTGCGCTCGGCTGCCGCGGCCGGCTGCGGATTGCGCTCCTGCCATTGCGTGCCATGGCCGGCATCGACGACGTCATCGAGGCTTGGTTGCGCGAGGGTGTGTCACTCCAGCGCGACCTTCGCACGTCGGGGCAGGTCATTTTCCGTGCCGGCCATCACGAGCAGGCGTGGCAGCTGCATCCGATGGATGGTACGCAGCCCTTTGGCGAGGGTGCGTGGCGTTTGCCGTTGCTCCGGCTTCCGCGGGCCCTGGTGTTGGGGGGCGGTCCCGAAACACCCTCCCTGGTTCCGTTGCTGCGGGGCCTGGGCTGGCGGGTCAGCGTGGCCGAACGGCGAGCGCGCTGGGCCTCAGCCGGGCAGTGCGCGGATGCGCATCTTCAGACCAGCCCGGCCGAGGCCCTTCATGGCGACCGTTGCGATGCAGCACTGGTGATGCATCACGATTTCGAACTGGACCGGGAGGCGCTGGTGGCCCTGGCTGATACCAACGTCGCGTTCATTGGACTGCTGGGTCCGCGGCGAAGGCGCGAGGACCTGTTCAAGCTGCTGACACCGGATCAGCGCCACCGCCTTTCCCCGAGACTTCGATCACCGGTCGGCCTGAACATCGGCGGGCGAGGGCCAGAGGCGATTTCGCTCAGCATCGCCGCGCAGCTGCAGCAATGGCGAAGCGCGCACGGCACGTGACTGACGCGCATGCGGTCGTCGTGCTGGCTGCCGGCGGGAGCACCCGACTTGGCCAGCCCAAGCAGCTTCTGACCCGGCAGGGCGAGACCCTGGTACATCGCGTGGTGCGGTTGGCGCGCGAGCTCGTGCCAGCGCAGGTGCTGGTCGTGGTGGGCGCAAACGCACAGGCCGTGACATCCAGCATTGCCGGGCTGGACGCCACTCCGGTAACCAACCACCACTGGGAACGCGGCCTGGCGAGCAGTCTGCAGGTTGCCGGCGCGCACCTGCTGCCCACGGTGACCGCGGTGATGGTCGTGGCATGCGACCAGCCCGCAATCGAGCGCTCCCATCTGCAGGCGCTGCTTTCGGGTGCCCGCGCTTCGGCGTCGGGGTGCGCTGGCACCCGTCATGGAGACGCGCTTGGCATTCCTGCAGTAGTGCCGCGTGCCTGGTTTGCCCACGTCGGTGCAGCCGGTGACCGCGGCTTCGGAACGCGCTTGAGGCAGCTTCCCAGCAATGCCGTGCATGCCTTTCAAGCGCCGGAGCTGGGCCTGGATATCGATACCCCAGAAGATCTTGCGCGTGCGCGCGATGCGGGCTGGATCGATGCCGGGAGGTGACTCGCATGATCACTGAGCGCAGGTGACGAGCGGCAGGGCTGGAGGCCCGAACCCTCGCTGCCCCCAGCCCTGTAGAGTCGGGCCATGCTCGGCTACGGCACGCCACATCGCGCCCCATCAGGCGCATCACCAGCAAGAATCTGCAGCACCCGATCCAACAGAACAGGCTCCGGCACGCCAGCCAGTACCTGCTCCAGGTAGTCCAACGGCTCCACCTGCCATTGGAGGAGCGCCCGCAACCGCACAACGGCGGGCGCCCGCTGCCTCGCGTCCAGCGAGGTCCACAACAGCAGATGTTGCGGGCGCCTCTCCAGCAAGAGCACCGGAACGCCGTTGCAGCGAATCTGGAAAGCGACATCCCGTTGCCGTTCAACGAACTGGAAGCCCTGTCGTGGCCGAGCCTCCACGAACTGCACGGCTTGGCGGCGCAGTTGTGAGAATCGATCATCGTTGATGCTTTGGAACGCGACAGGCGAGGGCACCGGCGGCGCCGGCCACAGCGCCTGTGCCGCAACCACCACCACAAGACAGAGCGCGTTGGCCGCCCAGCGGCACCACCCCACTCAGCCCTCCGGATGCAGTCGGGTACTGGCGTGTGCGGTAAGGCCGATTCCGGCCATGATCAGCCCCTCCATCACGCGCGGGCCGACGTACTGCTCCAGCTCGCCATTTTCGCGGGCGCGCTGCGCGGCCAGCAGAATCTCCAGGACCACGCGAAGCCCGGCCAGCGAGCAATCGGTATCCGCCAAGGCGATGCGCCGGCCCGGCATCTGATGGCGCTCTGGCCACGGTTGACCATCGGAGGCGGCGCCGGCGCCGATGCTGTGCAGCAGGGCGATGAGCGTGTTCGGATCCAGCGCGGGGCTGTTCGCAGACGCGTCGTGGATGGGGTGCGGGGCAGGGGAGGGGGGCTGGGTCATGACAGGGCTCCTTGCGTGCATGCAGAAGCCGCCACCGATAAAGGTGGCGGACGATGCGTGGTTCGAAACCCCGTGTGTGGATGACCGGGCAGGCGCAAGGCCTCCACGCACCGCCCGCCATAGCCGACTGACGGATTGCCAGCCGGCACCGCGCGAAGCAGTGCCGGCTGGCAAGTGCGAGCAACATCCACACAACCGGGGTTTCGAATCCCGACCACCGATGCACGGTGGCAGGGCAAGGAATACGCGGACCTATGCGTGATGCCAATGCAGTAGGGCTGATGACGTCACCACTTTCAACATTTTCAGAATCGTTGCATACGGCGCAACCAGGCTGGAGCCTTGCGCTACAACGCTATCGGCGATGTCGGTGGTGCAAGCCTAGCGAGTGTCGGCATCCGCCCGGCGAGGCATTGAGCGAGGCGAATGCGACAGGATTGCCAAAGGCTGCCAGGCGTCAGTAGGCCTTCAACGGAACCTTGGTCCGCTCCAGCCATGTCGCATTGTGGCTCCGTGCGTGGCGCGACCAATGCTGGGCATCGTCGATGATGCTGGCGAACAGGCTGCGGGCCTGCTCGCGATCGTCGGGTTGCGGCTGCGCCATCAGCCATTCGGCGTAGAGGCAGCGAGCGGCCGCATCGTTTCCGCATTCAACAGCGCGCTCGAACGCGGCACGGGTGCCGGGCGCTTGGGCAGCCGCCAGTGCCTGCGCGTACAGCAAGGTCTGTTCCGGTTTGCGGCGCACGTCCGGGTGGCGTGCGAAGAGGCCGTCCAGCGTCTCCACCGCAAGCGCAGCGTGCCCTGAGTCGAGGCGGGCACGGGCAAGGCCGGTCAGGATGTAGGCATCGTCGCCCAGCGGCGAGCTGGCTGCCTGTTCAAGCAGGCTCCTGGCTTCCTCGGCCTGGCCGGCATCCAGCAGCGTCATGCCCAGGCGAACCCGGTTCTGCACGGTAGGCGTGCGCGCCAGTTCGGTGCGAGCGTTGCGCAGGTCCTGGCCCGGGTCCATCAACTGCTTGGCGGAACGGACGACCTGCCGAGCGCCGCGCGAGTGCCGGACTTCGGGGAAGTAGATCGCCAGGAAGTAGACGATACTGCCGAGCAGTGGGAACGAGAAGAGCAGGATGAGCCAGTAGAGGCTCTGGCCCGAGCGGATGGCGTGCACCGCGAAGTAGATGGCTGCCAGTACGTGGATTCCGATTCCGATATAGGGCATGTGTGCCGTCTCGTCCTTGTGAGGGGTGGAACTATAGTGGGGGAGGGGTGGGGCGCCAATGGGGTGGGGTGAACGGGCGTGACGCGTCACGTTAATCAGGTTGGGTTCTGCGGCGTCACCCCCTCATTTGGTCGTCCTTGGCGCTTTCCGTTACGGCGCTGGGCCTGCCCCCCTTTTTTTTGCTGCCTTAACGCTCGCCCTCGCTCGCCCCCGACTTTTAGTCGTGGGAAGTCGCGATACTGATCCGGCAGTGAGTGATCCGACAGTGGATGTAGAATCGAAGAGCCAGCCGCCGCAAAAGTCAGTGAGGCTTGCGGGTTTAGATATGCTGCCTGAGACAGACAGGGGGAAAGACATGGATGCTACGACGTCACCGGCCGAGAGGCTGGAGGGCCTCACGCTGAAGAGTGGGTGGTTCATTGAGAAACTTCTCGTCAAACCAAAAGGTGCAACAGGGGGGGGGACTTTGGCGTTAGCTACTCAGCTTCAAAGGACGGCAATCCCGCCTTCGTCAAGGCAATCGATTTTAGAAGGGCCTTTGGGGAAACGAACTTCATCGAAGTACTTAATGCACTGACGTCAGCCGTGCTTTGGGAGCGCGATCTGATGAAGTTTTGTAAGGACGAGGCAATGTCTCGAGTTGTGACTCTGCTCGATTACGAAGATCTTGTGCTCACTGAAGATCAGGGCGACCATTCGAAAAAGGTATGCTGCTTTGTATTTGAGATCGGCAAAGGTGATCTCCGCGCGAACTTTGACTTTGGTCAATCACCCAAGCATTCCTGGCGCCTGATGGTGCTGCGTGACGTCGCGCTCGGCCTGGATCAGTTGCACCGAAGAGGCATCGCGCACCTGGATGTAAAGCCTTCTAACGTAATCGCCTTGGCTGATTCACTATCGCGCGCACATGTCATGAAGCTTGGTGACTTAGGTCGGTCCGTTAGGAAGGGCTTCAATGGTCCATTCGATGGACTTTGCTGGCCCGGCGACAGGGGGTACGCCCCGCCCGAGAAGTGGTACGGATACACATCTTCTCAGTGGCAGGATGAGCGTGAGGCCGCAGATCTTTATCAGCTTGGTGGGTTGCTGGTCTTTCTCTATACCGGCGTACCGCTCAATAGCCTAATCAGAGCCGAACTTCCCGAACAATTCACGCCAGGCATATACCGAGGCGGCTTTACGCCGGAACTTGTTGATGTCCTGAAACAGTCAATTGGAAAAGTCCTTGCACTTCATGTTTTTCCGAGCCTGCCTCCTCAAGTTAGTGAAGAGTTGCGGGCGATGCTTGTGGACATGACCCAGCCAGACCCGAGTCAGCGCGGTGATAGAGCGGCTCGTAAGCAGGGAGTAGTTGGCATCGACAGATTTCATCAGAAGCTATATCGGCTAGCTAAACGCATGGAAATTGAAGAAAGAAGGGTCGCGGCATGAAAATGAGCCTTCCTCCACGTAGACTGATCCCGCGGTGGCGCCGGATGTCGGCGACGCTTGAGCAAAGGGAAGCTGGCGGCAAATCGGGAAGGGCTGCAACGCCCTTTACCTTGGATGAAGAGCGATTTTCTGCAACAGTCGATAATTGGTCAGTCAATAAAACAAGCGGGTCTCTTGGAGATCTACTGACCTTTGTTGCTGATCCAGAACTTAAGCCGAAGGTGATAGACATAGTCCGCAAGGCCATCCGTGACGGCTTTGAACTTGGCCAGGTACAGCAGTCGTTCTTTGCTCGAATGGCGGAGCATGAAGATAAATCTTCACCAAGTGGAACGCTTAGCAATCAGCAGCGTGTCGCTGACCTGAGGAGCATTCTCCGCGCCAATCCAGAGAATCCATTGGCCCTGTTGGATCTTGCGCAGCACCAAGTCTCCACGGGAAACGGCCTGCGAGCGGAGCGCACGGTAAAGACCGCGCTCTCACTTTCGCCGAACAGCCGTTTGGTGCTCAGAACGCTGGCTAGGCTTAATGTCCACCTGGACAAAAGCGATAAGAAGACCGAGAAGGTCTCCGATGCGTTACGCCTAATCGGCAAGCATGAGCGCACGCCGTTCGACCCCTGGCTCATGGCGACTGAGATAGCTCTTTCCGAGGTTGCCGGCGTTGACTCCAAGTTCGCCAGCAAAGGAGTGAAGTTCCTTAAGGACGGAAAGGCTAGTGCGGCAGACCTATCAGAGCTCGCCTGCGCAATCGGCAGCCTTGAGCTCAAGTCGGGAAATCTCAAGCGAGCGCGTGAGTTTTTCCGGCTCGCATTGCTCCAGCCCAACGACAATGTTCTTGCTCAGGCCGTGACCGAGCAAAGACAATTGGGTATTGAGATCGCCTCAAGCTCCACGCAGCGCAATGCTGTCATTGTAGCGCAGGAAGCCCAGACCCTTTTGGCCTGGAATTCCCTACGAGTTGAGGATGCCCAGGAGCACGCAAGCCTCTGGCATGACGAGGAGCCATTTTCAAGTCGCCCACTTCACTTTCTAACCACTTTGTATGCCGTGCAATGTGACTATGCAAAGGCGGAGAAGTTTGCACGACAGGGGCTCGTTGCCGATCCAAATGACGCAGGACTTCTTACCAATCTTAGTTATGCGCTAGCCAATTCCGGCCACTATGAAGAGGCCAGGGCAACTCTGAGGCGCCTGCTCAGAATTGCGCCTGCAAAGTACGAGCCTATCGCGCTGGCAACTTATGGCCTCATAGCCATGAAGCAGGGAGACTTTGAAGCGGGCGACCGCTTCTATACAACAGCCATGAGCGACTTCCGTTGCCGCAGAGATTCCAGTCTTGAAGCAATTTGCTTTGCGTACTATGCGAGGGCGGCCAAGGATACTAGCCACCCCAATCGTGTCGGCATCGAAAATTCCGCGAAAGATATGTATCGCTCACACCCTACAGCAGATAGCGCCCTCGTACTAAGGAGGCTGGGCTCTGAAGTATCGCCTCCTGACATTGATGTCGGCATGAGAAAACTTACAAGCTGGATATTTGATGAAGAGACAAACAGCCTGATTCCCAAGCATGGGGTGGGCGGAGCCGGTGCGCCACTTCTAACCGTTCGGAAAAAATAGATTGAAAACTACCGAAAGGCGGGCAATCCGAAGCGAGCCGGCGGTAACCGCAGGCAAGTTCGCCTACAGGGTCAAGCTGACCGCCTAGCATTTCACCGCGACCTAGCATTTCACCGCGATTGTCATCGGATGACCGCGTCAGGCGCCGCAACGTGACGTGGATTCGCGCCTATATCGCCTAGACGACGCGGGCGCGGACCTTGCGACCGCAGGGAGCGAGGCCGGCGCCGGCGTCCGCGTCAGTGGCGGGCAGGGCACGTCTACCGCGAACGGAAGCACGCTGGTGCGCGTCGGTGATCGCCCGATGGGAACGTTTCCGGAATCCAAGCCTTACTCCGCCAGCTTCTGATGCGACAGGTTGATGTGACGCGTCACTCATATCACTGAAATCGAGTAGCATTCCTCCGAATCTGGAGGGAATATGGATATTCGACTTGGGGTCATATGCCTGATGTTCGCGGCCACTGGTGCCGCGTCGGCGCAGCAGATTCACTCTGCAAGGGGGTCAGCTCCAAAGCCGCTTCCAGCCGCACCAAGGCCCGCGCACAATTCGATGGCAGCAGGCACGACGCCATTCAACTGTGAGCAGTATCGTTGGCCGAAGCATCCGCATCCTGGCATGAAGCCGCTTTGCGACGGGCTTGAGGCCAATGTTCTACAAGGCGAGTCCAGGCAGGCAGGACGCCCTCAGCCATCGACTGATGTGGTTGCATTGCCTGCGATGGGTACGGATGAAGCCAAGCGCTCAGGAATGGCCTGCATTGGCGGTCAGGCAATGCGAAAGCTATCGAATGGCTGGGAGCAAGTCTTATCTCCCAGAGGCGACTGGCTTCGATGTCGCGAACAGCGCTCTCATTGAAGCTAAGAGCACTGTTCTCGGTCATCGCGGCGGTGCGCCGCGCCCCCAACGAACCCCGAAGAGGAGATATGGATCCCGGATGCTAAGCATGTGCAGCTCGGCATCCCAGTCGATCTTGTCTGCCTCAAAACGGTCATTAACGAGCCTTGCCATGTGAGAGCAGGGATCCGCAAAGTGCGGGGCAGCGCCATTACAGACACTCGCAACTCGAGATTGCATCTCCGCATAGCTGAAGTGCAGGGAAGGCGGATCCAGCGCAATTGCTCTGACCAGAATCTGGTATACGTCGGCGGCAGTTCCGTCATGGAGAACGTATGCTTTTCGTGCACTACCGCGTGTCAGCGGGCCGTCCTTCATAACCGAGATGGTTGTACTGAAGTCCACTCCCGCAGCAACGCGGCTACACACCAAAGTGAAGAAATCTTCGTTATCGGGAATGTCTTTGGACTGATCGCTCTTTTCATCGACATCTAATGCAAAGCAGGTTTCCAAGCAGAGTGACTGCATCAGTTGAGGTGAGCCTGCGGCTTCACTTGCCAGCCGCAATGCGTACGCTTCCGAACAGTTGATGTTTAGCTCTACGAATCCGAGCTTTGCTATCCGCACCAGTTCCGTGCTTGACCAGTATTTGAAGTCAAAGTCTTCGATCCGCCCCTGAAGATCGTCATTAGCACGAAGAACATCCTCAGACCGGAATGGCACGGCCGCAGCCGCGATTTGAACACCAGCTTGAACGGCCTGCTTAATCTGTCTGGCCAGTGAGACCTGGACCTCACTCGGAACGTAGTGGAAGTCATCTACGAAGATGGTGAGGCCGCTACCCGCGAGCTCCTGGACCACTAGCTGGTAAAGATCAACGGCCTTGTCCTGAGTCACAGCCGCCGAACTTCCTCGATCTCTAGATAGTTCGCCTGATGCATCCGCCTTTGCGACAAATACGCTCCCTTCGACCTTTGTTCCTACCTTGTATCCGCCGCCCTTTGATTCACTTCTCTCGGTGGCGACTGCAACATCGCTGCCAATCGCATGAAGTACACGGGTCCATAGAATGTCAGGGCTAGTGACACCAGCACCAGTGATTGAGATTATGTTCCCGTCACCCGCAGCACTCTGAATGAAAACGGTCTTTCCGGACTTGGAAGGACCTACGACTCTGATCAGCTTTCCTTGCGGAATTGCTCTCTTGTACGTCTTGCTCATTTCGCTCAAGTGATCCGTTACAAGCGTCACCGTCGGAATCTGCTGTGGAGTGAAAACGTCCGTGGATTTCATAAGTTCCATCTGCTCGCCAGGAGCCTGTATTCTGCAGACCAAACACCGGGCAAGCAAATCTCGATCAGCGCGGCTGGGTAGGGGCATCGCCCCTAAGGAAGCGCTTCACTCGCGCTGGCGTGACTTCGACCCGCGACTCATGTAGACCACATTGGACGTCGCGGCGTCGGAGCCGGGATCACGCACGCCGAACCGTCGTTCCCGGCGAATTCTGAGCGCTTCGGCTAGGTAGATGACGCTGGATTTCGCCGTGGTCGAAGCTTTCCGTGCAGCTGAGACCCGGGGAGCCGCCTCAGCCATCATCAGTCGCCATTCCCGCGCAATGTTGCAGGTCAGGGACCACCAAGTACGGATACGGTATTTCGCAATCTTGGTAGGTATGTTTAGTGTTGCATCAGTAACGGACTAAATTTAAAAGCGTTTTTGCCGATATAGCACATTAATCTGTTGCGCCTTTTGCATCGAGCCTTGTGTTGCGCGACTCAGGCTCCTAAGCGCAACAGGCCAACTCGTGGTCCGCAACACCCAGAACAGTCGCTGCAAGGCTTCTGACTAGTGGCCAGTCCCCCTCGCCGCTTGTCCCCTCTTTGAGCTTCAAAGCTTGCGGCTTCATGGGTCAACGCATTTTTTTATCGGTGGGGCTGAAAGAGGTCGCCATTACCGTCTCCATGAACCAGCTCGACGTGGAGACCTTGCCTCCCGACAATGATCGAAAGCTGCGGTCGCTTGTCTTTTCTCCCCGTAGCCAGTCGGCGCCATTCCGAGCGGTCCAATCCGGACGGGGTCGGGTAGTCCTCCGGGTGGGTGTGCCATTCGCCCAGATATCGTACCGTGCCACGTGAGGCGCGCCAGCGATCAAGGGCAAGCTTGGCATGACCGAATGGGGAGCGGTGAAAAAAGGTGCGCAGCCTGAGGTCCCAGATAGTTGGGGCTGTGGCCTGTTCAATGATCAGATGCTCGCCATGAACTGTCCCAAGAAGTAGCCCGCCTGACTCGGGAGCTTGATCGCCGTCTTGCACGTAGCGGGCAAACACATCCAAAGTGGCCGGCGAGAGATGAATGAGCTCGCCCAAGCCCGCCAGGTCATCGCCGACTGGCGACGCGACTACAACCAGGTGCGACCACACAGCAGCTGCGGTCGAATCCCGCCTGCCCAGTTCGCTGCCAACCACCGAGCACAACAAGCCGACAACGCAGTAACCTT